>CACZGM010000104.1 GCA_902780695.1 uncultured Ruminococcus sp. | reverse complement strand
AAAAAGCACTTTTATTCTTTCTTCGCTGCACTTGTACAGCGTATCTCCTTTATACATAAGAAGTCACTCCTAATCTATAAGGTTGTTCTGAAATCTCGACAAATGTTCAAACGGAAGGATCTGCCGTCCGCGGAACAGACCGCAGCCGTCGTTTATCAGGTAATTATCCACTGCGCGGAACATATTGACATCTATCTCCGAAAGTTCGATGTTTTTCAGTCTGCACACCCGCTCATAAGCCTCATCGAACCATAAACATTCGCCTTCGGGAATTGCCTCACGGCGTGTGCGTGAAAGCTCCTGCCGCTGTTCATAGCCGAAGTGATTTGCTTCGCCGATCTCCGCGTTGTCGTCCATATCCTTTGTGCGGAGCTGCACTTCGACATAGCATCTTGCAAAGTTGTCGTAAAGGGTTATGTGCAGTGACTGATAGCCGAAAGGACGCACATTCGCGATATAGTCGCGGTAGTATGGGCGCACTTTCTCCGAGAGTCGGGGTGACTGCTCTTTATCCGGAAGTCCCGAGAGCTCTGCGGTAAATCCACGCTCTTCGAGGAATTCCGGCAGCATCTCCGCCACCTCATACAGCAGCTTCAGCTCTTCCGCTTCTCTGTCCTCTCCTTTTTTCAGATGACATTTCGGGAGTGAGATAACGATGCGATACGCGACAAGATCACGGAAGCACTGGAGCTTGTTTTTTATCTCCGCCTCGGTCGGGAGCTTTCCGTTTTCTATGTAATAGTCATAGATGTACTCAACAATATATCCGTTGAATTTTTCCTCCGCGCGTATCAGTGACTTTATTCTGCCCTTGAATGTGAACGCAAGGTAAGGGTACTGCACGGTCATATACTTGTACAGTTCCTTTATGCGGTTTGACTGCGATGTCAGGAAGTCGTTGTGTTCGAGCATTTCCGTTATCTGTACAAGAAAATTGCTGTGCGCTGTATCTATGGAATTACGGGTAAGCCTCGCGTTCTCGCGGAGATCACCTGCGTACTGATGCAGTATTTTAAATACAGTATCGCCGGAATATAAATAATCATTCAATGTTATCATGACACACCCTCCTGACACAAAAAGGCACTTATCATTAAGATAAGCGCCTTTGCCTTTGCTTTATATTGATGATAGTATAACAGAAAAATGAATGATTGTCAACATTTTTGCATGGCAAGTTACGCGGCTATTCATATTTGCCGGAATTAACGCGTTTTACAGTGCAGCCACCGGTGAATGTGAATTATCGGCTCCGATAGATTTCAGGCAAGGCGATATACAAACGTATATCGCCTTATCCAAAAAAAGAACTATGAAAGTGTAAAAATCAATCCCACAATGACTTGTATATTCCGATAATATCATCTTTTGTCACAGGCTTTGCCGTATTGTCCGGACTACCGCTTGCGAGCGCGTCCTCCGCCATTTTATCCGTCTGCGCCAGGAACTCTTCCTTGTCTATACCGAATCCGCCGAGAGTCGGAACTTCGCATATCTTGCATATCTCTCCGAGCTTTCCAAGAAACTTTTCGGCGGCTGACTTATCGCTGTCTGAGCTCTCCGCTGCGCCTATAGCACGTCCGAGATCGGCAAAACGCCCATAAGCCCCGTCAAGCGCAAAGCCTATGCACTTTTCGAGAAGCATGGCATTTGACAGCCCGTGCGGAACATGGAACAGCGCACCTATGGGTCTGCTCATTCCGTGAACTATCGTAACGGATGCATTGTTTATCGCAATACCCGCTTCGAGCGCAGCAATCGACATCTGCGTCCTTGCTTCGGTATTTGTTCCGTCGCTGTATGCAGTCGGAAGATGCCTGAAAATACGTTTGACAGCAGATATTGCAACGGCGTCGGTAAGCGGCTGGGCGAGACGCGAGGTGTAAGATTCCACCGCATGAGTGAGCGCGTCGAGACCCGTCGAAGCTGTGACGCTTTTCGGTGATGACATCGAAAATGCGGGATCGATGATCGCAAGCGACGGTATCAGACAGTCACCCTTCAGAAGCATCTTTATGCTTGTCGCACTGTCGGTGATAACTGTGAACTTTGTCGCCTCGGAGCCTGTACCGGCTGTTGTCGGTATCGCTGCCATAGGCGGCATCCTGCCTTTTATCACTTTGCCCATATAATCGGATATCTTACCGCCGTTCGCGGAGAGCGCTGCAATTGCTTTCATCGTGTCTATCGGGCTTCCGCCGCCGACCGCTATAAGATGATCGCAGTCCTCTACCTCGTATTTACACAGTCCTGCATTCACAATAGCATCAGTTGGTTCCCCGGTAACATCGGAATAGATCGCGTAAGAAACGCGGTTTTCCGAAAGAAGCTGCGTAAGCCGCTCAAAGCATTTCAGCTTTATTACGACAGGGTCGGTCACTATCAGTGCTCTGTCGCCCATTCTGCAAAGTTCCTTCGCAGCGAGTGCCAGACTGTTTTCTCCCGTTATAATGCGGGAAGGTACGATAAATTCTCTGCCCATAAAAACTCCTTAATCGTTGTCGGCTTTGAGCACTGCATTCAGCATAACGGTCGCGCCCTCTGTGCAGTGTTTTACCGACGAGAACTCGGGCTCACAGTGAGAAAGTCCGTCCTTTGACTGTACAAATATCATAGTCGTCGGAAGCATATACGAAGCGAACTGCGCATCATGCCCCGCGCCGGAATGGATATACTGATGCGATACGCCGGTCTCCTCAGCGGCAGCCTTGACATATCCGACGAGTTTCTTGTCCCAGTAAACAGTGTCGCGGTTCCATGCTTTTTCGACGGTACAGGTACAGCCCGACCAGTTTTTTTCCGCACAGCTCTTTACGATATCGAGAACTTTTTCAAGTACCTCCGGCTTTTCGTGTCTCGCATCAAACGAGAAGTCAAAGTAATCGGGAACGCAGGTATGCACGCAGGGATGACATACGACCTCGCCAGTGGTATAAACGAGCTCCGGATAACCAAGCCTGTCAATTTCGGTGTGAAGATAGCAGAGCGCCTGCGAAGCCGCGTAAAATGCGTCCTTGCGCTTCGGCATCGGGAATGTTCCCGCATGGGTCGTCTGACCGAAGAATTTCAGACGATAGTTGAACATTCCGAGAACACAGTCAACAACACCGATGTCGTTGCCCGCGTCTTCGAGGATCGGACCCTGCTCGATATGCGTTTCAAACATATACAGGTATCTGTCGGGGTCAAGTCTGAACTTCTTGTCACCCTTGAAGCCAGATCTTTCGAGCGCCTCACCGAACGTCTTTGTGGGGTCGAGAATGCTCTTCGACTGCATCATATCCTCGTATTTAAACTTGCTTCTGATGTCCTCCGGGAGATAGTCATAGCACACAATACCGGAGCACATCATAGCTGGCGGGTAGAGCGAGCCTTCCTCGTTCGTCCAGATCATAGCGGTGAGAGGGTGCTTATGCGGTATGTTCTGCTCAACAACAGTCTCAAGGACTTCCATAGCGCTCATTACGCCGAGTATGCCGTCGTAGTTGCCGCCGTTCTTGACCGAGTCACAGTGAGAAGCCATTACTATGCGCTTTGCGTCCGGGTCACTTCCGGGGATAGTAGCGTAAAGGTTCGCAACATCGTCCGTCTCGATCTTTGCACCTATTGCGAGCATACGGTCGATGAACTCTTTTCTCGCCATTATCGCTTCCTCGGAGAGCGAGTATCTTGTGATACCGCCGTGTCCCGCGTCACCGAATTTGCTGAATGTCTTTATCTTGTCTTCCATTCTTTTTTCGCTGCATTTATACATATTTTAGTCCTTTCCTGCGTTCTTCCCATGAATCCGGCCCGGGAAGAACGCAATAAATATTAACTTGAAAAATTAAACTTTGCTTTATAGGGCGGCTTCTGCTGCGGTACTCTCATACAGTTCTCCAGCAGATACACGATCTCATCTGCGGTGATGAAGAACGCTTTTTCACTTTTTCCGTCAAGTTCAAATACCATAACGAACTTGTCGTCCCAGTCGTTGATGAACAGCTTTGCGTCCTCAGCCGCGAAAATCTCCTTTACCTTCGGCTTTATCCGTGCGAAGCCGTACACCATACCGTCACGCGGGACTTTAAAGCTGAGCTTTTTCGCGGTCTCCTTTTTCAGCATTATCTCGACGGATATTTCGGTGATACCGCCGGGGATTTTAAGCTGGTCATACATAACCGTCCTGAATTTGTCGGGTGTTATGTAGTCGGACAGTTTGCAGGGTACAGCGTCCCGATAATGATTTTCAGCCATACGGCGTCACTTCCTCTCATTTATCCGACGAGCTTATCCGCTTCGTCAAGCACTTCGTCGAGCTTTGTCATTTCCTCGCGCACCTGTTCGGGTGTGATTATGAGCGGCGGCGAAATGAGTATCATATTTTCATGGGAATATGTCATAAAGCCTTTCTTTTTGAGTGCGCCGATCAGTTTTCCCATGATTCCGTCGGGGTCTTTTCCATATGGAACGAGCGGCTCTCTGGTCTCGCGGTCCTTTACGAGTTCGACCGCCGAGAACAGTCCGATATATCGTACATCACCGACGCTCCTGTGCTTGAGTTTTATTGCTTCAAGACACTTGCCGAGCTCCGCGCCCGCAGCCGCGACATTATCCAGAATGTTTGCTTTTTTGTAGAAGTTCAGGCACGCTACACCAGCAGCACAGGCGAGCGGATGACCGCTGTATGTAAGTCCGCAGGAGAGCAGGTGATCGTCGAAATATTCCGCGATCTTCTTGCTTACGACTACGCCGCCGAGCTGCACATAGCCGCAGGTAACTCCCTTTGCAAAACTCACGATATCGGGCTTGACATCGAAATTCTCGAACGCGAACATCTTTCCTGTTCGTCCGAAGCCCGCCATGACCTCATCACAGATCATCATGATACCGAACTCGTCGCATATTTTGCGGACTCCGGGCAGATAGCCTTTTGGAGGTATGATAACTCCGTTTGAACCTGTGATCGTCTCCATAACTATCGCAGCTATCGTATCCGCGCCTTCGTAAATGACCTGCTCACGGAGCTTTTTAACATAGTATGCCGAGGCTTCCTCTTCTGTCGAGAACGGAAGATCATCGCGGTAGATGTACGGGTCGAAGAACTTCACAAATCCCGGAACGCCCGGTTCGAGCGGCTGCCTTCTGGGCTCACCGGTCAGGCTGCCCGCACCGAAGGTCGAGCCGTGATAGCTGCGGTAGCGGGACATCACTTTCGGACGGCCGGTGAACATACGTGCGATCTTGACCGCGTTCTCGTTCGCGTCCGCGCCGCCGTTGGTGAAGAACACCTTGCCCATATTGTCGGGCATAAGCTCTATTATCATCTTCGCAAGCTGACCGCGGGGCTCACTTCCGTAACCGGGCGAGAGATAGCAGTATTTTTCAGCCTGGTCCTTGATCGCGTCAATAATGTCACGGTTGCCGTGACCGACATTAAGGTTTACGAGCTGTGACGACATATCCGTGTAGCGGTTGCCGTCGAAATCCCACATATAGATGCCATCGGCTTTCTCTATCGGGATCGGGTTCAGACCCTTCTGCTTTGACCACGACTGCATATTGTAGGTGCAGTGTTCGTATCTGATCTTTTCGGAAATTTTTTCCGTGCTCATTGAATATCACTCCTTTTATCGTACATATCAAGCACTTCCTCAACGAGAAATGCAAGTATAAGAGAGCTTTTATCGTTGTCGTCAAGCTCCTTGCCAACGATCTCGCGAATAGCACGCATTTTTATGTTTATCGTGTTACGGTGGACTCCTGTTGATTCCGCAACCTCGCTCACGCTTCCGCTGTGAGTAAGGTACAGCCGCAGCGTTTCGCAGTAATCGGCATTGCGTTCAACGTCGAACCTGCGGAGCGTTCCTAAGTTTTCTCTCACGAACTCACGCAGCACATTCTGGTTCTTCACCGCGAAAACGAGCTTCATTATGCCGAGCTCACGGTAATGTGTCCGCGGCTGTCCGTGAAGCATCGACATCAGCATCGCCGCATCCGCCTGTTCGTAGGCTTCGCCTGTCTCGGCAAGTCCGTTCACGGTATGCGAGATACCCATATATACATCTCTGCCCATGCCGCCGGTGACTTTATCAAGCTCGCCGCAGAACCGATCTATCTCCTCACTGCTGCAATTCTGACGCACCGCGATGAATGACCCGTTATGCATGAACAGTGACGAATGGAAGTTTGAGTGTTTTATCGTCCGCCAGATGCTCATATCCATTGACTGCACCGCCGACTTTGTTACGTTTGTTCCGTTTGATAACACGGTTAAAGAAATCACCGTGTACCGGCTCTTTTCACCGAATTCGGCCCGGCTGAACAGATCGCCATAGTTTTTCAGCGCGGCGGGATCCTTGATAATAGCTCTGAATGCTTCTCCGATCGTGCTTTCACGCTTTTCGTTTCCTATTATCCTGCGGCAGAATTCGTAGGATATATCGACTATCCGGGATGCCCACGGTATAGTGAACAGCGGGAAGTCGTTCTGCTCGCAGAACACGATCACAGGCGATGGAACAGCCGTGATATACGGCCCGATATTCACCACAAGTCCCACAGCGCCCTTGGCTTTCAGGCTTATGACGAAATCCTTCAGCCACTCATTGCCGCTGTGAGCTATGCCTGTCGTGAATATCAGTTCATTCCCATGCAGGAAATCCGGCACCTCGCTGTCCTCAACGATATGGACCCATCGCACCGTGTTTTCCATACCGCCCGAACCTGCTATCAGTCTCATTGAATAGCTTCTTTCGGCATTCTCGCAAAGCTGTGAAAGTGAAATTGCCATAAGCATCAACCTCTCTTGGGCTTTGTAACACGTTTATTTCTGTTTACTATCGCTCCCGCAGGACAGACAAGCATACACAGGTGACAGCCGACGCATTTCGCCGCCTGAAGTCTCGCTTTTCCGTCCTTCATTACGATTGCCTGATGACCCGCGTCACTGCACGAAATAGAACATCTGCCGCAGCCGAGACATTTCCCGCTGTCAAAAGACGGATAAACAACAGTCGAACGGTCGAGCATATCGGCGGGTACCATTTTCGGCAGTGCGGCGCCCACAAGCTCGGATATACTCTTTATGCCATGAGCGGTCATATACGCTTTCATTCCCGCTGTCATATCGTCTATAATGCGGTATCCGTACTGCATCACGGCGGTCGTCACCTGAATATTCCTGCAGCCGAGCAATATGAATTCCAACGCATCATGCCATGTTTCGATGCCGCCCATACCCGAAAGCTCCAGGCCGGAAAGTCTGCCGCATTTCGCAAGATCGTGTATGAACCGCAGAGCTATCGGTTTGACCGCTTTTCCCGAGTAGCCGGATACAGAACATTTTCCGCCGACAGACGGACTGCTTTCAAGCGTTTCGGCATCTATCCCGAGAATGGACTTTATCGTGTTTATCGCCGCGATACCGTCTGCACCGGCTTCTGCCGCTGCAATCGCGGGTATCTCCATATTTCCGATGTTCGGGGTCATCTTCGCAAGAACGGGAAGGTGCGTTGCGCCTTTGACCAGTTCAGTATAGCGGTTCACAAGTTCCGGGTTCTGTCCTACATCGGAGCCGAGCCCATTCCCACTCATGTGAGGACAGCTGAAATTACACTCTATGATGTCCGCGCCGGCTTCGGTCACGAGCTTTGAGAGCTGCACCCATTCCTCGTCGTTCTGTCCCATTATTGACGCAACTATGACTTTTGTCGGATATTCGGCTTTGAGCCGTTTTATCACATCAAGATTATACTGAGTTTCGTGATCGGAGATCTGTTCGAGATTCTTGAATCCGATGAACGGCGTTCCCTCTTTTCCGATAGCGCCGAAACGCGGCGAGACCTCGTCGGGGATCAGAAAGCCTATCGTCTTGAACACCGCGCCGCCCCAGCCCATGTCAAACGCCCGTGCGATCATATCGTAGTCGCCCGCAACTATCGAGGACGACAGGAAAAACGGGTTTTCGCACCTGACGCCGCAGAATTCTATCGACAGATCGGGGTCGCCGGTCTCTGTCGGTTCCGGAAGCTCTGCGAGCATCTTCCTTATCCTTATAGGACGGTCGTAGTGTATGCAGGCTTTTTCGCATACGCCGTCACATTGTGCGCAGACAGCCGTGTCAACGAAGCTGCCCGCGATATTTTCGTTTTCAAATCTTACTGCTCTGACCGCTCTTGCCGGGTCATATCCTTTAGGACAGACGAGCGTACATTTCGCGTTGCCGCACAACATACAGCGTGCGGCTTCTTCTCTTATTTTCAGCATATCATCACCTTGCCGTTAAATATTCCGTCGCTTTGCACGACCGGAATAAGGTCATTATTTAAGGCTGCACTTCACGAACCTGCCCCAGCCTCTTTCACCGAGGAACTCTCCGTTGTCGTAAACGAGCCGTCCTCTCGAATAGGTCTGTACGGGATAGCCGTGTACAGTCACACCTTCCCAGATCGTGTGGTCGCAGTCGGAATGCATCTTTTCGTTGGTTATTGTGAAGTCGATAGCCGGGTCGTAAATGACTATATCCGCATCTTTTCCTATTGCGATAACTCCTTTATCCTTGCAGCCGAATATCTTTGCGGGATTTTCGGAGCAGAGCGCGACTGCTTTTTCAAATGTAATTCTTCCGGTATTCGCTGCGGAAAGCATATACGGATACATATTCTCGATGCCCGCGCAGCCGTTCGGTATCTTCGTGAAATCATCCTTGCCCCAGTCTTTTTCATACGACTGGAACGGACAGTGGTCGGTAGCTATCGTGTCGATGTCGCCGCGCTTTATTGCTTCCCATATCGCATCCTGACTTTCTTTGCCCTTCATAGGCGGTGAGCATACGAAGTTGCGTCCGTCCTCACGCTTATATACATCGCTCGTGAATTCGAGATACTGCGGACAGGTCTCAGCGTAGATCTTATATCCTTCGTCCTTAGCCTTTGTTACGGCTTCAACGCCCTGCTTGTTTGCGAGATGAACTATGTAAAGAGGTGCACCGGAAGCCTTTGCCCACTGGATAGCTCGCTCGTCCGCTTCACCCTCAACAAATTCCGGGCGGGACATATAGTGATACCATGCGCTTGTATTGCCTTCGGAGAGATACTTCTTTGTGAGCATATTCACAAGCTCGTTGTTCTCGGCATGTACTTCGATAAGAGCGCCGACATCCTTTGCCTTCTGGAGCACCTGGAAGAAAACTCCGTCGGTAACTCCGAAATCATAGACCATAAACACCTTAAACGAAGGAACGCCGATCTCCACGCATTCTCCGATACCGTCGAGAAGCCCGTTGTCCACATCCTTTACAGCAACATGGAACGAGTAATCGACCGCCGCGTTCGGAGCGCAAAGAGCATCGCGTCTTTTAACGGTATCTGTCATCTTCTCGTTGAAATCCTGTAACGCGAAG
>CACZGM010000103.1 GCA_902780695.1 uncultured Ruminococcus sp. | reverse complement strand
TTGCGGTATGCGAGGTCTGCTTTGTTCTTGAGTTCCATCAGCTTCTGCGAGCCGACATCAGCCTGAATGCCCATTTCCTCGCTTATGCAGGTGCGCAGCTTCTTGAGCAGGCAGAATTTATCCTCGGAGCTTATAAGACTCGCGATATAGAACGGACCCTCGGCACAGTTGCAGAAGCTGAGTTCCGCTGCCTGAACGAATTTGCCGTAGAAATGCTCGACTGCGTCGGGCAGAAATACCCTGTACGCTTCCTCGACCTTTGAAAGCCACTCATCGCCCATATCCTCGACGCTTCGCTTGTTGTTCTTGAGAGCCTGACGGGAGAACACGGGGTTCTCGATACCGCCGTCGAAAAGACCGGGTCTGTGCTGATCGAAGAAAGTCTGCACAGACAGGTTATCAAGTCCTATGGTGCCGAGGAACACTATTCTCTGCTCGTTGGACGGCACGTTGTTATGCAGCAGATTCATGTGAGCGAACACTTTTCCGGAGAGGTATTCAAGCACCTCCGACTTCGGCAGTATCGCCGCGGACGCTCCCACAGAGGAATACACGTTGAGCATCGGGTACTGCGGTACTATTCCCGCAAGCGCCTGACCGAGATTTACGCGGAATGAATCTATGCTGAAATCACCCTGATTGTCGGACGAGGATATGAAGTTGCATATACCCTCGGCGGCGATCGAAAGGCTGAATTTGTACTGCTCGGCGGGATTTTTGAGCACGAAGCCGTCCTTGCCGCTCGCGGATACGAACAGGCAGGTATCATAGGGGCGCTCGGTGCTTATGGTCTCAAACGTGTCGGAATAGCGCTGTTTGAAGGGATCGAACATATGGGAGTGCATATCCATCAGATATTCGAGTTCCTGAAGAGCGGCAAAGCCGTTGCGCTTGATATAGCGCTGTATATTGGGATCGTCAACGCGCGAAAGGTTCACGTCCGGGGTAAAGAGGAATCCCATTATGTCGAAGTTGCTCTTGCCCTGACGATTGATTATCTCGCGGACGATATAAGGGATATCAATGAAAGTTCCGCTTCCCGTACCGCCGCTGATACCGGAGAGAATGAATACCTGCAGTCTCTGTTCGGGCATCATGCCGGTAAGGAGCTTCTGCACATTTGTGGTTATTGCCTTCACAACTGCGTTTATGGAGTTGAACAGCAATATTCTTCCCGACTGACGGATACCGTTCGCACCGTCGTCGCCGCTGCCCTTTACCTTGGTATATATACGCTTCGGGTCATCGAGCCATTCCTTAACATAAGGAGGGATAAGATGCTCGTTTGAAAGGAAACGCTCAACAGAACCGGCGATAGAAACATATTCGCCCACCGCGAACCGCATTTCGCCGTCCTTCTTGTCTGTCTTTTTGCGGAAGTATGTATTGTCGGAGTCTATTCCGAGTATCTTGATGTTTGACGGTATCGCAAGAGCCTTGTTCGGCGCGTCTTCCGGCAACTTGAAGCGCTTGTTGATAAGCTGCTTCGTGTACAGCAGCGCGTCCATTCCGGTTCCGCCGAGACCGATTATAAGCACCGGGTTTCCCTTTGCTTCAACTCTTATCTGCGCGCTCGACATCGAGCCGCCCAGATCAACGCTCATCAGGGATATGTTTTCCTTCTGTGATTCCGATATTCTTGCCATTGTTATCCTCCGTGCAGAGATTTTTATGAGATTTTGCGAGAGATTTCAGAGAGTGGATTCCGTTTCATCAGCATAAATGTCACTGATCAGGTACGCAGATACTGAATAATGAGAATACTCGTCTGTCCGGATTTGTCGGTATAGCGCATGGTCACTCTGTTCGCGTGCGCAACGATTATATTGCTGCCGAGAGTAAGTCCGCCGCTGTACTCAACACCGCCTACCTTCGACATTCGCAGGTCACCGCTGTCCGTCATGGAGATCTTGGTACCCGCTGAAGCGCCGTGCGGAAGAGCGTCGGCAGCCTCCGAACCGCCGAACAGGTCTTTCAGCACATCCGAGAGCATAACCTTGCGCTTTCCGGGAGCCTTCTTGGCAAAGTCATACGCCATAGGCGCGGTAGGTACACCGTTCGCCGTAACCGTGATGTTGAGCCTTCCGGAGAACATACGGATATGGTTTTTCATATAGTTTGCGAGCATGATGATAAGGAACACCAATACGGCAACTCCGGCAGCGCAGAGAAGGATCAGTTTCAGGGGACCTTCCGGTTCCTTGTACTGCTCGTCACCTGCCGTGAGCTCGATTATCTCGCTTCGTACATCGGTAGTGTTGTTGTACAGACTCGTCTGCACCGTGTACGGGCTGTCGCTTTCAAGAAAGAATTCGCCGGTGAATTTCCTGTTGTCGTACAGAAGCGGTATCTCTGTTGTTTCACCGGTGTCGGAGTTCTTTATTATCGCTCTGCCGCTCAGCGATGTGATAAGTGCCTCGTCCTCTATCGGCTGCGCGTCCGGGTCGGTGAGCGAAGCTATGAATTTAAGACGCGTTCCTGCACCGACAGCCTTGTCGGTGTACAGAGTGAAGTCGAGGTTGTAATCATGGGTGAAGATGTAGTTTATATCCACCGCTGTTCCGGCGGGAGATCTGACGGAAAGCGTGCGGTTTCCCGGCTGTGTGTCGTACAGCTTTACAAGCGTGTAGTCCTTGTTCCACGAAATGTCGGCTGCGGTACCGTCAAAGGGTATCTCAGCGCCGTCCGAGCCGTACAGCTTTATGTCGTCCGGCAGTGCGCTGTGCATGATAACGATGTTTGCTTCGGAAACGGTCGCGTCCTTTATCTCAAACGCGGTATCGTGATACTCGCCGTCCGAATCGTAATCGTCGAGTCCCGCAGTCTCCGCGCCGGTATGACGGACGTAGATATCGCTCAGAATGCCGGAAAGAGCACGCGGACTGTCGGTCATGTAGGTGCTGTCGGCGTAGGTGGAGGAGGAGATGTTGTTGAGCTCCGCCTCGTCAACGTCGCCGTTCGCATTCAGACCTATAGTGTATATCGGTATTCCCGCGTTCCGGGCGTTTATAATGCCCTCGGTAAGATCGGACTTGGAATCATCAAGCGTTCTTCCCGCTTCGTTTTCGGTTATGACCGTCTTTCCGTCTGAAAGGAATACGATGAACCTGCCCTTTCCGCCCGTTTCGTCGGACGTGAGCAGCTCTACCGCGTGCAGGACAGCCATACCGATATCTGTGGTGCCTTTAAGCTCGCTGAGCTCATCGACCTTCTTTTTCAGTGCCGTTCTGTCATCCTCGGTATTTATCGCCGTGGGAGCCTGCGAGTAAACTATCTCGCTGCCGAACAGCACAAAGCCTATCTTTGTATGACCGAGACTGCAAAGGTCGGAAAACAGCTTTATCGCGTCAAGACGGATAAGGTCCGGGTCGCTCTTTGCCATAGAACGGCTGGAATCAACAAGGAACACGACATCGACATCTTCCGTTGTAGCGCCTACTGCGCCTGCGGAAACAACACCGAACGAAGTCACTGCCGCTATTATCAGTGCAAGGAAAAATGCGGATATTTTTTTCATTAACTATAACCCTCCGGATAAACAATGACAGCAGAAAACATAATTGTGTTGTTTTTTACCAATCATCATTACATTATCTATAATATTATACAACATTTTCACAAAAAAGTAAAGCATATTTTTTCCGAACGAAAATCCCGCCGTCGTATTTCAAACGCCATGCCGCATATTCCCGGCAGTTCCCCGAAATGCCCGAATACCGCGTATAAAAAGCTCCGCACCGCCTTTTCCGGCGGAACGGAGCGCGCTCTGCAAAATATGCCGCATCGTGTGTAAAGCAAATTTCTGCCTTTTGCACAACTTAAAGTCTGTATTATTGTGAATATCTACAAATGATTTATTCATCAGCCGATGACCTTGTAATCAAGCGCCTCTACCGCGTTTTTCAGCGTATCGAACGGCGTATCGGCGGAGAGCTCGACAACAGCCTCGCCCTTCTCGTGGCTCACCTCTGCGCTCTCAACCGTCGGTATCTCTTCCAGCGCTTTCTTTACGGCAGCTTCGCAGTGAGGACACATCATTCCCTCTATCTTCATCGTGACTTTCATTTCTTTATTCTTCCTTTCGTATATTTCTTCCGTACCATTGCGGCGATCATCATTATTCCCGCCACAGCGCACACAAATCCTACGGATAATACCATACCGAGCGTTGTCGTTTCAACATCGACCTGCGATTGCTTTACCGGAGCAGTCCATTCGGAATCGCGATGTACATTCGCCGCAAACGCCGAAAAATCCGCATTGACATCAAAGTACGGGCTGTTCTTCCCGCCTTCATAGATCGTGCTGAGACGCATCGCGGCTGTGCCTTCGGGAATAACGAAATACACTCCGTCCGGTGCATAGCCCAGCTCTGTGCGGTAAAAGCTCCCGTCACCGGCGATCACGGTGCTGCCGAATGTATTTACGGTATTGCCGCTCTCATCGAGGCAGTCGAGCCGGAAGCTGCACCCTCCCCTGCCCTGATAGTTTCCCGCGCGAACGACAAGATAAAAATACCTCTCATCAGGATTTATGTGAAAATCGTAATACGCGGTGCCGGGCTCATTCATAACAAGATAGGTGATACCGTGCCTGTCCGTCACTTCCGCGACCTTTGCGCCCTGCCAGTTCTCCGCGTATTCGCAGTCCTGTCTTTCTGCCGATGCCGTCAACGACAGAGTGCATACCGCAAGCAATACCGCAAGTATCAGCGCCGCAAGCCGCTTCATCTGCTGCGCTCCTTTATCGCGCGGTCTATGGTGCGCTTCGCGTCGCGCTCCGCCATTGACGCACGTTTGTCATAGAGCTTTTTGCCCTTGCAGAGCCCGACCTGCACCTTGACGTTGCTGCCCTTGAAATAGAGCGAAACGGGAACGAGCGTAAGCCCGCCCTGCTTGACCTGTCCGTAAAGGCGCAGTATCTCACGCTTATGCATTAAGAGCCTGCGTTCACGCAGCGGGTCCTTGTTGAATATGTTGCCCTTTTCGTAGGGAGATATGTGCATCTGCTTGACATACGCTTCGCCGTTTTCGATCTCTATCCACGAATCGCGCAGATTGACTCCGCCTGCCCGGATCGACTTCACCTCGGTGCCGGTGAGCTCTATGCCGGCTTCAATGCTTTCAAGAATGAAGTATTCATGCCGAACCTGACGGTTATCGGCGATAGTTTTGGTGTTTTCTGCCATTTATCCTCCGTTTTTCTTCCCGGCTGCGGGTAAAATACCCGCTCATTCCGTGAAAGACCGGCGTTCAATACAGCCACTGTGTGAACGCGGTCATATCGTCCTTGTCATATCCGAGCTTTTCATAGAATCTGTGAGTTGATTCCAGCTTTGATGTAGTCGCGAGCATCATTCTGAAACAGCCCTCGTCCTCCGCGATACGCTTTGCTTCCTGCAGGCACGCGGTCGCGAGTCCCTGCGCCCGGTATTCGCTGCGCGTGACGATATTGTCAACAATAGCGTAAGGGCGATGCTCGTATGTAAGGCTCTGGATAATGATGCAGGAACAGGTCGAAACGATCTTTCCGTCCTCTTCCGCCACTATTATGTGGTAGAAAGGATCGGTTATCATTCTGTTCCAGATCTTTATCGTCCTTTCGTCGGTCTGCTCTACTTCTTTTCCGTACATTACGGAGAAAAGGCGCAGCAGGTCGTACAGGTCGGTCACCTGTGCTTCACGCAGTTTTATCATATCATCACGTCCCTTCGCGCTTTTTCTTATTATAGCACACTTTTACCCCGATTTCAAGAGAGATTTTAAGAGATTATGCAGAGAGATGAGAGATTTGAGAGAAGGGGCGCTGAGTCTGTCGAAATAAGACCGCTGTACGGCAAATGCGCACAGCGGTCTTTGTAGGTTATTTTGTTCTTATGAAAAAGCTGTAATAGCTGTTCCCGGACATCAGCACTCCGTCTTTGGTGAAATTGTCCCACTTGCAGAAAACTTCGTAGATATAACCGCCTTTCTTCGGCGTGAATGTCATTCCGCTTGCCTTGACAGTCTCATACTTGTCATACGCGTCATAGTCTTCCCAGTACTTCTCGTCCCAGCACCGGACCGTGACTTCTTTGGGCGCGGGACCGAACTCCGTTGAAAGCGTTATCTTCTCACCCGCTTTCACATCTATCATCGGCATCCACAGCTTCGAGTGGAGCGCGCCCTCTGCGCACGCTTCCTCACCTACGCTCTCGCCGGAACCGGGAACCTCGTTTTCCCACGAAGATGTACCTCCGCAGGCTGTGTAACTGTTTCCGCCCGCTGTTACATAAAGCTTCGGCGGTCCTATGAACGTTGTGTAATTAACGGCAGGCACGGTCTTTATCAGATCGGCTGTTTTCGCAGCTTCCGCTTCCGTTACCTTGAACGGGATATAGAAGTCCTTCTTCGCGTACCTGTTGCCGAGGACGATATGAATGCGGTAGGAGCCTTCCGGCAGACTGCCGTATGTGCCTGTCCACGAGATATTGAACGGGTTTGTGCTGCCCTCAAGTTCATACACCTCGCAGGTCTCCCCATTTACAAACGACATTCCGTTGTACAGCTCCCAGTCAAGTTCCGGATCCGCACCTGTGGACTTCTCGATGTCGTAGCATTCAAAATCCCAGCCAACATCGCCCTTGTAAGCGCCGGTGCGGACAGCATTGAACTCAATGCGTGTCGCTGACTTTTTGGTGATCTCGAAATCGAAGTCGAACTCACCGATATTGCTGTTGTTCTCGGTTATCTTAAACGGGAGATAAACTTTCTTGACCGTAACAGGGTGGTTCCTGTCAACGGGTATGTTTTTGTTGGGCTGGTAAACGTAGTCTGTGACAAGCTTGTATTCGCCTGCGGGGAGCTTGCCGTAAAGCCACTCCCAGTATATCGTTTTCTTATGCTCGGCGGGCTTTTCACCTTCAAAGAACAAATAACCGAGATCGTTGAATGCCCAGTTATCTATCAGATACTTCACCTTGACCCATTTTCCGTTTGCGTTCTTACGGATAACATAATAGTCATCACCGCCCGTAAGATCCGCGTTCGGGTCATTTTGCTGAACTCCGCTGAACGTCAGCACCGCGCCGCTTTCGGTAACATCGGACAGGCTGTATTTCACGCCGTATATCAGCTTACCGTCATCGCCGAAGCAGTAGTTTACTTTGCCGATCTTAAGATCGCCTGTCGCCATTCTTCCGCTGCTTCTGATGTAGTATGTGCGCTTGCCGTTCTCTTTCAGCCACTTGCTTCTGACCTTGATTCCGTCTTTGTAGTAATACTGTCCCTTGTTTGTTTTCGCCCAGCCGGTGTATTTGCCCTTTACCTCCCCGCTGTCGGAATAGCGGTATGTAACTCCGTCAACGGTTTTCAGCCTGTCCGCGAAGGCGGTCACGGACGCGCAGGACATTGTGGTTATTGCGGCAAGTGCAGCTGCCAGAAGTTTAAAAGTCTTTTTCATTCCGGATATCCTTTCTTTTTCATTGATATATTTCATTTGTTTTCTGTCCGCATCAGTGTGTGCTGCGGTATGCTATCTCCGCTATATCGTCGTAGGTCAGCAATCCCTTTCTGTACGCGTCGGCGACCGGTACGAACGTGCCGTCGCGGCGATGAAGCAGGAGCTCATAGCTGCCGCTTGCAAGCTCTATCTTATATCCCGCGATCTCGATCTCATAGATATCGTCCGTACACTCAAATTCGTCGCCGAAAACAATAACCACTTCACCGTTCCTGTATAAGCCAAAGTAAGCGACAACACGCAGATCTTCCGCTTTCACACGGCTCCATAATTGGTTTTTCGCCTTATATTTCATAAAATCATCGACGATATCGCGTTCCGTTTCTTCGTCGAGCGGTTCAAGATCTTCGTACTCCACCCATGCCTCGTCGCCGCCGTCGGTCTGTGTGTAGTCCCACTCGTTCAGTCCTATCTCCCGCGCGAGCTCCGAGAACGCGTACTTGTCCGAAAGCTCCAGCCCGAAGCCGTAATACGGGCAGTAGAGATACGCCGCGTAGCCCACACCGCCGTCCGCTATCTCAAATACGAGCGTGTCGCTTGCCGAGCTGCTCACAGCGATCCTTGCCATTCCGCGCCTGTCGATGATATCGCCGATCCCGCCGCTTGTGCCGTCCCAGACAAGCGGGGTATTCAGATCTTTACGGATAATGCCATACAGGAGCTCGCTGACGAAGAACTCGTCGGGAACGTCCTCATCAGCGGAATATACCTCGCAGAAATATTCGTCGCCGGAGAAGAAGTCGATATCCGAAAGCACGTCCGCGAGAGTCATTCCGTTCACATCGGCGTTTTTGTACGTTTTTCCGTCCCAGTAGCCGTTGCTGTCGAAAAAGCTGAACTTTCCCTTTCCGTTACGGGTAACGAGTGACCAGCCCGTGCGCATACAGCCGTCGCTTCCGAGATAACGGTATTTTCCGTTCTTCATCTTTATCCAGCAGTCGGTGTACATTTCGCCGTTCTTCCAGTATCTCACACCTTCCGCGGAGTGCGTCCAGCCGGTGTATTTGCCGAGATAAACGCCGTTTTTGTCAAATTTGAAGCGTCTGCCGTTTATCACCATGTTTTTGGTGACCTTAACGCCGTCGAGGTAGTAATACATCTTCCCGCGGCTTTTTGCCCAGCCGGTGAACCTGCCGAGATAGCGCCCCGTGTCGGTATAGCGGTATGTAACGCCGTAACGTGTTTCGAGCCTGTCCGCGGAAGCCGTCACCGCCGCGCAGGACATTGTGGTTATTGCGGCAAGTGCAGCTGCCAGAAGTTTAAAAGTCTTTTTCATTTTGCATTCCTCCATAAAATATGTTTCTATATATAAAAACGTTAAATAGCATCGTTTTGTGACATGATTTCCGAAAAAATAATGAATTTTGTACAGTTGCACAAAAAGCGCAGGCGGGATTTAGCACAAATGCCAATCCCGCCGTAATATCAGAATTTCTTTATAGCCCTGATCTCTATAATGCCGCCCATAATGCCGACCGTGATCTCGTCGGTCACCTTGGCGAGTATCGACATTTCAAGCTCGTCCCACTCTTTCGTGCCTTTCTTTGCCTCCGAACGGAAATCCGAAAGCGACCACCCGTTCATGGGTCTTTCGTTTACATTTTCATATCTCCGGCTCAACCCCGAGTAGTTATTCCTGTTGTATTCCTTCTGCTCGGCACATTCGGCTATCAGCATTTCGGCCGCTTCACGTATCCTGCCCGAAATGCCTTTTGCAAATTCGTTCTCTTTGCTGTGAGATATGTTTATGATACGTCTGCGTTCTTCATTGTACAGCATCTTATCGGGTATAAGCGTAATGGATATCGTGTACTCGTTTCCGGTATTCATAACATAAAACTGCGCCATACCCGCTCTCGGCGGATGTGTTACCGCCTCGACAAGCTCCTCGGCTATCAGTATCAGCTTCATCCTGTTTTTCTTTTCGAGACTGTTGTATTCCGC
>CACZGM010000102.1 GCA_902780695.1 uncultured Ruminococcus sp. | reverse complement strand
CGTTACGGTCACGGTCTGGCCGGCTTCAGCAGTTTCCTTGTCGGCTGTGCCGTTTACAACTGTAATGCTGTAAAGGATATTTTCAAAAGATGCGGTTATTGTGACATCACTTTCGGGCATATAGAACGTTGTGGTCGGCGCGGTGGGGTCTATAAATGCAACGCCAAGCGTGGTTGTTGTCCAGCCGTTGAACTGTGTACCGGGGTCCGGCTGCGGGGCAACGATAGTAACTTCTGTATTTGCCTCGGCTGCTGTTACTTCCTGCTGATTTACATAGGCTTTACCGCCGTTCAGCATTGTGATATTGTAGGAGATCTTTTCAAAAGATGCGGTTATTGTGGCATCACTTTCGGGCATTATGAACGTTGTGGTTGACGCGGTGGGGTCTAAAAACGCAACGCCCAGCGTGGTTGTTGTCCAGCCGTTGAACTGTGTACCGGGTTCTGCCTGCGGGGCAACGATAGTAACGACTGCATTTGCCTCGGCTGATGTTACCGGCTGCTGATTTACAAACGCTGTACCGCCGTTCGGCATTGTGATAGTGTAGGAGATATTTTCAAAAGATGCGGTTATTGTGGCATCGCTTGCGGGCATTATGAATGTTGTGGTTGACGCGGTTGCGTCTGCAAATGCAACGCTGCCCGCGGGGTTTGATGTCCAGCCGTTGAACTGTGTACCGGGTTCTGCCTGCGGTGCTACGACAGTGACGGTAGCACCTGCCGCGGCTGCTGTTACTTCCTGCTGATTTACATAGGCTTTAGCACCGTTCTGCATTGTTATGTTGTAGGTAGTGGGTGCAGCACTCTCAACAGTGAAAGTGTATTCATTAATAAACACGTCCATATAACCGCTATACTCGGACTCGTATGGACCCAAATTACGACTATCATAAGTTGTTTGCCCCCATGCCGTTATAGTATAATCGGCATTAACTGGCCAGCTTACGACTCTGGTCACTATATTGGCTCCGCCTCCTGCCGGTTTTATTGTTATGACATCTGCAAATAAGATATCGCCCATATCGGCAAAACTTCCGTCTATCGTATCACCTTTTTTAATTGATGATACGTGGTCCCGAAATGCGATATACGCGCCATAGCCCTTCGCGCTCGCCGTGACGCTTATTCCCGCCATGCACGAAATTATCATGCATACCGACAGGAACACGCTTAAAATTTGTTTTGTTCTCTTCATTTTTGTTATCCTTTCGTTTTTTATTTCCCGCGTGTGCGGGATAGGCTGCTGTGCAAAACGCCCGCGGTTCGCAGTATATAGGCGTTTTCGGGAATGTATTCCCTGCATCTTGTATATTATAGCACATTTTGCAGGATTTGTAAATATATTTTTTACATAATATTGCGGGAAGGGGTTCGGATAATTTACATATTTGTACCGCGATACGGACAGATTTACTTCGATTGACAGCCTGCCGTGATTATGATATACTCGAATAAAGAAATCCCCGTACCTGTCGGGGAACATTCAGGGTGATGTTATGAGAGTAGTTGTCGCAATAGATTCATTCAAGGGCAGTCTGACTTCCATGCGGGCGGGAAATGCCGCGGCGCAGGGCGTCCGGAGGGTATTCCCCGGTGCGGATATCGCTGTCCTGCCGCTTGCCGACGGCGGCGAGGGCACGGTTGAAGCGCTTGTTGCCGGAATGGGCGGAGAATTTCACGAAGTAAATGTCACCGGCCCCTGCGGCAGACCCGTGACCGCGAAATACGGTATTGCTGCCGGTACGAACACCGCTGTCATGGAGATGTCTGCGGCTGCGGGACTTACGCTTGTTCCGCGCGGCGAGTCCGGCCCGATGAACAGGACCACTTACGGCGTGGGCGAGATGATACGCGATGCGATAGCTCACGGCTGCCGCGATCTCATTGTCGGCATAGGCGGAAGCGCCACAAACGACGGCGGCGCGGGTATGCTGCAAGCCCTCGGTTTCGGACTGCTGAACGAGCGCGGTGAGCAGATACCGTTCGGTGCTGCCGGACTGTCGGAGCTTGTGCGGATAACCGACGAAAACGTAATTCCGGAGCTGTCGGAATGCCGGTTCCGTATAGCCTGTGATGTGACAAACCCTCTCTGCGGCGGGAACGGGTGCAGCGCAGTGTTTGCTCCGCAGAAAGGCGCAGCGCCGGAGGATATTCCGCTTATGGACAGCAGGCTCGCTGGATTCGCAAAGCTCACAAAAGCGGTGCGCCCGAACGCTGACCCGGATCATCCCGGTGCGGGAGCCGCGGGAGGTCTCGGATTCGCTTTCCTGTCTTACATGAACGCATTCCTGCAGTCCGGTGCGGAGCTGATACTGCAGGAAACGCGGCTCGAAGAGTATATCCGGGACGCGGATATCGTTATTACCGGCGAGGGGCGGCTGGACGCGCAGACAGCTATGGGCAAGGCTCCCGCGGGTGCGGCAAAGCTCGCAAAGAAGTACGGAAAGCCTGTGATAGCGTTTGCGGGAAGCGTGACGAAAGATGCCGCAGCACTGCACGGCTGTGGTATTGACGCGTATTTTCCGACTGTACGGGGAGCCTGCACCCTCGAAGAAGCGATGAAGCCGGAGAACGCGGAACAAAATCTCGCAGACAGCGTCGAGCAGGTGTTCAGAGTGATGAATGCCGGATATTCGGGGGACATTTTTGCTTGACCCTCTTCACGGGATATGCTATAATATATATGTCATATCCCGCCGCCCTGTTTCATATCCTTTACAAAAAGGTATGAAAGGACAAGGGATATGGCAAACATACAGATACTTAAAAACAAGATACCGTTTATTATCACGCTGTTCTGCTGTGTGACTGTCGCCGCGCTTGCGGCAAGCGTAAGAGCGGGCGATGAAGCGCGGGTACAGGCTGCCGCGGCGGAGACCGTGACACGGCAGGTGATCGTGCTTGACGCGGGGCACCCGACATATCTTAATACACAGACTCCCCGTATTTGGCTTAACCAAGCCGTTTGAGCCGTTGCATATTTGGGACAAAATTTGACCCGACGTACTTAATGCCGACGGCTTTAGCTGACTAAATCCCGCTTAACCGTGCGGGTTTGAGTGGGCTCCAAGCGCCGTTGTCGACGCGGGGAGTCCCATATCAGATAAAGCGTTAAAGTATATTGTTATGCAAACTAATCACAGCTCCCTTCGAGACATTTCGAGGGGAGCTGTGATTTTTATTCAGATTTTAAATTTTTATCTGTCACTTTCTTAACAAGCCTGTCAAAATCCGATTCTATCTTATGCGTTCGGTTGAAAATATCGTATTCCGCACCGGCTTTTTCTCTTGCTTCCGCCTGTGACACATGACCCTTGTCTTTGAGTATATCATAGCGGTTGAACGACAGGAACGCGTTTACACTATCGGCGAACTCCTGCATAGTGAACGTGTTTTCGCGCTCGATCAGACCTTCTATGTAGTCGAAATACGCCGAAACACCGCGTTCGAGCTGCCTTATCTGCTGCTCGGTCAGGTAGTTTTTGGCAACATACGAATCGGATTTTAAGATCCGACCGTCCGGAGCGTTCTTCCATGTTGTCAGTCCCATGTTCTCCTTTGTGTGGTCGGCGCTGTCATAAACGATCTCCGCGGCTGTCTTGCCCGTGATAGCGTAATGGAACTTGTTCTGCACCGTCGCGTAGAACTCGGCGGTTATATCCGCGTTTTTGTCGTAATCGATGCTACATTCCGCGAAAATATCGGTTATCTGCTGCCAGATACGGCGCTCACTCGCTCTGATCGAGCGGACGCGCTCCAACAGCTCGCGGAAGTAATCCTTTCCGAACGCGGTCACACCCTGCTTCATTCGGTCGTCGTCAAGCACAAAGCCTTTGGTCATGTACTCTTTCAGCACGCCTGTCGCCCATATTCTGAACGCTGTTGCGCGCTTGGAGTTGACACGGTAGCCGACGGAGATTATCGCGTCGAGGTTGTAGAAATCAACGTTTCTCTTGACTTGGCGAGTGCCTTCCTGTTGAACTACCGAGATTTTCTCGGTAGTTGCGCCTTTGTCGAGTTCATTGTCCGCATAGATGTTTTTCAGATGAAGACCGATGTTGTCGGTGGTGCAGCCAAACAGCTCCGCCATAGCTTTCTGTGTTATCCAGAGCGTTTCGTCCTTTATCACGGCGTTTACTGCCACATCGTCGTTTTCGGAATGGTACAGCACCATTCGCATTTCTTTGTTTTTATCCTGCATCTTGTTCTCCTTGATGTAATTGTCAGTATTTAGCATACGGTTTGTTATGTTCGTGAGCACGGCTGTATAAAAGATCTTCTGTCTCGTCGATCAATTGTTTCAGCTCTTTTCGTCTGCGTTCAAAGTCTTTTTCTGTATCTTCATAAACAAACCACTTTACCCAGTCTTCAAAGTATTCCTTTATGTCATTCAACAGCATATAGGTTATGTCCATAAAATCTATATCTTCAAAGGTTTTGAGCGACCTGTTCAGATCTTCATCTTCGATAATAACATGCGTACTATAATAATACGATACTATTATGCTGTCGCTTCCTTCTTCTTCAACGAACAAAGAAACGGGTATATTGTGTTCGAGCCCGCTTTTACATGCCTGAAGCCAAGTAAACGGAATATCGTCCAAATCGCTTGCTTGTGTTTTAAAATCTCCAATAGTAACATCAGACCAACCATAATGCGGTTTAGATAACATTACACATCACCGTCCCATTATATATAAGTATATCACATATATTATCGCATATCAAGTTTTACCTTTGCTGTCACAATGCACATATATTGCCACCGCTGTTTGTGCAGTCCTACAAATATGTGTTTTACCTCTTGACTATGACGTAACGTAATAGTGTATAGTAAGTACAGCGAAGGAAAGTGAGGTAACCGCTATGATAGTAAACGAAGTAAGCAAGATAACAGGGCTCAGTGTGCGCACACTGCAATATTACGACAAGATCGGGCTGCTGTCACCCAGCGGGCATACCGACGCGGGCTACAGGCTGTATGACGATACAGCGCTGGAGCGCCTGCAGCAGATAATGCTGTTTCGCGAACTTGAATTCCCGCTGAAAGAGATAAAAGCGATAATGTCCGACCCTCATTTCGACCGGCAGAAGGCTCTCGACCAGCAGATAGAACTGCTGAAACTGCGGCGGGAGCATCTCGACGGACTCATT
This sequence comes from uncultured Ruminococcus sp., assembly GCA_902780695.1. GTDB lineage: Bacteria > Bacillota > Clostridia > Oscillospirales > Ruminococcaceae > Ruminiclostridium_E. The sequence continues at coordinate 7,732 of CACZGM010000102.1, read as the reverse complement.
ACCTTCGCCGAAAAGATCAGAAAGACAGGAGTGAAAACTATGGATTTTAAAGCATTTGACACTGCAAAACTCGATGAATACACAAAGCGAGCCAAGGAGCAGTGGGGCAGCACCGCCGAATACAAGGAATTTGAGGAAAAGAACGGAAAGCGTACAGATACCGACAACGAGCGGCTCATGAATGAGACTATGGAGCTTTTCGTGCAGTTCGGTGAAATGCGTGACCGCGACCCCGCTGACAGCGTCGTACAGGCGCAGGTGAAGCGTTTGCAGGAGTTCTTCTGCGAGAATTTCTACAACTGCACGAACGAGATACTTCGCGGGCTCGGGAAGATGTACGCGGGCGGCGGCGAGTTCACCGAGAACATCGACAAAGCCGGCGGCGCGGGTACGGCGGAGTTCGTGCACCGCGCGATTGAGATCTACTGCGAATAAGAAAGTCCCGTCCGGAAAAGCACCGGACGGGACTTTGTTTATTGTTTCAAGCCGTCGTTTATATCTTTGACTTTTTTTCTCCAGACAAAATACTGCCCTATCCACATAGTAACGAATATAGCCGCAAATATGCCGAAGTATGACAGGAAGCCGATCACCGAATGTTCCATCCAGTAGGCAAAATATGCTGTCGGAAGCATAAATACCGCATACATCAGAAAGCATATCCCCGTCTGAGCGGCTATGTTTATGTTGTCGAGCTCCCAGACAACGGAGGCGGCTGCAAAGCCCATGCCCATTATCCCGCAGAGAAGCGACTGAAGCGCTGCCGCCGCGTTTTCGCTGCCAGCAGAAGTTACAAGCTCTGGCGCACATGGGGAGAAATCCTCGCCGCCGAGCGAAAGCGATATTATGACACTTATTATCTGACCTATCGCTATACCTATAAAGAACCCTATAAATGCTCTCAATAACATTTTCAATAATATTGTTTTTTTCATGATCATTATCCGCACCCTTCAGGGTGCAACTCCTTTCACTTTGATGCGGTCTTACGGAGCAAGACCCGCTCCCGGGCGGGAACACCGGAGTGTGAAGTCTGAAAATCCTGTTTTCAGACTCATCACACTCCTAAAATAGTTTTGATCTTTGAAACATATCGTCTCGATACATAAGTTACCGAGCCGTCATTCATTTTGACGCATATCGTTCCTCTGAAACTTAAGTCGAAATGCTTCACCTTTTTCAGATTGATTATCTCCGAATTTGATATTCTCGCGAACTTTGACTGCTCGAGCAGCTCCTCTATCTCAAAGAGCCGTTTTTTGAGGACATATTCTCCGTCCTGCGTGACCGCGGTTATCTTTCTCCCCTCGGAATATATCCTTGAAATCTCGCCCGGTTCGAGTATGCTCATAACGTCATTTTTAAAGCCGCATATCAGCTCCGGCTCCGACTCCGAACGTGAGATCATATCGACAAGAGCTTCCGTGTCCTTATTGACCTTGCCTGTGACAATGATTATTTTGGGCAGCAATCGACCGGGTTCTATCTTTATTTCGATCTCCATATTCCCACCTCTCTTTCACTGTCTGCATTATACCACATTTGCGGCAGGTCAGCAACAACTTTTGTTTACTCGGTCGTTTTTGTGTCATAAACGGTAAATTATGGGCGGCGGCGAGTTCACCGAGAGCATCGACAACGTCGGCGGCGCGGGTACGGCGGAGTTCGTGAACCGTGCGATCGAGATATACTGCGGTTGACAGTCCTGCGCAAATATGATATACTCAAATAAACCTTTTTTGTCGGCGAGTTGAGGAGTCATATATGCGAATAACCAAAAAGAAAGTATTTACAGCAATAATTATAATTGTCCTTATTGCTGCAGCCGTTATTTCGTTTCTGATAATTTATGCCAAAAAGCAAATGGAAAAGATACCGGCAATGACGGCGCAGGAATGTCTTGATTATACATTACGGGACAGCGCGAATGCGGTAATAAGCATAGGAACGATAAAAAACGGGGAGAGCGGGTGGACGGTATTCGGAAACAACAGCGAAAAGCTACCGGATGAGCTGCATACATACGAGATAGGATCGGTCTCAAAGACGATAACAGCGGCAATGATCGCAGCCGCTGTCAGGGACGGGAAGATAAATGTTGACGATACAATAGAAACGTATCTTGAACTTCCGACGGAAAATGTTTATCCCACAATAAGCGAACTGCTCACACACACATCGGGGTATGCGGTGCATTATTTCGAGAGCCCTATGATCGGGAATTTCTTCACCGGCAGGAACAGCTTCTGCGGCATAACCGACGATATGATACTGAACAGACTTGGAAAGCTAAGCACATCCGGTGCGGACAAGTCGTGGAGATACTCAAATTTCGGATTTGCGGTGCTCGGACAGATACTCGAATCGGTCTATGACCGCGAATACACCGGGCTTGCGGACGATTTCCTGCATGATTTGGGAATGACGAAAACGCACATCTCGGACGGTGAAGGCGATCTCGGAAATTACTGGGACTGGAAGCCCGGAGACGCGTATATGTCGGCGGGAGCGGTGGTTTCGGATATTGAGGATATGCTGACTTATGCACAATTACAGCTCGATAATGATGAACCTTTTGCGCTTACACATAATGCTTTGAAAGAAGTGAATGCTACTCCCGCGGATTATGAGATGCTCGGTATGCGGGTGGATTCTATGGGAATGGCATGGATAATCGACGGGAAAAACGGCTTTATATGGCATAACGGTGCCACAGGAAATTATAACAGCTATGTCGGATTTTGTCCCGAAACACAGACCGCTGTCGTTGTGCTGTCCAATCTGTCGCCGAATTACAGAATACCCGCGACAGTCATAGGGATAAAGCTGCTTGAGGAAGCGCAGCATAGCGATTTTTCGGAATGATAAGTGTATAAACAGAGTTGATTATGGGTTTGCTGTAATTCGACAAAAATGATAAAAAGCTATCATATTTTGTCGAGCTGTTCGATAAAATTACGTCGAATGACTTGACAAAATATCGAGCTCGATGTATAATTATATCGAGGTGATAGTTATGTCAATTCCTGTAAACATTGATGATCTCATAAACAGAACGGTAGTTGAGTCCACCCGTATAGAGTTTAAGAGTGACTTCAACCCGAACGCGGTCATTCACACGATCTGCGCGTTTGCAAACGATATAGACAACCTCGGCGGCGGGTATATTGTTCTTGGCGTCGAGGAGAAGGACGGCTCGCCGGTATTCCCTGTAAAAGGCATTGAGCAGAAACGGATAGACGGCATATTAAAGGAACTCGTCGGTTACTGTCGTTGTATCGAGCCTTTGTATGACCCCGTTGTTGAGCCGGTTCTGTACAACGGAGTTTATGTTATCGTGATATGGGTATCGGGCGGCTATGGGCGTCCGTATAAGGCTTCGCTCGACGTTTACGGCAAAGAAGCGAAGAGATCCACGAAATACTACTATATCCGCAAGTTCAGCAGCACGATAATCGCTTCACCCGACGAAGAAAAAGAGCTGTTTTACATCTCGACCGACATTCCGTTCGACGACCGACCCAATCTTGCGGCGGAGGTGTCCGAACTCGACATAGGGCTCATGAGAAGCCACTTGAAAGAGATCGGCAGCTCGCTGTATGAGCGCTCACTGAAAATGGACACGCTGGAACTCGCAAAGGATATGCAGCTTGTCTCCGGTCCTCCCGAAAGGCTGAAACCGCTGAATGTGGGACTTCTGATGTTCTCTGAGCAGCCCGAAAAGTATTTCAGATACGCGAGGATAGAAGTAGTCGATATTCCCGACCCTACCGGTACCAACATGACCGAAAAGGTGTTCACCGGACCGATACAGCGCCAGCTCCGCGACGCTCTCGCATATATCCGCAATTACACCATAAAGGAAGTCACGATTAAGGACAAGAACAAGGCGGAGGCTGTCAAGGTCTGCAACTACCCGTTCGCGGCTATCGAGGAGATACTGTCGAACGCAGTCTATCACCGTTCCTATCAGATAAACGAGCCGATAACGGTGCGGATAATGCCGGAAGGTATCGAGATAACCAGCTTTCCGGGCTTCGACCGCAGCATTTCAGACGAGAGCATTGCCACCTACAATATCCGTGCGCGTGTTTACCGCAACCGCAGGATAGGCGATTTTCTCAAGGAACTGAAACTCATCGAGGGCAGGAACACCGGTTTTCCTAATGCAATAAAGGCGTTGAATGAGAACGGTTCCGGTCTGCCGCAGTTTGAAATGGACGACAACCGAGGCTTCCTGTCCGTTACCATTCCCGTTCACAGATATTTTATCGGTTCTGACAAAAAGTCCGATAAAAAACGCGCCTACGAGGAAAAGATCCTCACGGCGCTGAAAGATAAGCCGCTGCTGCTTACCGAACTTGCGGCGGCAATGGGGTACAAAGGCATTACCAAGAAGCTCTCGCAGACGGTTGACGAGATGATCGTTGCGGGGAAGGTGAAGAAAGTTGTGGATAAGGGGAATGCTGTTAAAATAATTGTTGGATAGATCATATTGAAAAATGCCCTGCTTGTGGTGTACATCAAGCGGAGCATTTTTTCATACCCGCGTGGAGCATTTTTTCATACCCGCGTGGGGTGCGACAAAGCGAAAGCCGATGCAGTAGCGGAGTATAACATTTCAACTCACGCACCCGCGTGGGGTGCGACCTTGTAAATCGCTGTGGATTGTAAGTAAAATTGTATTTCAACTCACGCACCCCTCGCGGGGCGCGACCTCATACCGACACCACATTTCCCGCAAAGTGTTATTATTTCAACTCACGCACCCCTCGCGGGGCGCGACACTTCTTCCATTAACATACCCCGAAAAAACAAAATTTCAACTCACGGGAGCATTTTTTCATACCCGCGTGGGGTGCGACAAAGCGAAAGCCGATGCAGTAGCGGAGTATAACATTTCAACTCACGCACCCGCGTGGGGTGCGACCGTTCGCTCCGCCTCATCGCGGCACTGCCGCCTGAATTTCAACTCACGCACCCGCGTGGGGTGCGACACTGCGGTATGTGGAGGCTCGTTACAACTTAATGATTTCAACTCACGCACCCGCGTGGGGTGCGACCTTCGGTTTCGGCTTCTCGGTGCTGTTCGACGAGATTTCAACTCACGCACCCGCGTGGGGTGCGACGCGAAGCCTTGATAACCGAGCAAGACCTCCTGCATTTCAACTCACGCACCCGCGTGGGGTGCGACCCTATATTTTGCATATTCGGGTTTGCACATCCACAACAGGTGGAATTATATACACCAGGTTTAGTGCTGTATATCGCGGATATTTATAGTGTCATCATTCATATCTTCTCAATAAATTCCACGCCGTCCGGCATATTTTTATCTATTTCGATCTCATAATCATTAAAGCTTCTTGCAGCACTTATATCCGCCTTACGCTTAACAGTTATCTTGTCAAAAAGAATATGTGACGGAGCATTTCCGAGCGTGGAAGAGTGCCTGAACACATACAGCTTTCTCATGCACATCTTGCCTCGTGCTGCGCTGTGGTCGTCCTCAAACATATTGATTATCGCAGTCCAGAGAAATTCAAGATCGTCCTCATTGAAACCGGTAACTTTCTTCGCAAGCGAAGCCGAGATATATCCCTCTGCTCTGTATAGTCCATAGGGAATGAAGCTCTTCTTGCCCATTTCGGTTTTCTTGTTCTCGAAATCCTTCTCGGAAGTCACGGCTTGTCTTGTAACGGTTATATCCTGCGGGAACACAGGGTCAACGCTTCTTGCAAATCCTATCTGAACGGGTCCTCTCACAATTCCGCAGGGATCGTCGCCTGTACTCATAACTGCGCCAAATGCACGCACATCAAAGTAATTGGCGCATATATAGTCACGGGCTTTTTGAACATCATCGCTGTTTTTTCCTTTCTGACCTTTTGCCTGACCGAGAGCATCATAAGCCTCTGTAAACTTGGTGTTAAGTGCTTTATCGGCTTTTATCAGAATATTGTAGCCTGCCTCGCCCTCCTTGACAAGTTCGGTATAGTTGCGTATCTTGCGCTTCAGACACACATCTGTAACTATACCGTAGGAAGTTTCGGGATCAGTTCTCGGCATATTTCCCGCATCGGGATCGCCGTTCGGATTTCCGTTTTCCACATCAAAAAGCATTACGAACTCATATCTGTTGTTGATTACTTCACTCATTTTTTATTCTTCCTTTCCGTCATTTTTAGGTGTATAAAGAGCCTTGTTCTGCTGATAATAGCCGATTATAAAACTGCCCTGATCATCAAGTGTCATAGTCCTCGGGAACTTCCCCTCAAGCTTGTCCATTATCTCACTTATCATCTTGCTGTAATATACTTTAGTGCCGTCCGTGAGTTTTCTTATGTGATTTTGTGAGAGTTTATCGAGCTTTGGCATTATTATTGAGGGAGTTGAGCAGGCAGACGAGTAATAAGCGTCTTTTATCGTCCTGTTAAGTCCTCCGCCGGACGCATCCTGCTGTATCTTCTCATATACAGCAAACAGTCTTCCGCATAAATACGCGGGGTCTTTGTTTTCGGTGTTCAGTGACATCGTGAATTCCTCCTTGTTTTCTCTTATGCGTGTTTTTCGGTTTATACAGGCTTTTATGATCCCTGCGCGTGTATCGTTCAGCTTGATAAATGAGTTTTTTTCCTCATCACTGTCGGTCTTTACTCTCCGAATGACCGTTTCAAGCAGATCACGCGGGTATTCGCTGCCGTTCAGCGCCGCAAGCATTATTGCTGACATCAGCGGCGGCGGTATGTTCTTATCAGAAGATTTTGGTGATACAAGTTCTTTCGCTATCCACGAGAAGCTGATCTGTTTTTTCTGCTCCTCGGAAATACGCAGGTCTTTCTGATGCTGTTCAAGGTTATCTGCAATAACACCAAATCTGTCTCGATACAGGAATTTCTGGCATATCCGCGAGCTGTTCGGAGTCATTCCGACTACATAAAACATAACATTCTTGTCCGGTTCACCCATATTATAATGCCGTCCTCTTGCAGCAAATTTTCCTGCTTCTGACAGAGCCGCTTCTGTTTCCTTGTCTTCGTTTCCGAATGCCCCCGAAAGCATAGATGTCATAAAATCGCACTCGGCGGTGTCGTCCTTCTTCATAGCAAAATACATGATTACAAGATCGTTGATCATGACACGGTGATTGCTGTCCGCGAGAAGCTTATTGAGCGTCGCGGTGTATTTTTTCATCGCAGCTTCGGATATGTTGCTGTTGAAGGATTGGGTCTTACCATAGGATTCGTAAGCGGATTCCTTCATGCCTACAAGCACACAGCCGCTTGACAGTCCGCCGGGAAATTTGATCTTGTCATGTATCCTCGCGGGTATGCCTTTTTCGCCGGTGATCGCACAAACGACCTCATTATCCGGAACCGGTGCTTTTTCCTCCTTTTGACCGGTAAGATACTCGCTGTATTTTTTCAGAAACGCCTCGTCTTCTTCAAGCTTCCTGCCGTCTGCGAAACCAAATGTGAAATATGAAGTTTTATAGTCGGCACCGAGCTGTTTCAGAACACTATTATCGACTTCATTCTCAGGCATCCATTTTTCAAGGAAAAGCCGATAGGCATTGCACAACTCAGAGTCGATATCTTCAAAGAACTCCAGCTCATGCTTAACAAAAGCGTCATGAGATTTCCGTGCTTTATTGGTCTTATCATCCGGCGTAAAGGTGTTATTCTCATAATTCAATCCGAAAATATACAGCGGTCTGTGTTCTATTATATTA
>CACZGM010000101.1 GCA_902780695.1 uncultured Ruminococcus sp. | reverse complement strand
CCATATCCCGAAACCCAGCATTCAGATCTACGGCAGACCGCCACCCTGCCGCCCGTCTGAATAGCAACTTGCCGCAGAAATATGGGAGTGGGCATCACGGCAACCGCAGGCTATCGCCTGCAAAAAAGCAGAGGATACAAAAACAAATGTCGAAAAAAGTGGTGCATTTTCTTAATATTTCTCATCATAGCAAGCAGGTAAAAAAGTGCATTCCGAGTCTGGGGTTCCCGACTTCTGCACTTGTTTTACCGACACGGGCGGCTGCACTTGCCTCGCTTCTCGATAAGGGAACCCTTCGCCCTTATCGTTATGAAACAGAAATGTTAAATATGCACCCGAAACAATGAAATGAAAACGGAGGAAAACAAACATGAGAAAGTACAAACAGGTAAAGGAGAAAAAAGTTACTTACGACCTTGACGAGTGGAGAGAGGTCGAGCGCCGCGCCGCGAAACTGAAAATGAAAACGGGAACGTACATCAAGCGCATTTCTGCGGACGGCAACATTTCGATGTGCGATATGGGGCTTATAGCCGATCTGATAAAAGAGATAAAGATCATCGGCTGCAACATCAACCAGATCGCGCACAAGGCGAACGAGCTCAACAGCATACACGCCGTGGACATCAAGGAGCTATTTATGCCGTATTTTAAGTCAAAACCTATTCACGCAGCCGTTGACAAAACTCTGAGGTACATTTTAAATCCGGACAAAACAAGTGAATTGTTGTACGCAGACTCAATAAACTGCTTCACGGACGTACAGGCGGCATATCTGAATATGAAACAGGTTTACGAGCATTTCAGCGGTCGCAGCTTCACCGAATGCAAATCCCAAACCGGCAACAGCCCGATCAAGGCACTGAGGAAGATGAGATACAAATTAGATACATAAATGCCGTTATCGCACGGTTTTTCCGTATAACAGATTTTCATCGTCAGAATCTTGACATTGTTTTCTTTTGGGATTATAATATTTATTAGTTGTAACAATCAGCAAAGTAATTATGCACTTAATCATATATTCGGAATGACAATGAGTGCAAAATTTATTGCTGAACGACTTAAAAAATTACAAGTATCTTGATATATTGGTGAACTGAATTATGATCAAAAAGATTTTAGCAATTATACTGATTTTGGGGATTGTTGTATCCATTTCCGGATGTGATTATGTATCAAGCGCACTCAGGACACATTCAGGGATAATCTATAATTATGCCACTAACGGAGAGGCTACAAGAAACTATAAGACTGCGATACAGAACGGAAATATTGAGTGGATAAAAGAAATAATAGCCAATAACCAAAGTATGGATAAAAACTATTGTGATGATGAAACTGCGATATATTGTGCATATTGGGATTCAAATATCAGTGAAAAATATGATGTTAAAATAGGAGCATATTATAAACACAAAATTATTTCGGAATTGATAGATCTGGGAGTTGATCCTAATGTCGGCTCTCAGTTACGTCTAAGTACATTTAACAAGCATTATTGGTACACGAAAGCTCTTCTAACGTCGGATAAGATAGATCTTTATGACGAAGATGATGACGGGGATAGTGATTTATATATGGCTCTTTATAATCATAGGGGCGGATGTGCACTTTCTTCAGCTGAGCAGGTATTCCTTATGACAGAAGCAGGTGCTAAGCCGGAACCGAAAATATTTTGGGATGATAATGCCGATGAAGATGATAAAGATGTTAGCTTCCATTATGAAACTCTGCAGTATGATCCTGTCGGAGCGAATTATCTTATGAATATTTTGCTTGAAAGCGGTCAGGAAAGTGGGTTGAAATCGGCAATGGAATACGCCGTAAGCGGACAGATAGATAAAGTGCTTGAAGAATTTGAAAAAGAAGGTGCCGGATCATACAGAAAATGTGAATTATACATTATATCTCTTTATTCCGCTTGTTACGGCACACCGGAATTATTTGTAAAATTGGAAAAATATCTGCCTTTTTTGAGTCCATCCAGTATGCTTCGGCGTTCTGTGGAAGCCGGAAATCTTGAAATGGTAAAGTTTTTGATGAATAATTATGATTACAAGATCATTGGTGATGATTATGATAGTTTCGATGTTCAGGCGTTTGAATTTGCGAATCAGTGGGGTCATTCGGAAATAAGCAAATATTTTTGTGACAACAATGTGCATCTGCAAAAATCGGCAGCAGGGTATAACGATATAAATGATGCAATGTATTCCGAAGACCTCGAAACGGTAAAAGTTGTTTATAATTACATCAAATCAAAATTCGGATTTGATGAAAAGGAACTGGGCTCAGCATTTTTCCGTATTTATTTTAAGAACTATGAAGCTGCAAAAGAAATAATGGATTATTTTGAGAAAGAAGGATATGATTTTAGATATGTATTGTTTGAGGGCTTTGAAAAAGAGCTTGCCGAATATTTGTATGCTAAGGGCAGACCCCTGAATCCTTCAGATCTGCAATATGCAATATTGAGCGGAGATCCGGATTTTGTTGAAATGGTACTGAATAAGGGCGCTGATCCCGATCAGCCTGTTTGTGTAAATTTCCACCCATATAAATCTTGGGATATTACCGATAGCGGTGAGAGTATCAGTTATGAACAATCTAACCATGCTAATGATCAAAACCCCATTATATTCTATGCTATCAAATTTTCAAACTCGGAAGTTATGGAGAAACTACGATTATTCAGTCGAGTCAAGATATGAAGGTTTTACGCCTCTGCAATATTGTATTCACGGCTCTGCCGCAACCCTCCGTGTCCTGCTTGATGCCGGTGCAGATAGAAATGTTACAGTCGAAAAGCTGATCGGTAGTGACGGCATCGTCAGAAAAAACGGCCCCTACAACTTAGAGCAGTTTTTTGAATTCTACGGCAGAAGTGATTTAGCACAGATAGTAAGAGACTATGATAGCCATTAAACACAAGCCCTCATATTTTTAAAGAATGTGAGGGCTTGCATCTTATGACATTTTCCCCCCCTCTTTTCCGAAAGAAAAGGGGCGTTATTTATGTCGGTTTATTTGCCTAAAATTAATCAGCTGAAAAATTTCGAGAATACCAATATTATTAAAATTTTAAGGTATATCGCTGGGAAGGAAGGTTATAATTGATTCAATCGTAGTTTTCCTCCTATGTGCTTGTATTATTGTTGCATGGGGGATACTTGACATTTGGCATAACAACGGCATTTGAGCCGTTGTTATGTTAAAATGTTATTTCGACTGCGAATGGTACGCCAAGAATACAAGTCGTAAGATAAAAGCTGTATTCAAAGCGAAAGGTCAATCCGGGAAGCCTTTGTCAGTCCGTCCGCCGTATGGTTACAAGAAGTCAGAAGCCGAGGTCGTAAAACGCATATTCCATATGTATCTGCACGAAGGTAAGGGTACAACGCGCATCGCCAGCGAGCTCAATGCAGACGGATTATATACCGTGCGCGGCAAGATATGGCGGCAGGACGCTGTGATCAGGATACTGAAAAATGACAAATATTGCGGCAATCTTACACAGTGGAAACACTACTGCACCGACTATCTTACCAAAAAGGTAAAGCCAAATCACAATGAAGATCCGGACGCTCCGCTGATAACCGTCCGCAATCATCACGAGCCTATTATCTCCGAGGAAGAATTCAATGCAGCCAATGCTTTACTGATGAAGCGCGGAGAAAATGCCCGCGAGGGCAGAAAATATTCTCAGCATTACTGGTACAGCAGCCGTATATATTGTGGAAAGTGCGGTTGGGCATTCGGAGTAACGGGTCAGAAGGATAATAAGAACAGATGTTTGAGGTGTGTGAACCGTTCTAAATACGGCACAGAAAAGAGAGTCGATTCATATGGCAACGAAACAGGCTGCGATAATCCTTTTATTTCGGAGAATATGCTCAAAGCCTGCATGAAACACATTCTTGAACACATTCAGAGTCAACGCTCCGAGATAGCGGATGAGCTATTGTCGGATATTATGCTTATGCAACAGAACACCCCGGCAGCCAATACCAAGCCCTTGCAGGATAAGATCGACAGCCTTGTCAGCAAAAAGCATAAGGCTATAGATATGATGCTCGAAGATCTGATCTCCAAGGATGACCTGAAAAAACAGGTCGAAATGTACGATGTCGAGATAGAGCGGCTCACCGCCGAACTCACAGCGAGCAAGAATATTGACGCTCTTCACCAGTCGCAGCTCGAATGTATAAGAAGCTTCATAGAACAAGTCAACCGTACAGACAGCATTGACACCGACAGCACCGAGATATACGGCGAAATGCTCGAAAAGGCTGTAATCTGCGGCGAAGGCTCAGCGGACTTCTACCTTACCTGCGTACCGTTCGGATTTCACATTGACTATCACATGAAAATAATACCCAAAACACAAAGATTCGCCGTTGTTATCGACAATTGCGAAGCTAAGATATGATCTGTGTGTTTTCGGAGTGTTGGGACACTTGAACGCGAGCCTGCTCATCAATGCGGGCATAGACGTCAAGACCGTTCAGAGCTGTTTAGGACATTCGACGCCGGTAACAACTTTGCAGGTATATTCCCACGCGTTCCAGACAGCACAGGCGGTAGCTATGCAGGCAGTCGCAAATGCGCTCCCGCTCGGTCACAAGAAAAAGACCGAAGCTCTCCCCGCAGCGTCCTAAAAGTCGAAATAACGACCGGATAACGACCAAACGCTTAAAATCCGATAAAATTAAAATCCCGTGAAGCCGTTCTACAAGCGGTTTCACGGGTAAAAACAAGTGGCTCCTGTTACTGGACTTGAATATTAAATTCAGCTTTTAGCAACTTTGCTTAATGTGTCGCAATCCCGCTTATAGTGCGGTATTGCGCTACTCATCTTTAAGTAATCAAAAGTCATTGTTTGTACCTTATTGTACAAACAAGGTACAAATAAGAGCCCACTCCGCAGCACTTATCTGTATATAAAATTATAATTATCCATGCAACATCATTCGAAAAATCGGCGATTCGTCAAATCGCTGATTTTTTTGTGCATTTTTAGCAGGTGAGTAATATTGCAACAATCAAGCTCGCTTTATTATCTCAATATACACAACAGTCTAATGAAATAGTATGCAACTGTTTTTATTTCAGTTCATCAGTCTGCCTAAGCTGACGTCCTATATCCATACCGCCAAACATAATACGCACAATGTTCACTGAATCAGCGTTCACCACATAGAAAACTTCATAGTTATCTACCGGAAAATGCCGTAATTCTTTGGCTCTCCACGGTTATTCGTCATAAACCTTGTATCTTTCGGGATTTTCGTCAAGCTTTAGCACCGCACTCTGAATACGGCGTACCAGATCAGCCGCCGTGTCTGGCTCTATCAACTGATAGGCAACATATTCATATATTCCGCGAATATCACGCTTTGCGCTCGCAGTATAGTTTACTTTGTACTTCATACACCAAAATCTCTGCGAAGTTCAGCCGCAACTTCCTCTGCTGAAAACACCCTTCCCTGCTCAATATCGTCCATTCCTTTAGAGATCTCAGCGTCAAACTGTTCCTTTGTCATTTTCGCAAGCGACAGCGGAGCATTCTCCGGCAACTTAACTTCAAAAGGTATGCCGCGGTGAATAATGACCTGCCTTAAAAACATTCCTATCGCGTTGGACATGGGTATTCCAAGCTGATCGAGCACGGATTCCGCCTGCTCCTTTATGTTCGGCTCAACTCGTGCAAATACATTGGATGTTCTTGCCACAGCTATCCCTCCTTTTGCTTTTCTATATTATAGCACATTTGCTTGCGAATTGCAAGCGTTTTGCAAACTTTTCTGCTATTGTTTGATTTATACAAGTTTTTTCCGATAGGCTTTTCCTTTCAACCAAGCTGTTCGATATCCAGATCATCGCTGAGCTTCGAAAGCTCAGTCGACAAATCCTTTTATGCATATTAACACAGTGTGATTATAATACTCGCCGTATTTTGTAACATTATACAAACTTCGCCCCTTACTATTGACAAAATAATATATTGATGCTAAGATAGCATTGTTACGTAACACTGTTATCTCAGGTGGTGAAAATATGTCAGACAATAACGTAAGCCGTGAAAAGCTTATAGAATGCGCAAAAAAAGAGTTCCTTGAAAAGGGGTTTACAAAAGCTTCGCTCAGAAAGATCACCTCCGACGCAGGGCTCACGACCGGAGCGGTATATTTTCTCTTCGGAGACAAGAACGGGCTTTTTGAGGGCGTAGTCGGCGAGGCTGTACAAAAGCTCACCGCTGTATTGGAAGAACATTTCGCCGAAGATGTCGAAAGCGATTTCACGGCTTATATACATCAGGACGGAGACCATAACGACCTTGCAAAAGCTATAGTTGATGTCATATATGATAACTACGACGAGATGACTATCCTTCTTGACCGATCTGCCGGCTCGATATATGAAAGCTTCGTTGACAGTATGATAAACAGACTCGACAGTTCATACATAGCTATGGCGGAGAGATTCGCGGAGTTGATGCCCGGAAAACGTGTAAACAAACCTATGCTGCACTGGCTGACTCATGTGCAGATAAACGCTTTCGTACACATGATGCAGCACGAGAAAGACAAACAGAGCGCACTTCATTTCATAAGTCCTGTAATGGATCTGTTGGTAAAGTCATGGATGGAGTACGCACTTGAAGATGATGAATGATAATATACGCGGCGGCACTTTCTCGCCGCATATATTGCAGAATAAAGTTAGCACAATCTAACTCAAAGGAGAGAGCATATATGTTTCTGGAGATAAAAGACGTAAAGAAAAGCTACGGCAAAGACACAAGCTATATACAGGTACTTAAAGGCGTTTCGACAACTGTTGAAAAGGGTCAGATGTGCGTTATTCAAGGCACCAGCGGCTCCGGTAAATCAACGCTGCTCAACTGTATCGGAGGGCTCGACACTATGGATTCCGGCTCGGTTAAGGTTGACGGGAAAGAGATATTCGGCTTGAAGCCCGCGGAGCTTTCCGACTACCGCCGTGATCAGCTGGGGTTCATATTCCAGTTCTACAATCTTGTGCCAAATCTCACGGTGCGTGAAAATATTCAGGTATGTGCGTACCTTACCGACTCTCCTCTCAATATGGACGAACTGCTCGACGTTCTTGGGCTTACCGAACATCAGAACAAGTTCCCCTCGCAGCTTTCGGGCGGTCAGCAGCAACGCTGCGCGATAGCAAGAGCACTTATCAAAAATCCCCGCCTTCTTCTCTGCGACGAGCCTACGGGTGCGCTCGATTCAAAGACTTCGCGGGATATACTGATACTTCTCGAAAAGATCAATCAGAAGTACGGCACTACGATGCTCATCGTCACACACAACAATTCTATCAAGAACATGGTACACAAGGTCATAATCATCAAGGACGGCCTGATAAAGAAGGACTACGAGAATGAGACACGCGTTCCTGCCGCAGAATTGGAGGACTTGTGATGAGAAGAGTATTGAGGAAACGCCTGCCCCGCGATCTCAGGTCGGGCTGGGGACGCTATCTTGCATTGGTGCTCATCATCGCAATGGGAATTTACCTCGTTATCGGCATAGTCGGTTCGGCTGAGACGGTATTGCAGGGTACGGAGGAAAAGAGAAGCGTATTCAACACACAAGACGGATTTTTCACTGTGTTCCTGCCGTTGAACGACAACGAGATAAAAATGCTCTCGGAAAACGGCACGGAGATACAGGCTGAGTTTTATACCGACCTCACCGTTGATACAGACACAAAACTGCGTATGTTCAAAAACCGCACAGCTATCGACAAGTTTATCCTCGACGAAGGTCGGCTTGCGGTAACTGACGGTGAATGCGTTATCGAAAAACGCTACGCCGCCGAAAACGGACTTTCGGTCGGAGATAAGGTAAAAGCAAGCGGCACGGAGTTCACGATAACAGGTATAGGCGCCGTTCCCGACTACGATCAGCCTAAAGCGAAGTTTTCCGACACGGCTGTGCAGTCAAGATATTTCGGACTGATATTCGTCACAGGCGAGTGCTACGACAAAGTGCGTTCAAAAGGCGGTCTCCCTGCGGAGGAATATGTCTATGCTTACAAGCTCGGGAGCGGCGTCACAAACGATGATCTGAAAGAAAAGATAAAACAGATCGATCTTGACTACACAAAGGTCGAGGATAAATACTTCCGCGAGACGATAGACGATATCCTCGCCGACAGGCGTGAGATCGAGGACGGTGTGAACGAGCTTTCTGACGGAGCAAAGGAGCTCTCCGACGGAATGACCGAACTTGACAGTCACAGCGTGGAGCTCACAGACGCGGCGAAAAAGCTCACGGAAGGTTATCTCGCGCAAGCAAACACAAAGCTTGCGGAGATGAAAATCCCCGTCACGCTTACAGAGGAAAACTACAAAACGGAGTTGGATAAGCTTACAGAAGCAACGAAGTACGAGGAGTTTGCCGCGCTCAAAGACAGTCTTACAGACGTTATTTCGTTCCGCGACGGTATAAGCGAATATACGGACGGGGTTTCGGAAGCGAAAGACGGTTCGCATAAAATCAGCGACGGGGTAAACGAACTGAGCGGCGGTCTTGATGAGCTGCTCGACAAGGTCTTCGACATAGACATAGATAACCTTATATCGTTCGTGCAGCGCGAGGACAATGAGCGTATCGAAGCCGCTGCCGGCGATGTTGTCATGGACAAGAACGCCGGACTCGTCGCGGGAGTCATCATACTGATACTGTTCGGCTATGTTATATCGGTATTCGTCGTTCACAGCGTCGAGAGCGAAGCTCCTGTTATCGGTGCGCTTTATTCGCTGGGAGTAAAAAAGAAAGACCTCCTCGGACATTACATAACGCTGCCGGCATTCGTCGCTTTCATAGGCGGCGCGATAGGAACAGCACTCGGTTTTTCGCCCATAGGTATAGGTACGCAGCTTGAAGAAAGCTACGGCTACTTCTCGCTGCCGCAGTACGATATATGCTACGCTCCGTATCTGCTCATTTACGGACTTGTACTGCCGCCCGTTATCTCTGCAACAGTTAATGCGCTCGTCATAAACAAGAAGCTTTCACGCACTGCTCTTTCGCTCATAAAGAACGAACAGAGCGCGTCAAACTACCTAAGGTTCGATATAAAGACAAAAAGTTTCATAACAATGTTCCGACTGCGTCAGATGGTGAGAGAGCTGCGTTCGGCAATAACTGTCGTTCTGGGTATGCTCGTATCGCTTATGGTCGTTATGCTCGGTCTTGATTGCCTTGTCATGTGTCAGGCTGTGAAGGATAACAATGCTGCCGACACCGATTACAGCTATATGTATCTGTACAAATACCCCGAAGACGAGATACCCGCAGGCGGCGAGAGCGCTTATGTCAGGACGCTCAGCACCGACTGCATGGGCTACACACTCGATGTTACCGTCATCGGCTTGAATGAAAACAGCAAGTATTTTGAAGCCCGTCCGGAAAAGGGCAAGAACAAAGCCATAATAAACAACTCGCTTGTAGAACGCTACGGCTATGCAAAAGGTGACAGAGTCACCTTCACAGATACGGCCGCCGATCAGGATTACAGCTTTACCGTGACAGGTATCGCGCAGTATTCTCCGGGATTCACAATTTTTATGAACATAGAAAGTATGCGTGAGCTTTTCGGAGAGGATGAGAACTATTTCAACGCCGTATTCTCCGACATTGAGCTGGATATTGATAAAGGCAGGCTCTACAGCGTCACAAGCAAAGCGGATATAGAAAAGAGCGCCGGAGTTTACGTCGAACAGATGGGATCGCTGGTATACACGCTGCTTATCGCGGGAACTGTGATATTCATAGTTGTTATGTACCTCATGATGGGAGTGATGATCGACCGCAGTTCGTTTGGCATATCTCTTATAAAGATATTCGGATACCGCCCGAAAGAAGTGCGCAGCCTGTATCTTAATGGCAACCTGACGATAATAGCGGTCGGAGCGCTGATATGCATACCCCTTGCGAAATTCCTTATGGACTGCATATATCCAAGTTTTATCCCGAATGTTGCCTGCACTATGGTACTTTCATTCCCGCCTTATCTGTACCTTATAATATACGCAGCCGTTCTCGCGGTGTATTTCTTGAGCACTGCGCTTCTGACAAGAAAGCTCAGCCGCATCACACCGGCAGAAGTTCTCAAAAACCGCGAATAAAGAAAAAGGAAAATATCCGACCTTTCAGTTACAAAAGATCGGATATTTCCTTGTATAAGAATGCTATACATTAAGCTCATAACTATTCTATCCTCGCACTCATATTCCCGGCTTTCCCGACGGTAATACGGCGGTCATTTCACCGAGGTTGTCGCTCTTGCTGTCGGAATATCGTTCTTTCCGCCCTTTGCAAAACGTCTGGCATAAACATTTACGCTTAATTTGCGAATTCTACTTTTACTATTTTCATTGCGACGTAATTATCACCGAACTTTGACAAGAACCGATACAGCGGGCGCACCGACTTGCCGAGCGGACGATAGCCGCACATATACGGCTTGCTCGAAACAGTGATGTTGTCGCTCCAAGCGCCTATTTCACGCTCCGGGTCACGGACTGCGAAGAACGCGCCCACGTCTGTTATTCCGGCTTCTTTCAGCCACGTTTTCAGCATCATTTTCACACCACGCTTGTTGCAGGTGTCGAATACTGCCGTACCTCCGGGAAAATGCTCCGACATTGCTGTTATCAGCGTTCTGACCTGCTCTCTATTAAAGTAATAGAACACTCCCGCGGCGAAAAATATTGCTCCATCGCTGCCGTCTATTTCGTCGAACCACGATGTATCGTTGAGATCACAGGCGATGTTCCGCTCGTGCTCACGAGGCGGCAGAAGCTCATTTCGCACTTTGATGACATCGGGCATATCAAGGTTATATCCTCTGCATTTCCCGTTGTCAACGCGATAAAATGTCGTATCAAGTCCGCAGCCGAGATTTACTACAGCCGCGTTCGGGTGGGCTTTCAGATAAGTGCTGACCTCATAAGCGAGATCGTACTGGCGCTGTGCGACTTCGAGCGCTCCGAAAAGCCCGATAGCCGTTTCCATTTTCTTTCCTTTTTCGGAAAAATCGTAGTCTATGCTGTCGATAAGACGTGCGCTGTCGGGGTCGCTGAAAAGCTCCGGAAAGCGCTCACTGCACAGCTTTCGTCCATATAGCGGCAGGATAAGCGTTTCCTGCACCGTGTTCTTTTCAATGTGATATTTCATTATTCGCCTCTGTCTGTGTAATTATCCTGTTGATCCCCCTTGCGAACGCTTTCGGTCGAAGCAGCGCAAGTCCTGCGTGACCGATATTTTTGACACAAAGGAAACGCGTCTGCGGGAATACTTTTCTGATGTACCGGATATCCCATTTTCGTTCCTTTATCTCGTTTTCCGCGAGCCAGTATTCTATCCGTTTACAGCTTGTCACGACTGTTTCCGGCATTGAATAATTGTTGCAGGATTCGAATGTACGCCAGATAGTTTTCTCGCTTATCATACGTAGAACATCAGCGATATACTTCAAATCCTCCTGTGAATATTCGTCAGCCGCGAATGCCTTTTCAAGCGTTTTCAATCCACCGAACTTTCCTATGTTTATCATCAGAAAATCCTTGACTGCTATAAAACGTGTAAAGAGCCACGGGAGTTGATACGGCGTTATACCGCCGTCGATCACAGCGCTGCCGATGTTCAGTCTGTCGTCCGCGAGCATTCTTACAACAATTGATCCGCCCATTGAGCAGCCGTAAACACAATCTACTCCACCATAACAGTTCAGTATCAGCCATTGTTCAAGCTCCGCCGCGATGTCCTCAATACTTGTGAAATCGCTCTTTATGTCGGGGTCATACCCTGGCAGCGCAGGAACGACAACGTGATATTTCCTTTCAAGGAGCGGTATTACACACTCGAAATAATCCCATCTGACCAGCGACGGGTGTATCAGCACGACCGTCCTTTTGTTTTCTTTTCCGAATTCGTGTATCGTCATAGCTTATTTCGTTCCCGTCAGAAGCGTTGAACCGCTCAGCCCGAGCACCTTCGCTTCACATTTTGTCATAAACATTCCGTCAGTCGTGTCGATCAGCATCACATCATTGCAGCCCATTTCAATAAGCTTGTCAGCAAACTCCCACATATCACCGTAGCGCTGCTCCGACATAATATCGTGGATAGCGAATGTACCGCCCTTTTTCAGCACACGCAATGTTTCAAGAAGCAGATCCTGCTTGTTCACGCCTGTGATGTTGTGATAAACGTAGTTGCTTGTTACAGCATCAAAGGTCTCGTCCGGGAAGTCGAGCTTTATAGCGTTTCCGGATTTGAACTCAACGTTCATCACACCCTCGGCTTCCGCGTTGCTCTCACAGAGAGATTTGCTGAACGACGCGTATTCCGCGCCCCAGCGGTCAATGCCGATTATCTTCGCGTTCGGATTTCTTTTTGCACACGCGATAGTCAGCGCTCCGCTTCCGCAGCCGACATCGAGCGCGACTCCGTTTTCGGGCAGTTTCACAGCCTTCGCGACTCCCTCGACTATCTGCTTTGACAGCTTTCTGTCACCCTTATACGAGAATTTTTCGTGCGCATAGATGCTCCACAGCGCCGCCGCGCCGAGAGCGACCGCACCCGCTCCGAGTATTGCGGACAAAGGCTTGCGTACAGACGGTTTTATACATTTTGCAAGCGATACACCGACAGCGCCGGCTGCCGCAATTCCCGTTCCTGCGCATAACGCGGTTACCATTCCGTTCGGGACCCAGTTCTTGTAATCGGGCTTCGGGGCGTATCTTAAATACGGGTCAAAGCGCATATATTCTGACGGCTCGGAAGCTCTCGCACA
>CACZGM010000100.1 GCA_902780695.1 uncultured Ruminococcus sp. | reverse complement strand
GAGTTTCGCGTATTCCGCTTCCGAAAGCCGTTCTTTTGCTTTGTTCATACGTTCCGTAAATCTGTTGTGCTCGGATTCGGCAAGGCGCTTTCTCGCTTCCGCGATATGCTCCGCTATCCTGCTATGCTCCTCGTCGTCATCTGGCTTCGGCAGTATCTCGAATTTCAGCTTGCCTATGCGGAACTCATCAAGTGTCTCCACGGTTATGCGGAAATCCTCCGTTTCCACGCTCTCGCCGGCCTCCGGGATACGTCCAAACAATTCATAGATCCAGCCGCCTATAGTGTTGCTGTCGGATTCTATATCGAAGCTGTCACTGAAATAACGGTTGAAGTCGTTCTGTGTTACTTCCCCGCTCGTCTCGAAAACCGTATCGCTTATAAAACGCACAGGTGCCTTGACCTCATCGGACTCGTCCCAGATATCACCGACAAGCTCCTCAACTATGTCTTCAAGGGTGACTATACCGTCGGTACCTCCGTACTGATCCACAACAACAGCAAGCTGTATCTTGCTGCGCTGCATCTTGCGCAGTACGTCTGATATCTTCATAAGTCCCGGTACGAACATAGTTTCCTGAACGATATCGCGCACATAGAAGCTCTCGCCTGCTGCCAGTTTCTCAAAGAAGTCCTTGTGCTTCACTATTCCGACTATATGATCCACCGATCTTTCATACACCGGTATGCGGGAATAACCCTCGCGCAGGAACAGCTCCTTCATCTCGTCTATTCCCGTGTTTATTTCCGCGGCGGCAACATTCACACGGGGCGTTATTATCGCGGATACCAAAGTCTCGTCAAATTCAAGGGCGCTTCGTACCAGCTTGCTTTCCTGCTCTTCAAGAACGCCCTCGTCCTCGATCTCGTCTATCATCTGCATAAGCTCCTGCTCGGTCATGCTCACTGCGTCGCCGCTGCCTCCGAACAAGCGCGAAACACCCTTTTGCAGCAGTAAGAACACCGCCGAAAAAGGCGTAAGTATTATTGTGAGGAATAACATTACTCCGCTTACCGCGCAGGCAAAGCTCTCCGCATGGATACGGGCAAGCGTTTTGGGAAGTATCTCTCCGAAGATCAGAACTATAACGGTCACCGCTACGGTGGATAATGCCGTTCCGGCAGCACCGAAAAGCCCGATGCAGACAACTGTGGCAAGTGACGATGTCAGTATATTTACAATATTGTTACCGATAAGGATCGTAGTCAGCGTCTTGTCGTATCCGTCGATTATTCTGAGCGCACGCTCGGCTTTCTTTGAGCCGTTCTCTGCCCTGCTTTTCAGACGTATGCGGTTTGCTCCGGTGAATGCCGTTTCGGATGCAGAAAAAAAGGCTGACATAATTACGAGAACAACAAGAATTATTATTATCGGAATATAATCTTCCATTTCCATTCCTTTTGCGTATATTTAATAAATATTTCCGAATCAATATCTGTCCGTCAGTTGGACGATGTCGGGTCTTGTCCTTATTCCGTAAAGCAGAATAAGGATATATCAAATTATACCATATTATTATCATATAGTCAAGAACAAGAAATGGCCGTCGGCATATCCGGCAGTCGTGTCTTCCGATATATAGCCGGTTCCTATTATAATAATAATACCGGCACGGTACAAGCCGAACAGCCACTGCATAAGAAGATAAACGGTAGCTGCCTGCCGTGTTTTCAACCGGCAGGCAGCTATGAGTATTAATAAGGCTGTTATTACATTTTCGGAACAGCCGCATATACGAACAGCGTCTTTATATCCGAGGTGCCGACCTCAGGACGGGTCAGTTTATACGAGAATTCTAAATTCTCACCGTCATAAGCAACGTAAACGTCCTTTGAATCATCGACCTTTATGCTGCCGGATGACAGGAGCTCAACATTATATGCAATGCATTCCTTGTTGAAATCAACATGACTGCCGAGTCCGCCGAAGTCAAATCCATACTTCTTTACGAACGCATCAAGCTCATTTCTGCTCTTCAGAACGCCCTTTTTGTAGTAGCCGCTTCCGCTGAAATAATCGTTTGTGTAAGTATAATTCGCTGCATATACGCCGTCACGATTATCGGAGTTTCCCGTCTGTCCGGACTGCTGCGAAGAAGACGGAACAAGACGCTCGCCCTGTGTGAAATAATCGCTTATAATGCGCACGAGCATATCGTTGAGCTTCTCGACCTCATAGCTTCCGATAGTCGGAGCAAGGTGTGAGCCGCCTATGCCGCTGTCATCGGTAAGGAACGTGTATGTTCCGCCTGTGGTGAGCGCCATGCTTCTGCAAAGGAACTCGGTGGTAGTGTCAACACCGCTTGAAGCTACTGGTATTATGCGAACACCCATTCCGGAAGCACTCTGCATAAGTCCGGGCATTACCTGCACTGCGCTTGAGTAGTGCGGCGGTGCATCAAGGACAAGGAACATCAGCTTTTCGCTGCCTGCACGCCATTTATGATCGTTCAGAGCGTTGTCTATCGCCTGTTCGACAGCTTCCTCATAATCTCCGCCGCCGTATGCGTGCTGGTCACGAAGATGATCTATCGCTATGCTGATATTACTCGTGAATCCGAAATCACGGACAACATAATCGTCGCCGTCATCGCGGTAGAAGTTTACACTGAGCTGAATATCCGTGTTCGTGTTGTCAGAAACACGGTTTATCACATTTTCAAGTTCGGTCTGTATATATGAGAGTTCGTCGCCCATCGAACCCGTTGTATCTATCATGAACATAAGATCGAGCTGTGTTCTCATTGGCGCTGTCTGTGAAACAGTGATATCATAGGGAGTATCTGTCTCCGCGTAATTCTTCGGAAGATCCTGCTTCCACGCACCGCCGTCCGGCGACTCAACAAGGATCGTATCCGGCACCGCGCCGCTTCCGGAAACGTGCGGGAAAAGGAATGCTTCTCCTCTGCTGTCGGTAACGGACTGCCAAAGCAGCGTTTTCCCGGACGCAAGCTTTACGGTAAGACCTGCGGCAGGGCGCTTGTCACTGCCGGTAACACGGACATAAACACGGTCAGAAGTGTCTATTTTCCATTCTGATCTTGTATCCTCCCAATCCTCACGCTGTCCGAACAGGCTGCACCAGAAAGCATAGTTGCTGTTGTCGCGCCATTCTCCGCCTGTCAGAAGACCCGCTCTCTCCTGTCTTCCGGATCCGTACCAGTCCCAGTCGTAATCGTAAGCGTCGTAATCATCGGCAGCTATGTATTCCATTCCTTCGGCAGAATCGCTCATAGCGTCGGGAACAGCACCGATTGCCATTTCGGGAGCAAAAGACGGTTCGGCAAGATAATCATATCCTCCGTCGTATGCTTCTTCTGCCATTTCGTAATCTTCAGCGTAAAAACGGTCTCCTTCAGCCCCGTCTTCCTTTGCGAAAGCAGGAGCTATTGTTGTCATGGGTGCAGTTGCAGAAGGTGCAGCCGCGGTGGTCTCGGGAACATACGCTGCCGATGTACCGGCGGGAGCCGCTTCCGTTGCTGCGAGGGTTTCATCTGCGTGAGCAGCCGGCTCCGCGGGAGATTCAACATCTGCGGAAGAGCCTTCCGAACCGCCCGCCGTGCTTTCTTTCACGCCCGGTTCAGGCTTTACGGCAATGGTGCCTGTCGCAGCGCCAGTTTTACCGGGCTTGGTTTCCGCGGACTTTTCGGGACCCGATTCGCTGTCCGTAACAGCAGGGCTCGCGCCGTTGGTATCAGCCGGAGCAGCCGTTGAGGGTGCCGGAGCCGATGTTCCGCCGCCGCATGACGCAGCCGAAAGGATAAGTGCCGAAACAAGTAATGATGCAATAATTCTCTTCTTCATAATATTTTCCTCCATTCATCTGTACTCTGATATAAATTTTGCAGCTTCATATACTGTACCGCATTCCGCGGTCTGCCTTTTTTCCGTATAGTCATCGAGATAAACCAGGTATTTATCGTTTATTTGATATATAAGCCATGTACCGGCTGTTGTCCGGTCGAACATCGCGTTATATCCGTCAGAAAATTCCGACCATTCGGGCGAAGTTGTTCCGGGGGAACTCTGCGCACGCTTCTCTGCCCAAAACGGCTCTATACAGCGAGCAATGAAACTGTAATCGACCTGCTCGATATCACCCGCTGAAATAATCATCGGAGTGTTCACATAACGGGCGTTTCCGCCGTTCAGCTTCATTACTTCTGCGTGCTTTAAATATACTCCCTCACCGTCATTGAGCGTGAATTCTTGAGGCTCGCTCCCGAAATCCGAATTTATGTATTCTGTCCAGCACGGGTTCATTCCGATGTGCGGGCAGTATGTGAGGTAAGAATCTCCGCAGCGGAACACATAAGCGTTATAATTCCCGAGGCGCTCCATTTTCACACTGATATCCGGTATTTTCCGCAGTCCGATTGCCGCTTCCGCCTGAATCTCAGTGCCGTATTCGCCGCAGAGCTTACCTTCCCGATAGACGCAGACTTTTCCGCCGAAAACATTTATCACTATATACTCCCCGAAACAGCGGGGCTCGTTATATAGTGTGTCGCCGGGCTTGTACTGTTCCATTTCACAATATGCGGCAGCTTCCGTCTGTGTCATACTTCTGATGCTCTTTATCGTTTTAATATGCGGATTGCCCATATATCCCGCCTCACCTCCGGTATAGCGGGTAATATCAGCGGAAATCAGTTCAAAGCAGCCTTCCGGCATCTCCATTTCAGCCGGGACTTCCGGATATGTGCGCGTCCAGCCTGCCATTTTTCGTTCGGTACTGTATGTAAAGTATGTATCTCCGGTTCTGAACACAAGCAGTTCGGCATCATATTCATCATTTCTGTACAGCTTGTCCGGATGATCGTCGGTAAGATCAAGCAGAAAAGAGATATCCCATTCCGGAAGATCAAACGCACCTGTCACTGTAGTTCCGTCGGGTTCGGGATCGTCTGAAGTATCGGGTATCGTAGTAAACACGGTCCGTGTTCCGGAACTTCCGACGTTACTGCAGCTGCCGGAAATCATAAGCACAGCTGCAAGCAATAAAGCCGATGACTTTTTCATCATTCTCTCCCCTTTCTTGTCTTTCTGTATATAACACTCCGGATGAAAACAAAAGGTTGCAAAAAAATACATTTTTTTCTTGATTGTCATTATACCGCATTATCTGACTAAATTCAACCACTTTCGGATTACGAAATTATTACAGTTTCCCGGGAAATGTAATAAAAGGCTGCACCCGTTAAGGTACAGCCTTTTTTAACTATATACTATAATGATTGCAATTACTTTGCTTTGCCCTGGTTTGCAACGCCTGCCATTTTAGCCTTGAGCTCCTCGGGATCGCAGAGATAATTCTTGCTGATAACATTGAAGTTATCGTCGAACTCGTAAACAAGCGGGATAGCTGTCGGGATATTCTCGTTGATGATATCCTCATCGCTCATCTTATCGAAGTACTTGACGAGCGCACGGAGAGAGTTGCCGTGAGCTGCGATAAGAACGCGCTTTCCTGCCTTCATCTGGGGCTTGATCTCCTGCTCAAAGTAAGGAACCGCACGCTCGATAGTTGTCTTGAGGCTTTCCTGTAAAGGCAGGAGCTTGGGATCAACATCTCTGTACTTGGGGTCAAGACGCGGGTTGCGGGGATCGTCCTCTGTAAGTGCCATAGGCGGAACATCGAAAGATCTTCTCCAGATCTTTACCTGCTCTTCGCCGTACTTTGCGGCAGTCTCGGACTTGTTGAGACCCTGGAGCGCACCGTAGTGACGCTCGTTGAGCTGCCATGCCTTGATAACGGGGAGCCATTCTCTGTCCATTTCCGCAAGAACGTTGTTCAGAGTATGGATAGCTCTCTTGAGGTAAGATGTGTAGCAGAGGTCGAAGTCAAATCCGGCTTCCTTGAGGGCTCTGCCGCCCTTCTTTGCTTCTTCTACACCGTTTGCGGACAGCTCAACGTCTGTCCAGCCTGTGAATTTGTTTTCCTTATTCCATTCACTTTCGCCGTGACGGATAAGTACAAGTTTCATGCTCATATCAAATTATTCCTTTCATTTTCGTTATATATAATGTATAACATTCACTTTTGCTTCTTCTCGCGTCAGAAAAGAAGCCGGACAGGAGTCTGAGGGAGAGGCAGCACCCCTTCCTCAGAGCGAAGCATCAGCCGATCAGCCGTTTTCCGCTGCCTTTACGATCTCTGTGAAATCGGGAGCCTTAAGAGAAGCACCTCCGATAAGTCCGCCGTCAACGTTCTCCTTTGCTACGAGTTCGGCAGCGTTCTTTGCGTTCATGGAGCCGCCGTACTGGATAGTTGCCGCATCTGCGACAGTCTTGCCGTACTTCTTTGTAAGCTCGGCACGGATAAACGCGCAGACTTCTTCAGCCTGATCCGCAGTAGCGGTCTTGCCGGTTCCGATAGCCCATACAGGCTCGTAAGCTATGATGCACTTTGCGAAGTCCTCTGCGGGGATATCATAGAAATCGAGCTTGATCTGGCGTGCGATAACTTCCTCTGTGATGCCGCATTCGCGCTCCCAGAGAAGCTCACCTACGCATACGATGGGCTTTAAGCCTGCCGCAAGAGCAGCCTTAGTGCGCTTGTTTACGGTCTCGTCGGTCTCGCCGAAATACTGTCTGCGCTCGGAGTGACCGAGTACAACGTACTCAACGCCCATTTCAACCAGCATATCGGCGCTGATCTCGCCTGTGAACGCGCCGCTCTTCTCAAAGTGGCAGTTCTGTGCGCCGATCTTTATATTTGTTCCCTTGGCTGCTTCAAGAGCAGTCTCAAGGTTAGTAAAAGGTACGCACGCAACGACCTCGACGCTCTTGATGTCCTTTACCATAGGTGCGAGCTCTGTGAGAAGAGCCTTAGCCTCGGGACGGGTCTTGTTCATTTTCCAGTTACCAGCGATAACTGCTTTTCTAACAGATTTATTCATATTTTTGCCCTCTGTGAAATCAATTCTCTTTATTCTTCTTTTCTTTCTTATCCTTCTTGCGTCTGCCCTTTATAATGCGCTTTGCAGACTTTGTGCTGACTACGCAGTCATCACCGTTGTTTATACACATATTAATGGTATTAGGGGTAGCCACTGCGATAAAGATTATCAGAAGTATTATACCGGCTGCCGCTCCTACGAGCTTTCCGTTATCGGTCTTAAGAAAGTTTATAACCTTTTCCATTTACAGCGCCCTTTCAGCTTCATTTGTCTTTCCGGTTCGACAAAATGTGTATTATGAATCTTACGACCGCGGCTATCAGGACGATACCGCAGACAGCAACGGTAATGATGCTGCCTGCGTCCATATGTGAAAGATCCATTTACTTATCCTGTATTACGTCGATACCCGGAAGTACCTTTCCTTCAAGGTATTCGAGAGATGCGCCGCCGCCTGTGGAGATGTGGCTCATCTTGTCAGCAAAGCCGAGCTGTACTACTGCAGCCGCGCTGTCGCCGCCGCCGATGATCGTTGTAGCGTCAGCATCAGCAAGTGCCTTTGCAACCGCGATAGTACCCTTTGCGAGTGTCGGGTTCTCAAATACGCCCATAGGTCCGTTCCATACAACGGTCTTTGCGCTCTTTGCTTCGTTTGCGAAGAGCTCCATTGTCTTTGTGCCGATGTCAAGACCCATCATATCTGCGGGTATCTTGTCGCTGTCAACGATGCTGGTCTCGATAGCGCCGTCGATAGGATCCGGGAATGCCTTTGCGATAGTTGTATCAATAGGAAGAAGGAGCTTCTTGCCGAGCTTCTCAGCCTTAGCGATCATTTCCTTGCAGTAGTCGATCTTTTCGTCGTCAACGAGCGATGTACCTACTTCATAGCCCTTTGCCTTGAGGAATGTGTAAGCCATACCGCCGCCGATGATGAGCGTATCGCACTTTTCGAGCAGGTTGCTGATAACGTTGAGCTTATCCGCTACCTTTGCGCCGCCGAGGATAGCAACGAACGGCCTTACGGGGTTCTCAACGGCATTTCCGAGGAATTCGATCTCCTTGTTCATAAGGTAGCCGACAGCGGTCTCCTTTACGAACTTTGTAACGCCGGCTGTGGAAGCGTGTGCGCGGTGAGCGGAACCGAACGCATCCATAACGAATACATCATCGTCAACGAGGTCAGCGAGCTCTTTTGCGAAGCCTTCGCTGTTCTTTGTCTCGTCAGCGCCTCTGAAACGTGTATTTTCGAGAACTACGATCTCGCCGTCCTTCATTTCGGCAACAGCCTTCTTGGCGTTCTCGCCTACAACATTATCGTCCTTAGCGAATGTTACCTTTGTGCTTACGAGCTCGGCAAGTCTGTCAGCAGCAGCTTTGAGGGAGAACTTGTCCTCGGGACCGTTCTTCGGCTTGCCCAGATGTGAACAAAGCACGATCTTTGCGCCGTTCGCGGAGAGCTTGTTGATAGTCGGAAGAGCAGCAACTATACGGTTGTCGTTTGTGATAACGCCGTCCTTCATAGGAACGTTGAAATCAACTCTTACGAGTACCTTTCTGCCCTTTACGTTAAGGTCTTCTACATTCTTCTTGTTCAGTTTGCTCATTTGGATATCTTCCTTTCGTTTTTCCGGCAGACTTTTCGCCCGCCTAAAATTTAACATTACTATTATAGCAGATTTTTACATAAATTTCAATATGTACAGGAAGTTTTTTTCACGAACAGCAAAAAAGTTCCGCAGGTATCTCCCGCGGAACTTTCGGATCATTCTGTGACCTTTATCTGTATCTTTACTGTGCTGCTGCCGACTTTCGCAGTTATGACAGCTGTGCCTTTGGCTTTAGCTGTTATCTTGCCCTTCGAGCTTACTGCTGCCACAGAGGATTTCGAGCTTGACCATTCTGCTGTTCCTGCTTTTCCGTCAGAAAGAACAGCGCCGAGCTGGAGAGTGGAACCCTTTTTCAGAGTTGCGGAGAGATAGCTTACACTCTTCTCGGAGGAAGACGCGGAGGGGTATGTAGGTGTAAACGATGCTTCGCCGCCAAAAGGATTATATAGCTGTATGTAATATGTACCTTTTGTCAGATTATAAGTAAAGCTGCCGGAAAACAGACCCGCACTGCTGTCTCTGTATGCCATACAAGAGCTTGTATAGCAGGTTCCTGTTTTAGCTTCACAAGATGTTGCTTCTATTTCGCCGCCTTCTGTGTCATATAGCTTGAACTCGACACGGTCACTTGTATGAACAATCTTTAAATCAAGTTTGCCTTTCTTGGAAACAGTGATCTTATACTGTTTTTTTGCACCCTTGCTCATTGTGATGTCAACTTCTTTTCCGCTCTTTGCAGTCACAGCGTCCGGGAAAAGACTGATCGCAGATGCCGTCACTGCAAAAGCGGTCATTGCTGTTACTGCCACAGCAAGGGACAGTAAAATGCTCAAAAACTTCTTCATATAAAAATTCCTTTCCTTACGGCGCGTTTGTCCGCATAAACAAAAATGCGCGGCAATCATAGCCGCGCACCGTAAAAATGCAGTTATGATTGTCGCCAAACATCACAAATATTTCGTCTAATAAACAACACGAAAAATCTGCACCTTTACCATAGTAAAGATGTTGTTTATCAGACAAAAAATACATGAAAGTTTTTTCCGATATTAAATTGTGATGTTTGGCAATGATATTATATCATATCATTAATTGATTTTCAAGAGTTTCAGAAAAAATATTTTGTTCTTGTATTTTTCTTGTATGTACATTTCATAAATATACCATATATAGAAAATTTTGTAGCTTTCACTATTGAAATTTCCGGAAAGCTGTGATATAATATATAGGTATTTCTATATAACAACGAGGAGATAAGATGGCAAAGAAAAATTACGACGACAACAGCCTTAAAGCGCTGAAAGGACCCGATCAGGTGCGCAAACGCCCCGCTGTAATATTCGGCTCGGACGGCGTAGAGGGCTGCCGTCACTCGGTTTTCGAGATACTCTCGAACTCGATAGACGAAGCAAGAGAGGGCTACGGAAAGCGCATCGTCATAACCCGGTTTGCGGATATGTCGCTGGAAGTTGCCGACGAGGGGCGCGGAATACCGATAGATTTCAACAAGAACGAGGACAAGTACAACTGGGAGCTGGCCTTCTGCACGCTTTACGCAGGCGGCAAGTATGATAACAATTCCGGCGACAACTATTCGTTCGCCCTCGGTCTCAACGGTCTCGGACTCTGCGCGACACAGTTCTCGTCCGAATATATGACCGTAGAAGCCGATAACGGCACATGGCATTATTC
>CACZGM010000099.1 GCA_902780695.1 uncultured Ruminococcus sp. | reverse complement strand
CAAAAAAGTAAATTTTTTGACAGACTTGTCCTGCGCGGACAGCGGCAGGGCTCTGCCCTGCACCCGCAAGCCCCCTTTGGAAAAGTGGGCTTGACACCCTACGGCACGATGCCGTAAGGAAGTTTCCAAAAGCGCGCACGATGCGCGCATAAAAGAAACTTCCGATAAACTCAATTCAGTATTTCAGAGTCCCGATTTATGTCAGGCGCAGACTGAAACGCAGTGGGGTTGGTAAAGATTCCATACCACATAAATACAGAGTGTGGTTTATTGACAAGCTGACATTCCCGCTTTTATAGCGGGAATGTTTTTATTTTTCCAAAACTATTGCAAAAAATCATTTACTGTGATATAATGATTTTGCCACACAATAGAATACTGAACTTCCGTTCATCGGTATGCCCTTTTTGTATGTAAAAAACAAGGGCTGAATTAAGTTCGCCCTTTTTGTCTATAATTTATCTGCTTAACGAAGGTAAAAATGCAGCCTTCCATTTCAGCAGGTGTATTTATAGGCAATTTATTGGCATACACTCGGCGGAAATTCTATTGTGTGGCAGCAATCGGAGCTGCATTTTTCGGTGCGCGGCTTCATTGCTGCGCACTTTTTGTTTGCGCGGAAGTATTGCGCCGAAAGGAAAAGGAGTAAATTCAATGAAAGCAAAAAAAATTTTGGGAATCTTACTGTCACTCGCCATGGCAGTAACGGCATTTGCGGCGTTTGCGGTGAACGCTTCGGCAGCTGATATCAAGAAACTTTCAAGCGGAAAAACCTATTCAGTCTCTTTCCAAAAAAATAGGGAACAAATTAATTACAAAGTTGTTACAAACAAATCCGGAAAATTAAAATTGACATTTTCGTCACAAGTTGGCAATGTTATCGTTAGAGTGACAGATACAAGCAATAAAAATATTAAACCCACTGATGCCAAAGATACTCTTGGATCAAGCAGTTGGTCTGGCTGGAGTGATTGTTGCTATTTAGAATGGAATAAGACTGAAAGAAAATACAAGGGAACACTGACTTATGAAGTAAGCAAAGGTACATATTATGTTAATCTTGAGAGTTATACATTAGGTGACAACAAATTAAGTTTTATTCCAACCTTCCCCTCTAATGATTCCGGCTCCGATGTCAAGATCAACAACCTCACTCTCACAATGAAAGCCGGCAGCACATTACAGCTTGGTACGGCTCTTTCCGCTTCCACAGACGACAACGTAGCATGGAAGAGCTCCAAAACCTCGGTTGCAAAGGTTTCAGCGACCGGTCTCGTTACAGCAAAGGCTGCCGGAACTGCAACAATAACCGCGACTATCGGCGACAGCTCGCAGAAAATAGATATTATCGTCAAAAAGTAACTAACGCACCCTGTCAAAGAAGTAAACCGGCATTTTCACCGAGACCGGCACGGCATCATCCGGCTCACGGTTCCGTACAAGAAGAGCCGCAAGCGACTTCCCGATAAGCTCACCGCTGTAAACCGCCTGATCTATCGAATTTCCGTGTGAGCCGACTTCGATCAGCAATGCTCCCGGCGAGACCTGCTGATTATACTGGCAATACTGGAAAAGCACGGGACGCGTAAGTGTCGGATAGCGCGATTCCATACTCTGCTGCAATGCGCTTGCAAATCTAAGATTGTTCATATAATTCGGAACTCCGAACGTTCCGTCATCTGCCGCACAGATTATCATTGTCTGTGCGGCTTTTTTACCCTCTATTTCGGTAACAGCGCTGATTCTTGTCCCGTCTTCGTATTCGATCGCGTCACGGTGTATATCAAGTACGACCTTCACCGACGGATAACGTTCAAGTATTTTTGCGGCTGTGACGAGACTCCGCGAATATGCGCCGTTGTATGTAAGATCGTGGACGGTGCAGTCGTGTATCACACTTATTCCCGCAGCGGCAAGCTGTTCCGCTATCGCTTCACCGACGGCGGTAACACCGTTTGACGGATCAGCAGAACGGCTCGTATAGCTTTCGTCATACCAGTCTTTTTCGTACGGCTCGTAACTCTCCGTAGTGTGCGTATGAAGTATAAGCACCTGCGGTTCGTCTGAATACAGCTCTATTGACGGAACATCGTTCACAGAACATTCCGCACTGACAGTCTCAGCCGGTATATCTGTACAGTTGCGAATCTGTCCGCCGTCCGGCAATGATATGAATTCCGGACCGTTCCCCTTTCCGAATGTCTCGTTCACTATCCTGCCGCTATGAACGGTAAAAGCATTCAGATCTTCGGATACATCGTTCATATTCATTGTCAGCAAATATTTTCCGGGAAATATACTTTCGGGTTCCGATGAAATAACCGGTTCGGGCTCCGGTAAGGCTTTCTCTTCGGCAGTTTCCGGTTTATACAGCTCCACAGCGGTGCCGTTCACAACATTAGCACTATAAGAACGTTCTTCGCTTGCTTCTTCACCGGACTGAGCAATCGAGCCGCATATAACCGTAAGCGATATAACCGCCGCGGCAGGTACTACAAGCGCTGCGGCAGCCGTGCCTACCGACAGGAACAGCTTCCGCCTTATGCGAGTCCTTATCATCTGCATCTTTCATCTTCCTTTACAGTTTGTCTTTCAATATCATTTTATTCTGATATGTTATAAAATATGCAGCAGTAGAATATCGCAGATACTATTTTAATAAAAGCGCTTCGAGCTCATTTTCTGTCAGAGACGGGTTCAGCGCTGCACTGACTGCTTTTCCGACAATACCCGAAAGTCTGTCAGATACAATATCAATATTTCGCGGTGTGACCATAAGCCCCTTTGTTCCTTTCCTGTCACATACTGAATCAAGGTCAATGACAGTCGGAATACCGACCGCGATAACTGGAATTCCCGCCGTATCTCTGTTAAGCGGCTGCCTGTCGTTGCCCACACCGCTTCCCGGTGATATGCCCGCATCTGTGATCTGTATCGTCGCACACAGCTTTTCTATTTCCGTACACGCAAGGCTGTCGAACGCTATTATACAGCCCGCTCCGACGCTTTTAGCGGTGTCCGTGACAAGTATGCTGCTCTCTATGCCGGTCTTTCCGGTAACTCCGGCTTCAAGAACATATACGCTCCTCATGCCAAGATCGCGGAAATCCTTATGCCCGGAGAGATGCGCTGTGGCAGGAATATGACGCAGGGCCTTTACGCCGATACTGTCTGAACTTATATTCATATTGCCGAATCCTGCTGCAAGTACGCTGCCGGACGGTATAATATCCCGCAGAAGCTCGCACAGGCAACCCTTGACATCGCCGTTATCTGTAAACACGGTCATATATCTCCCGCGCTTTACACCAAGCTGCCGTTCCGCGTCCTCATTGACAGTGATATCGGAATAAGCAGTTCCGAACCGTTTCCCTTCATGAACACAGGAACGGTAAACACTGTCATTCATTATTCCGCTTTCGCATATAAGATCCGATCTTCCCATTTTTTTCACCTTTTTTGAAAAAATTTTAAAAAAACTATTGCATTTTGGAAAAAGCTGTGATATAATATGGTGTATTGTAAATATTGATATCAGTTAAGGAGGTGCAAACGAAGTGCCTAATATCAAATCCGCAAAGAAGAGAGTTCTTGTTACCAAGGTAAGAAACGAGCGCAACAAGGCTGCAAAGTCCGAGTTAAAGACCGTTATAAAGAAGGCAAGAGCCGAGGGTGCAGGAGCAGATGCAGTAAAGGCTGCCGACATCGCACTTGATAAGGCTGCACGCAAGGGCTTTATCCACAAGAACAAGGCTGCAAGACTTAAGTCCAGACTTGCAAAGAGCGCAAACGCGTAATAGTGCTTTAAGAAATACCGCAGACATTCCTGTCGGAATGTCTGTTTTTCTTTGCAAAAATGATAAGATGTTTCATAGGAAACATATAAAGGTACAGATTTATCCGTTTCGGGTATTTTGTGCGTTTTATTTTTATGTATGAACGGTAAAATTTTGCATTGTTCATATTGACAAAATGCTCATACTGCAATATAATAGATATTGTCGCAGCATTTTGTTCGACCACAACATATTGTGTTTAAAAAGCACAAAGGAGATGCTCAGATGTTAACCAAGATCCGTAAACGTGACGGCAGAACTGCCGCATTCAATGTTCAGAAGATAGCCGACGCGATATTCAAGGCAGCTTCTTCTGTAGGCGGAAAAGACTACAACTCCGCGCTTGCTCTTGCGGAAGAAGTCTGTCGTATCCTCGAAAAGGAGGAAGGCACAGAGGAATATATCCCTACTGTTGAAGAAGTACAGGACACCGTCGAGAAAGTCCTGGTAGAAAACGGCCACGCAAGAACGGCGAAAAGCTACATTCTTTACAGAGCCGACAGAACCCGTATCCGTGAGATGAATACATCTCTTATGAAAATATACGAGGACCTTACGTTCAAGTCGGCGCAGGATTGTGATATCAAGCGTGAGAATGCCAATATAGACGGCGACACAGCTATGGGAACCATGCTGAAATACGGCTCCGAGGGCGCAAAACAGTTCAACGAGATGTATGTTCTTGACCCGTCGCACTCAAAAGCACATATCGAGGGCGATATTCATATACACGACCTTGATTTCTTTACGCTGACAACGACCTGCTGTCAGATAGATCTCAAAAAACTGTTCAAGGGCGGTTTTTCCACCGGTCACGGGTTCCTGCGTGAACCTAACAGCATCGGAAGCTACTCGGCGCTTGCCTGCATAGCTATACAGTCCAATCAGAACGACCAGCACGGCGGTCAGTCTATTCCGAATTTTGATTACGCTATGTCCGACGGCGTAAGAAAAACGTACATACAGATGTACAAGAGCAACATTATCCGCGGCCTGTTCATGGAGACAGGTCTTTCGGATGCTGAAGCCGAAGATAAGGTGACCGCGTATTTTGACAAGATCAAGGAAGAAAAGGACATCGTTCCCGTTCTTGCTAACGACAACGGCTTCTGCGATGAGGAGCTGCCTTATCTAACCGAAATCGCCGGTGACTGTGAAACAGCAAAAAAAATACAGTCGTTTGCGCTTAAGCTCTCAAAGAAAGAAACGAACCGCGCCACATTCCAGGCTATGGAGGCACTTGTTCATAATCTTAACACCATGAACAGCCGTGCGGGCGCACAGATACCGTTCTCATCCATAAACTATGGCACCGATACCTCACCTGAAGGTCAGATGGTAACAGAGAATGTTCTGCTTGCTACCGAAAAGGGTCTCGGCAACGGTGAGACTGCGATCTTCCCGATACACATATTTAAGATAAAGGAAGGCATAAACTACAACCCCGGAGAACCTAATTATCATCTGTTCAAGCTTGCGTGCAGAGTTTCCGCCAAACGTCTCTTCCCTAACTTCTCGTTCATAGACGCACCGTATAATCTGCAGTATTATAAGCCGGGTGACTACAATACGGAGATCGCGTATATGGGCTGCCGTACACGAGTTATCGGAAATGTGTACGACAAGAACCGCGAAATAGTAACCGGACGCGGTAACCTGAGCTTCACATCCGTAAATCTTCCCCGTCTCGGAATAAAGGCACAGAAAGATATTGTGAGATTTTTCGAGCTTCTTGAGGACGAAATGAACCTCGTTATCGATCAGCTTATGTACAGATATAAGATACAGGCTCAGAAAAAAGTCAGAAATTATCCGTTCCTTATGGGTCAGGGTATCTGGATCGACTCCGATAAGCTCGGACCCGATGACTGCGTTGGTGAGGTGCTCAAGCACGGTACGCTCTCAATGGGATTCATCGGTCTTGCGGAATGTCTGAAAGCCCTTATAGGCGAACACCACGGCGAAAGTGCAAGAGCGCAGGAGCTCGGACTTCGTATAATCGGTCGTATGCGACAGAGAATGGACGAGGAATCAAAGAAGACAGGCTTCAATTTCTCGCTTCTTGCCACTCCGGCTGAGGGTCTTTCCGGCAGATTCGTCAAAATGGACAGACAGCGCTACGGAAAGATCGAAGGCGTAACAGACCGCGATTACTACACGAACTCTTTCCATATTCCCGTTTACTATCACATTTCCGCATTCAGCAAGATAAAACTGGAAGCACCGTACCATGCGCTCACTAATGCAGGACATATCAGCTATGTAGAGCTTGACGGAGATCCGATGCAGAACCTTGATGCTTTTGAACAGATTATCCGCTGCATGAAGGAGTCCGGCATAGGCTACGGCTCTGTTAACCACCCTGTTGACCGCGACTCGGTCTGCGGATATACCGGCATAATCGGAGACAGATGTCCGAAATGCGGACGCACGGAGGAACAGCACACAATTATGCGTGAGAGAATAAAGCGTATCCGTCCCTGCTGATATATTTTGCAGGATTGAAATGACATTTCCTGCAAAAAATGCACAAAATTTGTCAATTGCTATTGACATATACATCAAATTCAACTATAATATTAGAGTATTATTAAATCTCTACAGGAGGCAAACTATGAGAGTTTACAATTTCAGCGCAGGTCCCGCAGTGCTTCCCGAGGAAGTCCTCAAAGAAGCCGCAGATGAGATGCTCGACTACAGAGGAACGGGTATGTCCGTAATGGAGATGTCCCACCGTTCCAAGGCTTATGATGATATCATCAAGGAAGCCGAAAAAGACATCAGAGATCTCATGAACATTCCCGACAACTACAAGGTGCTGTTCCTTCAGGGCGGTGCTTCGCAGTTCTTCGCAGAAGTTCCCATGAACCTTATGAAGAACAAGAAGGCTGCTTACATCATCACCGGTCAGTGGGCAAAGAAGGCATGGCAGGAAGCTCAGATCTTCGCAGGCGACGGTGCCGTTGCGGTAGCTTCTTCAGCAGACAAGACATTCTCCTATATTCCCGACTGCTCCGATCTTCCTATCCCGGAGGATGCAGATTATGTTTATATCTGTGAGAACAACACTATCTACGGAACAAAGTATAAGACACTCCCGAACACAAAGGGACATATCCTTGTATCGGACGTTTCCTCCTGCTTCCTCTCCGAGCCTGTTGATGTAACCAAGTACGGCGTTATATACGGCGGCGTTCAGAAGAATGTCGGACCCGCAGGTGTTGTTATCGCTATAATCAGAGAAGACCTCATCACAGATGACGTTCTTCCCGGAACTCCCACACTTCTCAAGTGGAAGACACAGGCTGACAATGATTCGCTCTACAACACACCTCCCTGCTACAACATCTATATCTGCGGCAAGGTATTCAAGTGGATAAAGAAGATGGGCGGTCTTGAGGCTATGAAGGCTCACAACGAGAAGAAGGCTAAGATCCTTTACGACTACCTCGACCAGAGCAAGCTGTTCAAGGGTACAGTAAGACCCGAAGACCGTTCGCTCATGAACGTTCCTTTCGTTACAGGCAACGCTGATCTTGACGCAAAGTTTGTCAAGGAAGCAAAGGCTGCCGGATTCGAGAACCTCAAGGGTCACAGAACAGTCGGCGGTATGAGAGCTTCTATCTACAACGCTATGCCTATTGAGGGCGTAGAAAAGCTCGTTGAATTCATGAAGAAGTTTGAAGCCGAAAACGCGTAAGCCAACACAAAACATCATCGGGCAGCAAGATGATTCTTCGCTGCCCGTTTGAGTAATAACGACATTTTTGAAAGAGGTAATTACCATGTACAAGATCCTTACTCTCAATAAGATCGCTGCCTGCGGAACAGATCTTCTTCCGAAAGACAGCTACACGATCAGCGACAATGAAGCCGCTCCCGATGCGGTAGTAGTCCGCTCTGCTTCCATGCACGAAATGGAACTCGGCAGCAATCTCCTTGCTATTGCAAGAGCAGGCGCAGGCGTAAACAATATCCCGATCGACAAGTGCTCCGAACAAGGTATCGCTGTGTTCAACACTCCCGGCGCTAACGCTAACGCAGTCAAGGAACTCGTTATCGCAGGTCTTTTCCTCTCCGGCAGAAAGGTTATCCCTGCTACCGAATGGATAAAGGGACTCAAGGGCAAGGGCGACGAAGTCGGCAAGCTCGTTGAAAAAGGCAAGAGCCAGTTCGTAGGTCCCGAGATCATGGGCAAGAAGCTCGGTGTTATCGGTCTCGGCGCAATCGGCGCACTCGTTGCAAACGCTGCACTTGCACTCGGAATGGAAGTTTACGGTGCAGATCCCTTCCTCTCTGAAGCAGGAAAGAAGCGTCTTAATCCCGACGTAAAGATCGTTGCAAACAACGATGAGATCTACAAGGTTGCTGATTTCATTTCTATCCACGCTCCCGCAACTCCCGAAACAAAGGGCATGATAAATGCCGATAACATCGCAAAGATGAAGGACGGTGTCCGCATACTCAACTTTGCACGCGCTGACCTCGTTGACAGCAAGGCAATAATCGACGCTCTCGCAAGCGGCAAGATGTCTTCTTATGCTACAGACTTCGCTACTGACGATCTTCTCTGTGTTGAGAATGTTATCGCTATCCCCCACCTCGGAGCTTCGACTCCCGAGAGCGAGGACAACTGTGCTGTTATGGCTTGCAACGAAGTCAGAAACTACCTTGAAAAGGGCGAGATACTCAACAGCGTAAACCTCCCGAATGTATCTCTTGCGAAGACAGGTGACGCTCTTATCACTGTTATAAGCAAGGCTGCTGACGGTATTGCAGATAAACTCGCGGCTGCCGCAGGAATTACTGTTGCAAACTGTGCAAGCGGTACAAAGAAGGATATGGCTTATACAATACTCGATGTCAAGGGCGATGCAGATGCCGCAAAGGCAAAGCTTGAAGCCGTTGACGGTGTTATCAAGGTAAGAGTTATCAAGTAAAATATACTCTATGATCCCCTCTTGTAAAAAAGAGGGGATTTTTTTGTAAATACGGCAAATATCGGCGAAAAAAAGCTGTCTTATTATATAGAGAGCAATGTATTGACGCGGAAAGGAAATCAAAATGAATGACAATGAAATAATAGCCCTCTACTGGTCAAGAGATGAGCGGGCAATCTCGGAGACAGATATAAAATACGGCAGATTTTGTCACGCAATAGCCACAAACATTCTTTCTGTCAAAGAAGATGCGGAAGAATGTGTGAATGATACATACCACAAGGCTTGGACTGTTATACCGCCGCAGAGACCGGAGCTGTTCCGTGCGTGGCTTGGGCGCGTGGTACGCAATATATCGCTCAATCTCTGGAACAAAAATCATGCCGGCAAAAGAAACAAAGGTATGGAAACGATATTGAGCGAGCTTGAGGACAGTGTCCCCTCCCCCGTTTCTATGGAAAACAGGATAGACGATATGGAGCTCGGACGCGTCATAAGCGTATGGCTGCGTACATTGTCGGACGAGGACAGAATGTTTTTCATCATACGCTACTGGAACGGCGTCCCGCTTAAAGATATCGCAGCGAGACACGGTATCGGCGCGGATAAGCTCGCGCAGAGAATGCTCCGGCTTCGGAACAGTCTCAGAAAAGCGCTTGAAAAGGAGGGCATATCGTTATGAAAAAGGAAACGGAAAAGCTGTTCAACGGCATTACCAATATAGACGACGACCTCATCGAATCGGCGCAGATACGCCACGAGAGCGCCAGGAGACCGATACGCTTTATGCCTTGGGCTGCGGGAGCCGCTGCTGTCTGCGTCTGTGCCGCGGCTGTCGGCGTGTTTATGCTGAATTCCGGTACTCCGGAGATAGATGTCGAAAAAACGCCTGTCACCGAATCATCGACGATCGGCACCGAGACCGATGCTCCGCATACAGGAACTTCGACCTCCGCTTTATCCGACTTTCACCCGCTTACGGTAACGGAACCTGCCGAAACAAGTATTTCGGAGGAGCTTCCGACAGTCACCGCCGATACTGCGTCCGAAAGCGTACCGCCGGAAACAACTCCCGCCGAAAATACAACGACCGTCACCGCGACGGCAGGATCGTCGGCTCCCGCGACGGAGACATTGACGCAACCGACCGAAACTACCTCCAAAACTTCGGATACAACGACCTCGGAAGCGACAACTTCGGAAAATACGACCGTATCGGTCACGGAAACAACAGCCGTGACCGAGAGAAAGATACCGCAGACATCGGTAAACGATCTTACATATCTCGCTGCGCCGGACGATGACGCGGCTGTACTTTCGGAGCCTTCGTACCCTTATTTCCCGCCGTACCCGGACGAGTCGGTATATACCAACGACGACGAATACGAGGAAGTCTGGAGCGAATGGGCTGCGGTAAAAAACACGCTCCGCAAGCCGTTCTTCAGGAACAGCATACGCACTTTTCTCGGTACAGCGGAGAATGAAAACAAGGTGTACTCCCCGCTTTCTCTGTTTATGGCGCTCGGTATGTCCGCGGAGATAAGCGGCGGCTATACAAGGCAGCAGTTTCTTGACGTTCTCGGTCAGGAAAGCATAGAAGATTTGCGTTCACACGCAAAGTCGATATGGCAGGCAAACTACTCCGACGACGGCGCGGCAAAATGCATACTTGCAAGCTCGGTATGGCTCAGCAACGGTATCGATTACGCTGCGGAGACTGTCGGCAGCATCTCCGGCAACTACTATTCGTCGGTATATTCGGGCATTCCCGGCACCGAGGAATACGACAAGCTGCTGCGGGATTGGCTGAACAAACAGACCGACGGACTGCTCGAAGAATATGCTTCCGATGTGCAGCTTGACCCCGCAACGGTCATCGCTCTTGCTTCTACCGTGAATTACAGCGGAAAATGGCGCGACAAGTTCAATAAGGAGCTGACGAAAAAGCGCTCGTTCCGCACTCCGGACGGTTATATCGGCTGCGATTTCATGAACACCGAGCGTGATATGTTCGTTTACGGCGGAGATCACTTCACCGCCATATCCATGCAGCTTGAAGAAAACGGCAATATGCGGCTCATTCTTCCGGACGACGGCTTCACGCCGGAAGCGCTGCTTAATGACGAGGATACTTTATCGTTCATAATGAAAGAAAGGCTCGACTATGCCGAACACGCGAAATTTATGACCGTCGCGCTTTCCGTTCCTAAATTCGATATTTCGCAGCGGTTCGACCTTACCGAAGGAATGCGTAAGCTCGGTATTACCGACGCGTTCGACGTATCTGTCTCCGATTTTGAACCGCTCACCGACACCGGCGCGGAAATTTCGATAGGCTCCGCCGTACAAGCGGCGCGGGTAACGATAGACGAGGACGGCTGCAAGGCTGCCGCTTTCACGCTGATAAGCTATGACGGAGCTCTCGACTTTGAAGAGCTTGACCGCATAGAGCTTGTTTTCGATAAGCCGTTCATTTTCGAGATAATGAGTGAAACAGGACTTCCACTGTTTGTGGGAATAGTAAACGATCCAACGGAATAAGACAAACTCCCGTATCACACACAGATACGGGAGTATTGTTTGATAAACCGCCGAAGGCGGCACCACAACTATTCATTATTCACTTCTTATCTCTCCTCCGCCGATGACGATATCACCGTCATAGAAGACGACGCGCTGACCGGGAGTTACAGCACGCTGCGGGGAATCGAACTCGACGAACACACTGCCGTCTTCACGCGGATATACAGTACAGGGCTGCTCGGTCATGCGGTAGCGGGTCTTTGCTTTGCAGACGAACGGCTTTTCCGGCTTCTCAAAGGCAATCCAGTTCATATCCGAGGCAGTGAGAGTTCTGCTCATCAGTTCCTCGGCAGTACCTACGATAAGAGTATTATGCTCCATATCCTTCCCTGTAACATACATCGGTACGCCGAAAGCTATACCGAGACCTTTTCTCTGCCCTA
This sequence comes from uncultured Ruminococcus sp., assembly GCA_902780695.1. Taxonomy (GTDB): domain Bacteria; phylum Bacillota; class Clostridia; order Oscillospirales; family Ruminococcaceae; genus Ruminiclostridium_E. Next base: position 5,599 of record CACZGM010000099.1, on the reverse strand, counting down.
TGGTATAATTGATCAGCCCTTCATGTCTGCCATAAACCCTGCCGGTACTGTCGATAACATCTCCTGCCGGATATTCCCTGCCCGTTTCCCGCCTGATAAATGCGGCATAATCCCCGTCGGGAACAAAGCAGATATCCTGACTGTCGGATTTTTGTGCATTGACAAGCCCGTTCTTTTCGGCAAAAGCACGGACTTCCGACTTTTTCATTTCACCGAGCGGAAACAGAATATGCGAAAGCTGCTCCTGTCTGAGGTCGTAAAGGACGTATGACTGGTCTTTTTCATTTGTGCCGTCTTCGGATATTGCCTTTTTCAGCAGCCAACGACCTCGATCCTCGTCATAACATATCCTCGCGTAATGTCCCGTGGATATGAAATCGCAGTCCAGAGCCTGCGCCCTTTTGAGCAGAGCCTCAAACTTTATGTACCTGTTGCAGTCTATGCACGGGTTTGGAGTCATTCCGCGCTCATAGCTCGTAATGAACCTGTCAGTGACTTTTTCACGGAAAAGCTCCTGCATATTGTAGACGTAGTGCATTATGTCGAAGCGCGAAGCAACCTGTCTTGCGTCGTCAATGTCGCGAAGCGAACAGCAGGTCTTTTGCCCGTCACATTCAAACTCCCCGTCATGGAGCTTCAGAGTAACTCCGATAACATCATATTTTTCCTTCAGGATCACAAGCGCAGCGGAACTGTCCACTCCCCCGCTCATTGCGACCATTACCTTTTGTCTCATATATGTCGGCTCCCGTTTTCTTCGTCTTTTTTCTTTATCTCCTCGGTAAGCACCTTACGGAAAGAATCACTGCCGCTGTCCGGCGGCGTCTGCTGTGTGCTGTCATTATCGCCGCTGCCGTGCTTTTTGTGGTATCTGTCAATAGCGACAAGAACAAGATATATCAGCGCAAGTGTTCCCAGAGCAAGAAGTGCTGAACTTATAACGCCGCCGATACCCTCGGCAGCAGGCTTATCTCCCAAAGACAACAGTATATATTCCATTTGTATCACCTGTTTTTCGTATCCGATACCCGCCATTGCATAAATATTGACGGTTTATATTACTATTTTACTATTTTATTCTTATATTGTCAATTAAAAAGTTGATTTTTTTTTCGTAATGTGATATAATAATATAATTGATGTACAAGGAAGGTCAGCCGAATGGTTATAACGGTCATTTCCGACACACACGGCGATTTTGAGACACTTTATGAAATCGTAAGCCGCAATGAAAGCTCCGACCTTTTCATTCACCTCGGAGACGGAGAACATGAGTTCGCCGATGTTCAGTCCGCGTTTTACAGCAAGCCGTTCATCTTTATAAAAGGCAACAATGACTGGGGAAACTTCCCGCAATGCCTTGTGACGGAACTTGGCGGCAGAAAATTCTATCTCTGCCACGGACACAGGTTCGAGCGAAGCAGACTTAAAGAATATCTGTCGGCTACCGCGATAACAAACGGCTGTGAGATTGCACTGTTCGGACATACTCACGTTCCCATGAACGAAAAATACGGCGGTGTTCTGCTGTTCAATCCTGGAAGTGCGGTTCTGCCGAGAGGCGGTAATCCTCCGACATACGGAAAAATCGTCATAAACGGCGATACTGTCACCGCCGAACATATAAAGATCGATCTCTGATACCGTACAACGGCAGAAATTAGAAGTAACATAAATGATTTAATACAGCAAAATGAAAGGACAGTGACAAATTGGAAAATCTTTATAACAGACGAAAAATCGCAGATGAAGTTTATTTTACATCTGTCACCGATAAGAAATTCAAAGTCAATAAGATAAGCATAACATTCATTACCGGTCTTTCGGATAAAGTCTCGGAGAACGCAATAATACCGAGAATGCTCGTCAAATGCAACGAAAACCTCGATACTATGGCAAAGCTGAACCGCAGACTCTCGGAGCTGTATTCCGCGGATTTATCATGGTCGGTAAATCCGTGGGGAGACTATCAGCTTCTCCAGCTCGGTGCAAATGTTCTCGATAACAGATACGCGCTTGACAAAGAAGATCTTCTGCGCGAAACGCTCGATATATTTCTCGACTGCCTGTTCAAGCCATATTTTGAGGACGGCTTTTTTCCGAAACAGAGCTTTGAAATAGAAAAACAGAATCAGAAAGACGACAATGATGCCGAAATAAACGATAAAACAAGATACGCATATCTGAGAGCATTTGAGGGCACGTTCAGAGACGAACCTGCCGCGATACGCTGGGGCGGAACAAATGAGCAGGTAGATGCAGTAAGCGACAGTGACGCTATAGCAGCTTATAAACGAATGATAAGCGAAATGCGTGCAGAGATCATCTGCGTCGGCGAAAGTGATTTCAGCGGCATTGCGGAAATATTCGCTGAAGCATTCTCAAAGATCGTTCGCCGTCCGGAAAAGCTCGCAGACGTTATCGTAAGTGAGCCTAAAGCAGAACCGCTGCGCATTACCGAAACACTCGATGTTGAGCAGAGCAAACTCGTTATGTTCTTCAAATCTGCGGACGGTTACCGCGAAAGATATCCGCTGTTTCTTATGCAAAGTCTTTACGGAGGCACGGAATCTTCAAAGCTGTTCAGCAACGTAAGAGAGAAGATGTCGCTTTGCTATTACTGCTATTCGCGAATGGGATACGAAAAAGGCTATATAAGCGCGGAATGCGGAGTTGAAGAAGCAAACCTTGAAAAAGCGGAAAAGGAATGTCTCAATCAGCTTGCGGAGATCGCAAACGGCAATTTCACCGACGATGAAGTTGAAAAAGTCAGACTGTATATGATAAACAATATCCGCTCGGTAAGAGATACACTCTACGGCATCGGAAGCGTATGCTTAAGCGATATATTAAGTCCGCGGTGGGCTGCTTCAGTTGATGAGCATATCGCAAGGCTCAACGCTGTCACCCGTGAGCAGATAATCGAAGCCGCAAAGTCTATGCGGCTCGATACGGTATATATACTGAGATCGGACAAGGAGGCGGATCCGGAATGAAAAAAGACATTATTTCGAGCAGCCGTCTTAGTGAAAACTATATAAAGGTCAAGCACGACAGCGGTCTGAATATCTGCCTTTACCCCATGCCCGGTTTCAGTACTGCTTTCGCGATATTCGGTACAAGATACGGCTCCGTCGATACCACATTCAAGACTAATGAAGATGCTGATTTCATAACCGTACCGGAGGGCATCGCACATTACCTTGAACACAAGCTGTTTGAAGGTGAGGAATGCAACGCTTTTGAGAATTTCGCGAAAACCGGTGCATATTCAAACGCGTTCACCTCGTTCGATACGACCGCATACCATTTCAGCTGCGCGGAGCATTTCGGAGAAAACCTTCGCACACTTCTCGATTTTGTTCAGAATCCGTATTTTACCGATGAGAATGTACAGAAAGAACAAGGTATAATCGCACAGGAAATAAAGATATATCTTGACGATCCGGGCTGGAGAGTTTTCTTCAACGGACTCGGAGCGGTATATCACAACAACCCCGTCAGGATAGACATTGCCGGCACAGTCGAAAGTATAGCGCAGATCAACAAGAAACTGCTTTACCGCTGCTATAACACGTTCTATAACCTCAACAATATGACGCTTTCGATCGCAGGCAACTTTGACCCGGACGAGGCGCTGATAATATGTGACGATATGCTGAAACCGTCAAAGAATATCGGGCTTAAAGCAATCGTTCCGGATGAGCCCTATGAGGTGAAGGAAAAGCGTGTCGTACAGAAGCTTTACTGCGCACTCCCGCTGTTCCAGCTCGGATTCAAAATGCCGAACCTGTCAGGCAGAGAATGTGTGCGGAACTACTATATCTGGAACGTTATGCTTGATTCCGCGCTCGGAAGTTTCTCTCCGTTTTACAGCAAATGGTATGAAAACGGTCTGATAAACGAATCTTTCTCGGCAGGTGTGTTCAGAGGCAGAGGATTTTTCCTGCCGATGATCAGCGGCGATTCCCGCGAACCGGACAAGGTAGCCGAAGAAGTGAAGAATGAACTCACACGTCTGAAACACGACGGCATACCGCGGGAAGATTTTGAAGTCGTAAAAAAGATGACATACGGCGATCTGGTAGGCGGATTCAACAATGTCGGTACTGTGGCAAAATACGCAATGAATGCCGATTTCAGCGGCATCAGCGTTTACGACAATCTTGATCTTGCCGCGGACGTGACATACGATGATATTATGAACGCACTCACATCGCTTGACCTCGAAAACAGCAGTCTTTCGATAATAGAACCGCTTGACCGGTAAAGACAAAGGAAAGGACAACCAATGAACGACATTTATATGAGAAGAACAGAGTTTCCGAATCTGTTCTCCGGTGAGATAGATATAAACCGTGTAGCATTTGAGATATTCGGATTCAAGGTGTTCTGGTACGCACTTATCATAGCATTCGGACTAATACTCGCGGTGGTTTACTGCACCAAGCGCGGAAAGAAATTCGGACTTACGAGCGACGACTTATTCGATGTCGCGCTTTTCGGAGGCCTTGCAGGATTTCTCGGTGCAAGAATATTCTATGTAATATTCTGGAACTTAAATCCGGAAAATGCATATAAATACGATATCATCACAACATTCACAACTATCCATGACGGAGGACTTGCAATATATGGCGGTATTATCTGCGGCTCGATTGTCGGAATACTGACCACAAAGATAAGAAAAGCGCCGATACTCCCGCTATGTGATATGGGCGGCTGCGGATTCCTGATCGGTCAGGCTATAGGACGCTGGGGCAACTTCGTCAATCAGGAAGCGTACGGCGCTCCGACTGCCGGACATCTTCCGTGGGGAATGACAGGAAATGTTATAAAGATAGACCCTGTCGTTGAAGCGGCACAGTCTTCCCTGCCAGCCGGAGAATACGCACTCGTTCACCCGTGCTTCCTGTATGAAAGCCTTTGGTGTGCGCTCGGACTTGCGTTTATCCATTTCGTTGTCGCAAGGCTTCAGACATTTGACGGAGAACAGTTCCTCTGGTATGTGATATGGTACGGTACCGGACGCGGATTTATCGAGGGACTGCGCACGGACAGTCTGTATATCGGAGATACAGGCATTCGCGTATCACAGCTTATCGGATTTGCAACGGCACTTTTCTGCCTTATCCTTCTTGTTTATTTCAAGATCAGGATCAGAAAAACACCGTCCTATGTACGCTGGAAAGACAGACCGGAATGCAAGGAGCGTATGGATAAGTTTTACGCGAATATACAGACCGACAAAGAAACTGAAAAAGCGCTCAAAGCATTCAGGCGCGCAGAAAAGGAGCAGGTCACTGTCACCGCGGCTCCGAGTATTTTCGATGACGAAAAAGACAGCAGCAAGTAAAAAAACAGGAGGAATACAAAAATGGCAAAGCTAATTGACGGAAAAGCGGTATCACAGAAGGTCAAGGAAGAAGTACGCGCGGAGATAGAGCGCGAGGGTCTCGAAGTTGGTCTCGCGGTAGTTATCGTCGGCAACAATCAGGCAAGCAGAGTATATGTGAACAACAAGAAAAAGGCCTGTGAAGTATGCGGAATCAAGTCTTACGAATATGCACTTCCGGAGGAGACTCCCGAATCCGAGCTG
>CACZGM010000098.1 GCA_902780695.1 uncultured Ruminococcus sp. | reverse complement strand
AATTTGATTATTTTGGGATTTTCCTTGCACTTTTGCAACCGTGAACAGGCTTCAAGCTGCGCTATGAAGCCTGTTCACGGTTGATGAGCAGACATTAATTAATGTGTCCTCAACATCTGCCTTATGGCAGTTGTTGTTCTGAAATCCGCAATGCGGAATTGTCATTTGTTGAGGACAATCAATTATATGCATAGGAGAGAAAAAATGCCAAAAGATACACAGCTCGCCGTTCAGGACGGTTTCGACAATTTTTTCAGCACCGACAGAACAGCCGAGCTCCTTGAAAGCGCAAAGCCGTTCCTTGAGCTTATGATGCAGAACGAATGTGCGCTCCGCGAGATCGAAACAAAGCTGAACGTACTCAATGACGAGTTCTCTACAATGTACAACTACAACCCTATCGAGTCGATCAAGACAAGAGTAAAGGATCCGCTCAGTATCGTTGAAAAAATGCAGCGCAAGGGCATACAGCCGACAATTGCGAATATAGAAACTACGCTCAACGATATCGCCGGAGTACGCGTTATCTGCTCTTTCCCGGAAGATATTTACGCTATAGCCGATATTCTCACGATGCAGGACGATATCTCACTGATAAGAAAGAAGGATTATATCGCTAACCCGAAGCCTAACGGTTACCGAAGCCTGCACCTTATACTGGGTATCCCGATCTTCCTCTCTACCGGCAAGAAGATCATGAAAGTAGAGGTGCAGTTCCGCACGATAGCAATGGATTTCTGGGCAAGCCTTGAACATAAGCTGAAATACAAGCACAGCATACACAACACCGAGGAGATATCCGCGAAGCTGAAAGAATGTGCCGATGCTATCACAGAGCTTGATGCGAAAATGCAGGACATCCATAATAGGATCGAACGCGAGAACCGTGAAGCACAGGAATCGCAGGAATAACGCCACGGGTCATCAGAAGCCTGCATTACTTCCGAAAGGTATTCGGCAGATAAGATCGGCAGCAAACAGCACGGCAAGCACTGCCGATACCGCGTTCAGCGGCTTTTCACCGAGCTTTACAAGCCGTTTCCACAGTGGTATGACAATATACAGCGCAACAATACCTATCACACCGAAACGCAGTGAAGACACTAAACTTATGCGTCCCTCGAAATTCGGAGTTTCCGCGAAGTAGTCCCAAAGGCTCGTAAAACCGATACCGAGCGCGTCGAGCAGATACGATGCCGCAAGCTCAAAAGCCGCGGAGATCAGGCAGATACCCGCAAAAACCTCTGCGGCGATAAGCAGCCGGCGCAGAGGACTTCCCTGCTTAACTGCCGCCTTTCCGAAGACAAGATACAGCAGCAGACCGCCGAATCCGTAAATCGGCAGCCAAGGTCCGAACAGAAAGCCGCGGTTCTGATAATAACCGTATGCCGCCGCTGTCAGCAGGACTTCGTATATCCAGCCGCACACGGCGAATATTATGAACAGGAGAAACAGGTCTCTTATTTTCTTTATCTTTTCCATATCGGAATTATAACACATCTGTACAAAAATAGCAATAGGCGCAGAGTCCGAAAAAGACAAAACTCCGGGAACGACAGTTCTGCGCATATTTTCTTTTTAAAATCACACAAAAAGCCGCTGGATGTATAAATACACCCGGCGGCTTCTTCTTTTATTATGATTGTCCTTCCCTTTCGATTGCAAGGCAATAAGAGCTTTTTGGAAGGAGTATAGGAAAAAGCCTTACATAGTCTAAGGTTTTCCAAAGACTTAAATACAGTTACTTATTAAGTCTTGCTTCGATCTTGTCGAGCTCATCGTAAAGAGCCTGCGGGATATTGCCGCCCTTTGCCTTGATGTCCTCGTCGTAGTATCTGCGCATTTCCTTGATCTCTTTCTTCCAGAGTTCCTTGTCAACGGATACAAGCTCCTTAACGGTAGCGCGGTCAACCTCGCCCTCAAGACCTTCGATGTTGATATCCTCGGGGTTCGGAACGTATCCGATAGGTGTCTCAACTGCGCCTACTGTGCCTTCGCAGCGCTCGATGATCCAATCGAGAACTCTCATGTTGTCGCCGAATCCGGGCCACATGAAGTTACCCTGATCGTCCTGTCTGAACCAGTTAACGTTGAAGATCTTAGGAGCCTTGTCGCCGAGCTTCTCGCCCATTTCAAGCCAGTGGTTCCAGTAATCGCCTACGTTGTAGCCTATGAACGGCTTCATAGCCATAGGATCGTGACGGAGCACGCCTACCGCACCTGTAGCTGCTGCTGTTGTCTCGGAGGAAACAGCGGAACCTACATAAGTACCGTGTGTCCAGTCAAACGACTGATATACCAGCGGAGTTGTGGAAGCACGTCTGCCGCCGAATATCATAGCGGAGATCGGAACACCGTTCGGGTTGTTGAACTCGGGCGAGATGCACGGGCAGTTCTCTGCGGGAGCTGTGAAACGGCTGTTCGGATGAGCAAGGACTTTCTTCTTGCCTGTCTTTTCGTCTATCTGAGATGTCCACTCCTTGCCGTTGCAGTCGATGCCTGTCCACTCCTGAGCGTTCTCCGGCGGGTTCTTGTCGAGACCTTCCCACCAAACGGTCATATCGTCCTTGTTGATAGCAACGTTTGTGAATATAGCATTCTTCTTTGTGGATTCGAGAGCGTTGAAGTTGGATTTTGCGTTTGTTCCGGGAGCAACACCGAAGAAGCCGTTCTCGGGGTTGATAGCATAGAGTCTGCCGTCAGGACCGGGCTTCATCCATGCAATATCGTCACCTACTGTGAATACCTCATAGCCCTTGCTCTTGTATCCCTCGGGCGGGATAAGCATAGCAAGGTTGGTCTTGCCGCACGCAGACGGGAACGCAGCGGAAACGTAGAACATCTTACCGTCGGGCTTCTTTACGCCGAGGATAAGCATATGCTCTGCCATCCAGCCCTCGTTCTTGCCCTGGTAGGAAGCGATACGCAGCGCGAAGCACTTCTTGCCGAGCAGAACATTTCCGCCGTAAGCGGAGTTTATCGACCAGATCGTGTTGTCCTCGGGGAACTGAACTATGTATCTCTTCTCGGGGTCAACGTCAGCCTTTGAATGGAGGCCGCGAACGAAGTCGTTGCTGTCAGCCGGGAAAGCGTCGAGCACCTTCTTACCCATTCTGGTCATGATAGCCATGTTGAGTACAACATAGATAGAGTCAGTAAGCTCTACACCTGTCTTTGCGATAGGCGAACCGATCGGTCCCATGGAGTACGGGATAACGTACATTGTTCTGCCCTTCATAACGCCGTCATACATAGGAGTAAGCATTGCGTACATTTCTTTGGGATCCATCCAGTTGTTTGTAGGACCCGCATCTTCTTTTCTGCGTGAGCAGATGAATGTTCTGTCCTCAACACGGGCAACGTCGTTGGGCTTTGTTCTGTGGTAGATACAGCCCGGGAGCTTCTCCTGGTTGAGCTTTATCATCTCACCGGTTCTGAATGCTTCCTCACGGAGCTCGTCAAGCTGCTCCTTGCTGCCGTCGATCCATACAACGTTGTCGGGCTTGCAGAGAGCCTTCATCTCCTCAAACCACTTGAGGATATTCTGATTGTTTGTCATCATAGCGATTTCTCCTTACCTTTTATTAATATACTGCGAGAGTATCATTACCGTTTTTGCCGCAGGCTGACCCGCACAAAATACCAAATACTATTATATTACATTTTTGTCGATAGGTCAAGAGTTTTTTGAATGCTTTTTGGTATTTTCTGAAATTTTTTGCTTCAAATCTTTCAAAAACGAAAATCCCGGCAGATGTGCTGCCGGGAAAACGTTACTTTTTCTTTGTTGTTGCGGTAGTTATCTTGCTCTGAGACGCCTTTGTCCACTTTCCGTCAACATAAGCGCGAACATAGAACTTGTACTTTGTACCGGATTTAAGGCTTTTTACAGTGTAGCTGTTTGCTGTCACCTTGCTTGTAATGCACTTGTACTTACCGTCCTTAAGCATATAAACGGCATACTTTGCTGCTCCGTCCACCTTGTCCCAGCTCAGCTTTATGCTTGTCTTGCCGACAGAAGCCTTCGCCTTTATGGACACGGTCTTTCCTGATGCGGTTGTTGATGCTGTTGAAGAGGACGAACTGCTTTTAAGTCCCGCGGGCTTGTTCGCTGTTGTAAATGCCTTTGTGATCTCGGGACAGATCACCTTTGCGGTCGCGCGGTCTATGAGCTTGTGGCCCTTCTCGCCCTTCTTTATGTAGTTATTGTCCCAGAAGACAACAGACATACCGCGTTCTCTCGCATACGAGCCGAAATCGGACATACGCTTTACAGCAGCATCGGTGTTGTCGAGGTACTTATAGCCGTCAGCATTGAGACCATATTCAGTGATAACTATCGGGATGCCTTTTGATGTGAAAGCGTTGTAAAGACCGTCAAGGGTATTGTGTCCTGCACGTTCACCGATCCCGTAAAAATGTACATCTCCGATAAGTCTGTTCTTTACTTTATCGGTAGGCATTTTAAATCTTGTGGAAAGTATTCCCATCTGCTCGCCGTTCGTAGCGTAACCGCCGACGATTATGTAACGGTCACTGTTCTTGCCGCCTGCCGCGCGGATCGTATCCACACAATCCTGATTCAGCTTGTTGATGCAGTCAAGACTGTCTGCGACTTCATCGGGCATTCCGTTCACGTTATACCACCACTCACTGTTGGTACCGACAAGACGGGGTTCATTGATAGTCTCAAAGATGAGCTTTTCGCCGTAATCCTTGAATTCAGCGGATATCTGCTGCCACATCTTCTTCATGAATTTGGACGACGTCTTGTACTCAGCACTGCTCGGATAGTAATAACCCTTCATCACATCATGATGAACATTCGTGATAACGTACAGATCCTCCGCAAGGCACCAGTCGATAACTTCCTTGACGCGTGCCATCCAGGCTTCACTTATGTTGAGATCCTTGTCGATATGATCATGGTAGGAAACAGGCACGCGGATAGTGTTGAATCCTGCATTCTTCACAGCTTTTATAAGCTCTTTGGTAGTCTTTGCGCCGCACCACGCGGTTTCATAGTCAAGTTCATTCTTGATCCAGCTGCAGTTTGCCGCATCGAAAGCATTTCCGAGGTTCCAGCCTGCGCCCATGGAGTCAACGAACGCCATTGCCTCATTTTCAGCGGGCTTTACGTTTTCCGCAGATACAGGAACAGCCGCAGCAGTTACTGCAAGTACCGCTGCGGTCAGAAAAGCAAGTGTCTTTCTTATAAAATTTTTCATCTTTTCTCCGTTCTTTTAATAGGTAGATATCTGAATTTATGCGGGATCAGAGACTCTCTTTTGCTTCGGGAGCTTCTTCGCTGCTGCCGGAAGCAAAAGGCATGGAGTTATCGCTGCCTACAACGTACTCGGAATAGCCGTCTTCCTCACCGAAAAACTCGTCCTCATCAAAGAACTCGTCATCACCGATCATATCAAAATCCTCGAATTCATCGAAATCATCATCGGCTGCAAACTTCTTTCTTATGATAAGGAATGCCGCCAGAGCACCTGCGAGAAGTGCGATGATACCTACGAGTATCGCAATAACGTTCTTGTTCATTGTCATTTTCCTTCCTTTACAGAAAAATATTGTTCGCTGCAGCAGCATTTTTGCCGTTCGGCTTTCGGAAAGCACATACAAAAACTGCCCCTTACAGCATATAAATATTATATATCATTTTCTCTGTTTTTTCAAGCAAATTTGCAAATTTATCATTTTGCACAATTATATTACATATTATTTGTAATATTCATCAATACAGCGATTGCGGCAACAGGTGCTGTCTCACAGCGCAGTATTCTTGTGCCGAGAGTCGCCGCTCGTATTCCGCTTTTCTGTGCAAGCTCCGCCTCCTCCGGCTCGAATCCGCCCTCTGAACCGATGAACACATCTATACGCTCCGGGAACGGCTCTTTTACGAGATCATTCAGCCTGCTTCCGCCGCATTCGTAGAAGAAGATGCCCTGCGCACCGGACCCGGCGGATATCTTCACCGACTCCGTGAACCCGATCATCTCTCCGACTGTCGGTATCTTTCCGCGCCCGCACTGCTTTGCCGCCTCGTCCGCTATTCTCTGCCAGCGCTCGCGCTTTTTGGCAGCGCTTTTTGCGTCCGGACGGGACACGCAGCGTTTTGATATCACGGGTATTATCTCGCTTGCACCGAGCTCGACTGCCTTCTGCACGATGAAGTCCATTTTATCCGATTTCGGCATACACTGGAACAAGCGCAGATATATGTCAGGTTCGCCTACGGAGCGTCTGCGGTCAAGTATATCAAGCTCAACCGCACTTTCGGATGCGGATGTTATCGCGCAGAGCAGATCGGTACCGTTCCCGTCGCAGATTATCGCTCTGTCCCCCGTCCTCATTCGCAGTACACGGAAAATATGCACAGCGTCATTTCCCGTTATAACAACGTTATCACCGATGCTGCCGGTGAAAAAGCGCGGGTATCTCCAGTCCTCCACAGCATCGGAGGTTATCGTTTTTTCAAATTCTTCATTAAGTCTCATATCTGTCTCTCCGTCAAAACAAGCCGCAGGTATCTTCTGCGGCTTTGTTATGTTATCAGTATTTATTGTCGGGAACATCCACAAACTCGGAGTTCGCGTAGCTGTTGGACGAGCGCGGCGGAACATTCGAGCCGGACGGGAATGAAGCCACAGGCTTCGGTGCGGGTTTCGGAGCGGGAGTGTAAGCAGGCTTCGCGTTATTTGCCGAAACAGACTTCTCAACCGGTTTCTCCGCGGGTCTCGGTGCCGGCTTTGGAGCCGGAGCGGGCTTTGACACCGGCTTTTCGACAGGCTTCGGTGCCGGCTTTGGAGCCGGTGCAGGCTTTGATACAGGTTTTTCGGCAGATTTCAGTGCCGGTCTGGGAGCCGGAGCGGGCTTTGATACCGGTTTCCCGGCAGGCCTCGGTGCAGGCTTTGAAGCAGGAGCGGATTTGCCGGTGCTGCCGAATCTGAATCTTCCTACTATCTCGCGCAGGTCGCCGGAACGTCCTGAAAGTGCCGCAGCCGACTGTGCGCATTCGTCCGCCGTAGCGGAAGTATTCTGTATGATATCGCTTATCTGATGTACACCTATGTTTATCTGCGAAATCGCTTCGGACTGCTGTTCGCACTCTCTCGAAATCACGTTAAGTCCTGCGCCTATCTCCTGTGCCTTCTCGGAAATCAGCGTAAACGCTTTTGCGGTCTCGCGGGTCTTCTGAGCGCCTTCCTTTACGCTTCCGACACAGCTCGTGATAACCGTGCTGGTCTGATGCGACGCTTCCTGTGACTTTATCGCGAGATTCTTGACTTCCTGCGCCACTACCGCGAATCCCTTCCCGGCTTCACCGGCTCTTGCGGCCTCGACCGACGCATTGAGAGCAAGTATATTCGTCTGGAAAGCTATATCTTCTATTACCTTGTTGAGCTTTGCTATCTCGTCTGTGGAACTGCTTATATCGTCCATTGCCTTCAGCAGCTCGTTCATCTTTTCGGTGCCGTAATTTACTGCTTCACTCGCTTCTTCCGCGTTCTTATGGGCTTCCTTCGCATTTTCGGCATTCTTTACCACAGCGGTGCGGACTTCGTTCACGGTAGCGGAGAGTTCCTCGACAGTGCCTATCTGCGCACTCACGCCCTGTGTGAGTGTCTGTGACGCGGCGGTCACACGCTCACCGTCAGCATTCACCATATCCGCGCCGTCAGAGATATCCCTGAACGCGTCAGCCATATTGTCATACAGGGCTTTGAGGCCGTCAATGACATTGCTTCCGCTCGGGAGAGAACCGATATTGCGGGAAAAATCACCTTTCGCGATATCGCCTATGATCTCGGAGCTGACACGAGTATCGTTTGCAGCATTGCTGAGCGCTTCGGCAATTATGTCGATATCGGTGCCGGTCTTTATATTCAGCTTTGTGCCGTAATCGCCGGAATTGAACTTTCCGGCAGCCTCGGTTATCTCTCCGAGGGGCTCAAATACAGATCTTCCGAACGATCTCAGTGCCGCTAATGTACCGCCCGCGCTCACACCCAGACCTATCAGTCCGACAATAAGCACAGGTACACCGCCCCCGGACAGCATGGTAATGCCGATTATCGCCGTTACAAGAAACAGCGCGGCGCTCACACCGCCAACTATAAGAGTAAACCTTTTTATAATATCGGCAGAAGATCTCATTCCGGGACACCTCCGTTTGTTCGGGACTGCTATGGACGGGTCTGCAACGCGGACCAGCAAACGCTGAGAACGTCTGATCCATATACTGTAAACCGGATATCCGCAAGTCGGCGAACAATTTGTAATTGATCTGAAAAGCACATTATTTCATAATAGTGCTTATATATTTTAGCACATTTTTCTTATTTTGTCCATAGGCGAGCAGGCAATTTTTCGCAAAATGACGATTTTGAGCAAAATTATCATATTATGAGCAATTTCATCTTTACGACAGCAGCGATTTTCTCTGTTTATCGATCATCAATTACGGAATAGATCACTGCATCATCGTCGCCGTAGTAACCGCGGCGGACAGAGATCCGCACAAAGCCGTGCTTTTCGTACAAACTCCGGGCGGGTACGTTTGCCGAACGGACTTCCAGAAATATCTTCGCCGCACCCAGCTCCCTGCACCGGTCAATAAAGCGGGTAAGCAGCCGGCTCCCTGCGTGAGCACGGCGCTTTTCCGGCAAAACCGCGATCCGGTACAGCTCCGCTTCATCGAACGAGATCCTGCCGAGAGCATAGCCGATGCCTTTCCCGTCCTCGCCGCGCTCAACGATGCAGATGCCGTATCCGCTGTCAAGTTGCGCATTCACGTCCTCCGCTTTCCACGGGTTTTCAAAGCATACGCTTTCCGCATAAGCGATAAATTCCGCATCGTTCATATCAGTGTGCCTCATACCAGCTTCTGCCCGTCTTTGCGTCAACCGTCAGAGGAACCCTCAAGGAAGCCGCGTTCTCCATTTCCTCCGCGACGATCTGCGCGACACGATCGGCACAGTCGGCAGACGCTTCCGCAATAAGCTCGTCGTGTACCTGCAATATCAGCTTCGCATCGAGCTTCTCTTCCGCGAGCCTCTTATGCACCTTTATCATGGCGAGCTTGATTATATCCGCGGCAGTTCCCTGCACCGGCGTGTTCATCGCTATGCGCTCACCCAGCTTCTGCACGTTCTTGTTATGCGCGGAAAGCTCCGATATATAGCGCCGCCTTCCCCACATTGTAGTGACAAATCCGTTCTTTCTGCCGTCCGCGACTGTCTTTTTCATATACGCGTCAACTCCGGAATACTTCGTGAGATAGTTTCTGATGTAGCGGTCGGCTTCCGCGACTGACACCCCGATATCTTTTGAGAGCGAGAAAGCTCCTATGCCGTAAACTATACCGAAATTGACAGCCTTTGCACTGCGGCGCATTTCGGGCGTTACCCACTCGATGGGCTGATCGAATACCTGCGATGCGGTGACGGTATGGATATCCTCGCCGCTCCTGAACGCGTCGATCATCGCCTTGTCATCGGACAGATGCGCAAGTATGCGAAGCTCTATCTGCGAATAGTCGGCATCAACCAGCACATATCCATCCTTTGCGGTAAAGAATCGTCTGAACTCACGTCCGAGCTCCGTGCGCACGGGGATATTCTGTATATTCGGTTCGGCTGAGGATATGCGTCCTGTCCGCGTTTCTGTCTGCTTGAAAGTGGTGTGTATGCGTCCGTCGTCCGCTATTTCCTTAAGGAGTCCCTGCGCGTAGGTGGAATCGAGCTTGGTCACGGTCCGCCATTTCAGTATCAGCGGTATTATCGGGTCATATTTTTCGAGATCTTCCAGAACTTCGGCATTTGTCGAATAGCCGGTCTTGGTCTTTTTTCCGTGGGGCAGTCCCATTTTCTCGAACAGGATATTGCCGAGCTGCTTCGGGGAGCCGATATTGAAAGATTCTCCGGCACAGACGTATATTTCCTGAGCAAGCTCGTCTGCCTGCTCCGACAGGGTCTTTCCGAAATCGACGAGAGCCTGCCTGTCAACGGCGATACCTTCCTTCTCCATGGAAACGAGGACATAAGCGAGCGGTATCTCGATCTCACGAAGCAGTCTGTCCATTTCCTGAGCATACAGTCTTGTGCTCAGCGCGGAGCCGAGCCTGTGTACGGTCAGCGCATCCGCTTCACCCACGGAAACGCCGTACTCACCGCAAAGGCGCTCCATGTCGTACTCCGACGCACTTACATTCAGCAGATACGCGGCGAGGGTGCAGTCAAACACAACGTTGTTTATCGGACAGTCCGTTCACACATCTGAGCAGTCTGCCGTCCTTTGTGAGCAGATAATCCGCAATGCTCCCGTCAAACGCGGGTATATCGGAAGTCTCGGGTGAAGCGCCGCTTCCGGCAGCTATGTCCTCCGCAGACAATTCCGCGGCAGCATCTCTCGCCTCGGCGCTTATTCCGAGCTTTTTCAGCATTGCGAACATTTCAAGACCGGTAAGTATCGACGCGAGCTTCACTTCATCACGTCCGGAGAAGCGGCAGTCCTCCGGCAGAATGCCGATAGGAGCGTCTTTTACTATCTCGCCGAGCATACGGCTCAGACGAGCGCTGTCTTCACCCGCCGCAAGCTTGTCCTTGACGGACTTTGTAGCATCGACCGCGCCGAGATCGCTGTAAATGCCGTCAATACCGTGATATTTCTGTATCAGCGAGAGCGCGGTCTTCTCGCCTATCCCCTTAACACCGGGTATATTGTCGCTCGCATCGCCCATAAGAGCCTTGACCTCAAGCATTTCAGCGGGCGTTACACCGTAAACTTCCATGATCTTTGCGGGCGTGTAGAGCACATCCTCCTTGTTTCCCGCAAGATTTACGGAAACGCGATCGGTTATGAGCTGGAAGGAGTCGCGGTCACCCGTAGCGATTATGCACTCGTTCCCGGCCATATCACAGGCATGAGCAAGTGTGCCGAGTATATCGTCCGCCTCATAGCCCTCGCACTCGATGACCTTAACGCCGAGAGCCTTCAGCAGCTCCTTCACATACGGCAGCTGCATTGCGAGCTCGTCCGGCATTCCCTTTCTTCCAGCCTTGTAGCCGTCAAAAGCCTTATGGCGGAATGTGGGCGCTTTGAGATCAAACGCGGCTGCGGCACCGTCGGGCTTATATGCTGCGATCAGCTTAAGATAGATATTCAGAAAACCGGTCACGGCATTGGTAAAAACGCCTTTTTGATTGGAAAGCAGCCTTATTCCGTAGAATGCACGGTTTATGATGCTGTTGCCGTCTATCGCAAGTAATTTCATATATGACCTCCTGCGGCTTACGCCGCTGAAAACAACTTATTAATGCCTGCTCATCAACCGCGAACAGGCTTCATAGCGCAGCTTGAATCCTGTTCGTGGTTGCAAAAGCGCAAGGAAAATCCAAAAAATAATCAACTTTTTCTTGCACTTTTGTCCGACCGTAGGTCGGAATGAGCTTGACATCAAGAAATGTGTCCGCCTTGAAAATACGCTGAAAGTGTATTTTTAAGACTCTCCGAAGTCCGCATTGCGGATTTCGGAACAACAACTGCCATAAGGCAGTTGTTGAGGACACATTTATTACCTCGCGGATCATGCGCAGGAACAACGTGTGCTGTATGCCTGTACCAATAATGTTTATTTTACCATATAAACCTTATTTAAAGATTGATTTTTCTGAAAAAATATGTTATTATATATTGTGCAATTTTGTACGCGAATTTTCTTTTTATGAGAAAGGATCGAAATTATGGCAAAAAGATGTACACGATGCGGAAATTTCCTTATGGACGATGAGCGCTTCTGCACAAGATGCGGTGAAAATGTTGCCAATATCCCTCCGGAAGGCACACCGGCACAGTCCGTGTCCCCCGCAGGACCCGATAACTCATTCGGAAGAAACGAGGGTTATTCCTCCCCCGCAAATTATTCCCACCCCGCCAATAACCCCTATGCATACGCACAGCCCATGCAGAACGCAAGCGATGAGATGACCCTCGGCAAATGGGTCCTCACTATTATCGTTACCACATTTCTCGGCATTATCAGCCTTATATTCCTCTTTATCTGGGGATTCGGCGACGGTCCCGAGAGCAGAAAGAACTACTGCAAGGCTATGCTGATAGTTGAAGCTATTTCTATCGTCCTCGCAATAATCGCGTGGATCGTAATTATGGGCATCATCGGCTCAATGGCCGGCAGCTTCAGCGATTACATCGAAAGATACGCCAATGAATATCAGTACAGCTCAATGGCTGTGGCTTCGCTGCTGTCATTCCTCGGCATATAAGGCGGCATAAATTGGAACACGCAAGACTTACCGTAATAACCGGTCACTACGGCGCAGGAAAGACCAACTTTGCCGTCAATCTCGCGCTGGACGCGGCTGAACGGGGCGAAAAATGCACCGTCATAGACCTTGATATCGTCAACCCGTATTTCAGAACGGCTGACTTTGAGAAAACATTCTCGGACAAGGGGATCGACCTGTACGCACCGGTTTATGCGAACTCAAACCTCGATATCCCGTCGCTCAATATCCCGCTCGAAAGCATTCTCGCAGCAGGCGGACGTGTTATCATAGACGTCGGCGGCGACGACGAGGGCGCAAAGGCTCTCGGACGCTTCGCGCCGGTCATAACAGCCTGCGAAAGCACCGATATGCTGTACGTCATAAACAAGTACCGATACCTCACCAAGGACGCTGCAGACGCAGTGCAGGTAATGCGTGAGATCGAATATTCATGCGGTCTTTTGCATACCGGCATCGTCAACAACTCCTCTCTCGGCGCGGAAACAACCGCCGATACCGTGCGTGAATCACTCGCTTTTGCCGATGAGGTCTCGGAGCTGTGCGGACTGCCTGTACGCGCTACCTGCGCAGTCGCGGACGCGATGCCGGACAGCGCACCGGAGAAGTATGTTATAAAGCGCTATGTGCGCAATCTGTGGGAAAAATAAGTCCTGATCCGCGATACGCTCTCTCGCTGTCATGCACCTCACAGAGCATATCGTTAGAGATAAAAAAAGAAAGGAAGTATGGTCAATGGCAAAAATGGAAGTTGAATTCGACCGCTGCAAGGGCTGTGGGCTGTGTGTTACAGCCTGTCCCAAGAAGATAGTCGAAATACAACAGGAAAAGCTCAACAAGAAGGGTTACTACACAGCTCACTGCACCGATGACGATGCCTGCATCGCCTGCGCTATGTGTGCTATGATGTGCCCGGACTGCGCTATCACAGTAACAGGAGGTAAGAAATAATGGCTGAAAAGAGCTTGATGAAGGGAAATGAAGCCCTCGCGGAAGCCGCTCTCAGAGCAGGCTGCAAGTGCTTCTTCGGTTACCCGATAACCCCCCAGACAGAGATCGCCGCTTACCTCTCAAAGCGTATGCCCAAGGTAGGAGGCGTGTTCCTCCAGGCCGAGAGCGAAGTTGCGGCTATCAACATGGTTTACGGCTGCGCAGGCTCCGGTATCAGATGCATGACATCATCGTCCTCGCCCGGAATTTCCCTTAAATCCGAGGGTATATCCTATATCGCGGGTGCGGATCTGCCCTGCGTCATCATCGATGTAATGCGCGGCGGTCCCGGTCTCGGCGGCATCCAGCCTTCGCAGGCGGACTACTACCAGATCACAAAGGGCGTAGGTCACGGCGATTACCACATCATCGTTCTCGCTCCCTCTACTGTACAGGAAATGGCTGACTGCGTAACACGCGCGTTCGACCTCGCGGATAAGTACAGAATGCCCGCAGTCGTACTCGCGGACGGTCTGCTCGGTCAGATGATGGAGCCCGTCGCTTTCGATGACGCGGAGATCGTTATGTCCGACGCATCCAACAAGCCGTGGGCTGCAAACGGTCACAAGAACAGCAGAAAGCACAACATCATCAACTCCCTCTACTTACAGGCTCCCGAGCTCGAAAGAACTATCCGTGAGCGCTATGAGAGATACGCGGAGATCGAAAAGAACGAGACTAAGGCTGTTGCCGATTACTGCGACGACGCGGATATCGTGGTTGTTGCTTACGGCTCGACCGCAAGACTCGCGAAGTCCGCTGTCGATGAGGCAAGAAAACAGGGTATCAAGGCAGGTGCTTTCAGACCCGTAACGCTCTATCCGTTCCCCGTGAACGAGCTGAACGCCGCGGTAAAGAACGCAAAGAAGGTTCTCGTTGTCGAAATGTCCATGGGACAGATGGTAGATGACGTGAAGCTCGCTATCAACTGCTCAAGACCCGTTGAGTTCTTCGGAAGAACAGGCGGTGTTATCCCCGCTCCCGCAGAGATACTCGAAAAGATAAAGGAAATGGGAGGTAATGACTGATGCCCGATTTTAAGAGACCTCATGCCCTCACAGACGTATATCTCCATTACTGCCCCGGCTGCACACACGGTATAGTTCACCGTCTCGTTGCCGAGGTCATAGACGAAATGGATATCGAGGGCGATACAATAGGAGTATGTCCGGTTGGCTGCTCCGTTATGGCTTATGACTACTTCAACTGCGATATGATGGAGGCTTCCCACGGACGCGCTCCGGCTGTTGCAACAGGTATAAAGCGCGCAAACCCCGACAAGTTCGTGTTCACATACCAGGGTGACGGCGACCTCGCGGCTATCGGTACCGCGGAGACAGTTCACGCTGCAACACGCGGCGAGAACATCACCGTAATATTCATCAACAACACAACTTACGGAATGACAGGCGGACAGATGGCTCCTACTACCCTGCCCGGTCAGGTGACACAGACGACTCCCTACGGCAGAAATACCGATATCGAGGGATTCCCGGTAAAGATGTGCGAGATGCTCTCGCAGCTTGACGGCGTTGCTCTCGCGGAGAGAGTTACCGTTATCGATCCTGCGAATATCCGCAAGGCAAAGGCTGCTATCCGCAAGGGTTTTGAATACCAGAAGAACAAGCAGGGCTTCTCAATTATCGAAGTTCTTTCAACCTGTCCGACAAACTGGGGACTTACTCCTGTCAAGGCTATCGAAAGACTTAAGAACGATATGATCCCGTACTATCCGCTCGGCGTTTACAAAGACGGTGCAGTGAGAAACAAGGAGGGAGCTTGATTATGACTAACGAATTTCTTCTCGCGGGCTTCGGCGGACAGGGTATCCTTTTTGCCGGCAAGCTCCTCGCTTATGTAGGTCTTTACGCAGGCAAGGAAGTTTCGTGGCTCCCGTCCTACGGTCCGGAAATGCGCGGCGGTACCTGCAACTGCTCGGTAACCGTAAGCGACCTGCCGATAGGCTCGCCCCTTATCCTCAACCCGACCGAGCTGCTCGTTATGAACACCCCCAGCTTTGACAAGTTCATCGGCGCGGTAAAGCCCGACGGAATGGCATTCATCGACAGCACTCTCGTTGAGGGAACATCCGACAGAACAGACATCAAGTGCTTCTATGTTCCGGCAACGGCAATGGCAAACGAGAACGACCTCAAGGGCATGGCGAACATCATACTCGCCGGCAAGCTCCTGAAAGAGATCGGTCTTACCGACGAAGCCGTTATCGAAAAGGCAATGAAGAAGTGCATACCGCCGAAAAAGGCAGACAAGCTCGAAGCGAATATGAAGGCTCTGAAGCTTGGCATGGAATACTGATCTTTTCCGCGTTGTCCGTTTATAACGGACAACGCGGAAAAAATAATTAATAATTAATGTGTCCTCAACAACTGCCTTATGGCAGTTGTTGTTCCGAAATCCGCAATGCGGACTTCGGAAAGCCTTAAAAATACACTTTCAGCGTATT
>CACZGM010000097.1 GCA_902780695.1 uncultured Ruminococcus sp. | reverse complement strand
AATAAGAACCAATCCGCAGGGCTTATCTGTAGACAATTTAATAAATCTACGGAGGAAAACTGCTATGAAATCTATACTTGAAAAGCTCTATTATTGAGAGATAAGCCCCTGCTCACTTCCCACACCGACTACAGAGCGCTACTTCAAAGCCAAAGACGAGGTTGAGAAGTATGGCGCGGACATACTTGCCAAGTACCCCGATTGCAAGGAACTTCTAGAAAACTACGCGGATGCTATTCATATTACCGCAGCTTGCGAGGGATTACAGGACTTTACAACAGGCTTCCGGCTCGGAGCAAAGCTCATGATCGAGATACTGGATGAAACAGAATAATTCTTGCGGCTGCACATCGGAGGCGGTGTTCAGCCGTTTTAATTTGCTGACAATTTATGATCGTATCAACCTACTTCACAGCCAGAGAGCTCCTCACAACCTTTATAAGAATTTTAGTTTTCCGTCTTTAAGAGAAGCATTGAGTCTGCCGTTCGTGAACCACCTCATATCTATCCCGAAAAAAGCGGAAATGTAGCTGTTCTTGTCAATATCTATCTCCATATGTGAAGCGCCATCGGGAACAATATGGATACCCGACAGAGACGACCAGAACAAGAGCTTTATTTCCTCGCTATAGGAATTTCTTATAAGTGTATGGTACAGTTCGCGCTGTGTAAGATACGCGTCTGCCATAGACGCGGCAACAGCCCCATCGCTTACGGCCGAGGCAATCTGTCTGATTGGCTTGTCCCTGACATCACCGGCCACGAAAATTCCTGATACATTGGTCTCCATTCGCTCATTTGCGGAGATTCAGCTATTCTGACCGAGCAGACCGGATATGCAGGACGAGTTTGGTATCACACCCACAAACAGGAATACACCGTCACATTTGAGCAGTTCTTCTGTGTTATCGTGCATATTGCGAAGCGTTACTCCGATAACACTGGTCTCACCGTGTATCTCGGCTACGGCTGAATTCCATACAAATTCTATCTTTGGGTTTTGGAAGGCAGTCTGTGCCGCAAGCGCGTTGCAGTCAAGCTGCCCTTCGTCATGTATCACTATGATAATGACTCGGTCAGCATAGCGCGCAATCAGCTCGCTTTCTTCAACAGCCTGGTCTCCCGAACCTATGACTGCGACCGTGCAGCCCTTGAAGAACTCCGCATCACAAGCGGCACAGTATGCCACCCCGCGTCCTGCAAGCCTTTCCTCGCCCGGTATCCCGAGCATTCGCGGTGATGTTCCCGTCGCAGCTATCACAGTTTCGGCGGTGTACTCGTTTTTTCGTGTCATAACGTGCTTCACACCGTCGGAGTCGATTTCGACGCGTTTGACATTTTCGCGCCGTATTTCAACACCGAAATGCTCCGCCTGCAATTTCATATTCCCGGTAAGCTCTTTACCGCTTATCTCGGAGAACCCCGGATAGTTCACCACCCGCTCGGTAAGAGCAGCCCTGCCGCCGGGTACTCCTTTTTCAAGTATCAGCGTTTTTCGTCCTGCTCGTCCGGCATATATACCGGCAGACAAGCCCGCAGGTCCCGCACCGATTATAACAATATCGTATTCCGCCATATTTACTCTCCGATAAGGCTTTCGAGAGCGTTCTCATAATCCTCATCGTCCTTTCTTCCGGAAAGTGTCGATACCGGATTACCCTCAGAAAACAGTATCACCTGCGGCACGCCATTCAGCCCAAAACGCGAGAACAGGTCATTCTCGGTTTCAACATCCACCTCTCCGAAAACGACATCAGGATAGTCCTCTTCAAGCGGTTCGAGAGTTGTTACGACCTCCTCGCATACGCCGCAGCCGTTCCTGTGAAACAGTATCAGAGCGTTTTTCTCCTCATCATATATAAGATCGTCAAAAGCCTCAGTGTCAAGTGATCTCACAGTCATTCCTCCTCGATTATCTGATATATGGGAGCACCCTCGCACTGTTTTGTTACCCGTACTCCGAGCAGTGTCGATATCGTCGGTGCAACATCGACCTGACGGACAGTACGGTCTGTGGTGTGATGCTGCTTTATACCGCTGCCCGCAGCTATGAACACAGGAGTCACAGATGTGTCATAAGTGCCCCGGGCCGTGGTGAGTCCGTCACCGTGTAGTCGGTTGTAGCCTTCATCTATCGTAAAGAATATATCCCCGCATTCCGGGCTTCCGAGACCAAGCACGCGGCTGTCACGGTTGCGCATCGCTATACCGATGACACGCTTCCCGGTGCGCGGTTCACGGTAGTTGTACAGGTCGGAGATTATCTGACCCTCAAGATCATACTTGTCCGCGGGATCGACTATCCCGTGCGCATCACGACCTTTGAGATTAATATAGACATAGTTGCTGCGTATCTGCACTGCCCGTGTCTTTTCCCAATCGACCTCATCTATCTGATTACCGTTATCGTCCTTCTTCATAACTGTATATCCCAGTTCCTGCATTACTCCGATATTCAGACCGCCGTACTCACCGATGTCGGGCGGGACATTCTCACCTACAAGAAGTCCATGATCCGACACAATGAAGATAGTCCAGCCCTCGTCAAGATATTTCAGAAACTCCCCGAGATACCTGTCGGTCTGGATATACACCTTGTCTATCAGCTTTCGGTAAGCGTTTTCGTCCGTATAGCTCCACGGTTCAAGATTTTTTGCGAGATGCCAGAATTGATGTCCAGCGCAGTCAACATTGTGCAGATGGCTGAACACTGCCTCATATCCGCCATTGTCGATAAGATATTTCAGCGAATCTGCCTGCCATTTGTTATATGTTTCCCAGGACGGCAGAAATATCTCCCTTGCAAGCTCCTCGTCCTCGCCGCCTATAAGGCTTACCGGCGGAACTGCCCCGACATTAGATATCACCTCCGCCAGCAGCGTTTGAGGGTGCCACAGCATATCATTTGATATGTCGAGTGCATTGGATATCCACAGCCTCAGCTCCGAGCCGTCAGGCTTCAGCTCAAGCAGCTTGTATGAGCGGCAGGACTTTTTTGTCTCGCCATTTTTTGTCGCGTCGTCGATTATGTAGCTCACCATTTCGCCCTGTTTCAGCGTTACAATGGGTTCTTCCGACTTCCGGTTACGGAATATCTGAACAGTATCATATACGCCGCTTGCATTCCGGAGAATAAGAGCCGGTCTGCGGACCGTTCCGCCGGATATGAGTATCGTAAATTCAAACGCACCCTCCGGAGCATTCGCCCACTTCGCCGCTTCGGTTATGGGTGAGGTCACTACATCGTAAGCGACCCTTGCACCGATTATCAGTTCAGAATCGTCAAGCCCGTGGCAGTAAGTTCGTATCTCGCCGCCCTTTCGCGCCGCGTCTCCCCACCATATCTCCATCATTTCGTCATCCTCGTTCGGGATAAGAGCGTCGAGATCAGTTATTATGCAGCCGACTCCGGCAGGCTTTTCGACTCTCGGCAGATATGTAAGCTCTTTCTGCGACTTTGAAGCGAAAATTATCTTTTCCCAATCCATTTGGGCAATGCCCATATTGACGGAACCGGGCTGAGTACCGTCAACTACACTCAGCTTCGGACTGTCCGATGTGGGCGGCCACGACGAACCCGGCCAGTGCCACACAAGGGTTTTCATTCCCGCCTCGCTGGTAACGTTCCATATCTGTTCCGCCGTGCAGTTGCGGGAGTCCATATTATATACCACGGCATCAAGGCTGTTCGGCGACTGGCGCCAGTAACAGGTTATGCCGTGTGTACCGGGGTAAGCTCCGGTGGCAAGAGTCGTCCAGCACGGCGGCGTTATGGTCGGGACTGCGCCCAGCATATCAAGCTCCTCACGGGACGAGCCTCGCTCGAGGTACTTTCTGATATTCGGCAGCTTTCCCTCGTCGAGCAGCTTTTTCGTGATACGCTGATCCATACCGTCGATACCGAGTACAAGTATTTTTCGGTTATTTCTGTTGCTCATCTTGTTTCTCCTTTTTTCTGTCGGAATATATAGTCAGCAGAGTGCCGGACAGTATGATGACCGCACCCGCAAAAATCTGAGGCGAGAATGACACACCGTTTACGGGAATATCGAGCAACACCGCCCACAGTGCGTAAGTGGCGTTCAGCGCCATTCCGACGGTAACGCCCGAAATGTCCATTGAACGATACCAGCAAAAGTATGAGAAGGCACCTGCCGCAGATGCTGCAATTATAAAAGGCAGTCCGTCCTTGGCAAAACCCTCTGACGGCGGCAGTATCAGCAAAGCTGCAAGATAGATAAGACAGGACAGAAGCTCTCTTGACCCTATGAGAATGTCGGAGTCGGTGGTGACCATTGCGCTTTTGGATATAACGCCTTCCAACGCCCAGCATAGCATTGCCGCTGCCGCAAAAGAAAGACCTGTCGGAAGAGCGGTCGCCGCCGCGTTCTCCGAAAAACCAATGGCTGCGGCTCCCGCAGCGACAAGTACTATCCCCGCTGCCGAAGATGCCGTTAGCTTTTCGTGCAGGAATAAAGCGCCGAGAACTGCTCCCGCTACCGGATAAGCCGAGGTAACAGCGCAGGCGGACGAAGCCCCCGCCATATTTATGGCTATAATGTTACAGGTCATTCCTGCCGCTCCGCCAAACAGCGCACATAAAAACACTGTAAGGAACTGCCTTGAAAAAAGGCAATTCCTGTACATTTTTATCTTCTTGTTTTTGGCATTTACCGCAAACAGCCACAGAGCTGCCAGTCCGTCATGGATACACGCTGCTATCAGCGCGGCACGCAGAGCTCCATTTGAGTCCGCCCTGCCGAGAAGCACCCCGTCCAGTCCCCAAAGCATTCCCGCCAGCAAACCGTACAGCACACCACGGTGTGGCTTCATACGACAGCCGCAAGTTTCTTGCCAAACTCGATGCTTTTTGCGAGAGCGGTGAGCCGGACATCTTCCTCGCTCTGTATTTTACTGATGAGCTCCGCGCGGATATCGGCGTACTCTTTTGCCTGATCGAGGCGACCGGCGTGCAGCCCCTTGTAGCTGCTGAGAGGATTGACATAGTCTGAGATTATCCTGCCGGGGTTTGCCTGCATTACCACAAGTCTCTGTCCGAGCAGAAGCGCTTCATCAACATCGTGAGTTATGAACAGAAAACTTTTATGCGACTTTTCCCATATCGAGCGAACGTGCGCCTGCATCTTTTCGCGGGTAAGAGCATCGAGAGCGCTGAACGGCTCGTCGAAAAGCACGAACTTCGGGTCGGGAGCAAGTGTTCTTGCAATGGTGGCGCGCTGCCTCATACCGCCCGAAAGCTGATGCGGGAGCTTATCAGCCGCATCGCCGAGCCCTACCATTTCGAGGTAGTGCATTACAAGATCGTGACGCTCATTCTTTGGAGCCTTCTTCTGCTTCAGACCGAACTCCACATTCTTATACACACTCATCCATGGAAAAAGGTTAGCCTGCTGGAATACCACGCCTACATCGGGAGTCGCCGCTGTGAACGGCTTGCCCTCGAATGTTACCTCACCCTCGGTGGGCTTTACATAACCTGCCATAATATTGAGCAGCGATGTCTTGCCGCAGCCGCTCGAACCGAGAAGGCATATGAAGTCATTCTGCTTTACTTCAAGGTTTATCTCATGCAGCGCGTGATAAAAGCCTCTGCCTTGTTTAAAATTCATGTTGACGCCTTCAAGCTTCATAAGAACTGTCGTTAAATTTGCCATGACCGGAGCCTCCGTTTGTCAATACAGCTCACTGAGGATAGCTGCTTTGATCGTATCCTCGCTTACCTCGGACGTTATGCTTCCCTGGGTCACAAGGAAATCGCTTGTGTCCTTTAATGTCTTTGCAAGCTCACCGCCGCCAAAATATCTTGACTGCTCCGACTTATCCTTTACGATGATCTCGTTCATTGCCGTTATCGTCTCCTGTTCTGAAAGTCCGAGACCGGCAGCCATGAGCTTTGCAGAGCCTTCGGGATCGCTGCGGTACTGCTTTACAGAAGCATCAAGAATATCAATGTAGTTCTTAACAATTTCGGGATATTTCTCATAGAAGCTTGTGCTTACTATGCCCACCTCGGCAGTCAGACCGCCAAGCTCTGCAGCTTCCACTGAGGATATTATCTGTGTACCGTCGTGCTGGATGAGCTGTGACTTGACAGATTCCCAGATATACGCACCGTCAATATCACCGCGCTGGTATGCAGCAAACAGATCAGATGCTGTCATATCAAGCAGCGTCAGGTCTGTGGTCTTGATGTTGTATGCGTTAAGGATATTCAGAAATGCGAAGTGACTTGTTGTACCGAAAGGGACAGCGATAGTTTTTCCGATGATATCCTCAACTTTGGTGATGCCGGAGTTGTTTCTGACTATGAGAGCCTCGCTGTCGCCAATAACATCATGCAGATAGAACACCTTGAACGGGTAGTTGTTTGCGATGCCGAGGGAAACCGGAGGCGTACCTATGGTTGCAAAATCTATCGAGCCGGACTGCATAGCGGTAAGAATATCCGTTCCGGATTGGAACTCGACCCATTCGATCTGGATATCGGGATATTTCTTCTGCAATGCTCCCGTTTCCTTGGTGAGCAGCTCACCGTTCGGAGATTCCCAGTATCCGAGGGTTATCTTCTTCGGGGCTGTATCGGCAGCCGCCGTTTCACCGTTTCCGCACGCTGTGAGAGAGCTCACTATCATTGCTCCGGCAGTAAATGCCGCAATAATCTTGCTGAAAAATCTTTTGTTCATGTCTTTATTCGTGTTCCCTGTGAGAACACACTCCTTTCTTTTTATAAAGCATTTTTTTCCTGCCACGGTGTAAGTCTGCGTATAAGCACGCGGATCACCGCATCTATCAGAATTGCTATCGCGCCCATTATTATGATGCCGAAATACACCGTCGAATACTGTATGTATTTGCTTGCATCAAGCACCATCCATGCGATACCCGAAGCGGAAGCTATCATTTCCGCAGCTACAAGCGTCGCATACGCCACACCGACCGCTGTGCGAAGTCCAGTAAGTATGTCCGGAAGCGCAGACGGGAATATCACCTGAAAGAACAGCGTTGCCTTGTTTGCTCCGAGCGATCTTGCGCCGTTTATCCTGTCGGCGGGTATTCTCTGTGCTCCGAATACGGTCTGGATAAATATCGGGGCAAACGCACTCAGAAACAGCAGCGCTATTTTTGAATCATCGCCGATGCCCAGCCACAGCACGATGAGCGTGTTGTACGCAAGAGGCGGGAGGGCGCGGTAAAATTCCACGAACGGGTCAACAATTGCAAGTATCACCTTGTTCATACCACAAAGCAGTCCGAGCACCGAGCCGCTGACAAACGCAAGTGCCACCGCTATGAACAGCCGCTTCATGCTTGCTCCGATGTGATACAGCAGTGAATAGCCCTTATATCCTTCGGTCAGTGTTTTGATGAAGGCCTCCCAAACCGAACTCATAGGAGGAATAAATGACGGATTGAACCAGTTCAGAGCGCTTCCTATTGCCCAAATCAGGAACAATGTACAGACTGACGCAACAGATATAAGCAGGTATTTTTTCTTTTGTACAAAACCGAACAGCTTATCCCCAAAACCTTCAGGTTCTTTTTTCTCCGAAGGAGCTGCCACTTTGATCACCCCATTTCGTTTGTTCGTGTTTATATTATATTTTTGAAATGCGCAAAAGTCAACAAAAAAGCGTGACAACGATGTCACGCTTTAGCAATATATCGAAACAGAAGCAAGCCGATATGCATTTTTGAGGCATCTCCGGTAAGTGTGGGTCGAAAAATCGCAGAATACAGCGTTTATGCCGTGAAAGCATCTTGACATTGAGTTTTCGGTGTCATTTTATATGCGTGCATCGTGCACGCTTTTGATGACACCTATCAATGCATCCTGCATTGGCTTGTGATAGGCTGTGTAGCTGGCAGATAGCCTCTGAAGGGACTACTGCGGCAGCAGCCCTTTAGGGGTGCCTCCCCGGTTAGCGGGGAGGTGGCGACGAAGGAGCCAGAGGGGATGACCGACAGACCCTGCCGGTGCTGCCCGACTATCACACTTGAATCGAGCGCACGAAGCGTTCAGTTCGATGCCAAAAGCGCGCACGATGCGCGCATTACAGCATCGAACGAGAGGCATCGTGTCAAGATGACCGTGGAATAAATGCGGTCATACTCGTACAAATACCCATTTTCATACCCACACCTATCGGATAAGAGCCCATTTTTCGCTGTTTCAACTCATATTTCATATAATTGAGCCGAATATGACATCGTTGTCACGCTATATGTAATACTCAGGTTCTCCGACAATTGAAGGAGAAGTACAGCTTTCCCGGATGACAAGTGTCCCTTAAAGCTCCATGCATGATATTGTCCTGTGTCCGCCCTTTATCCTGTCGAGCAGTATCGCAAGAGCAAAATGCGCCATTTCGCTTTTGGGTATAGATACCGTAGTCAGCAGCGGATCTGTGTACTGTGCTTCCTCGATATCGTCCGCGGAAATTATGGAGGGTATGCGGAAATGTCCCCGTATTTTCTTCGCGCATTGCAGCATACCTATCGCAAGAATATCGTTGGAGCAGAATATCCCCGTCGGAGGGCGTTCGAGTTTCATAAAATACTCCATTGCGAGATAGCCGTTTTCCTCGCTCGGAACAGTCTCCAAAATATGCTCCGGTAAAGTCGGGAGACTCTGTTCAAGCATCTTTGTCCGATAACCGGCGAAACGTGATTCGTTTATGATACGTCCGACATAACCTATGCTTTTATGCCCGCATCTGACAAGATAGTCCACTGCCGTTATTGCAAGCTTTCTGCCATCACACAGGACCTCATCGACATCATGATTCGTGGAGTTGCGGTCAATGGACACGATATTTTTTTCGTGTCGCTTAATCTCCTTCAGCACTGCATTACAGCATTTTCCGATTATGATAAGCCCGTCGCAGTTTACAGAAGCATTGTTAAACAGCTCTCCGACTTTTCCGGCAACATCGGCTGTTTTGCACCACTCTTCATCTGAGAACTGCTCATTGTTCCAAATGCCTGCTACCATGCAGGAATTTTTCCGTATCTCAAGCTCGGTCAGACGCAGCATCTCGGTATAAAACGGATCTCCTTCCGCCGATGTTATATGAGGAAGAAGAATATATATGCGGCGTACATTTTCTACGGTATTCTTTCCGGATTTGAGCAGTTTTGCAGCCTCGTTCGGGACATATCCGATCTCTCTTGCAGTCGACAGTATCTTCTGCTTCATCAGCTCCGATGAACATTTATGGTCGGGGTCGCGCAGCACTCTTGCAACAGTCGAAGCGGACGCACCCGTCATTTCGGCGATCTTCTTGATAGACATTCGGATTCCTCATTTTGCTCTCACATCGAAAAGTTTCATTGCTTACCATATCTTGCATATATTAAAGAATACGGTTATATTTCGGGAGTTTTCTCAATCTGCCAATATTGCGCTCGAAGTCGCCGCTGTTTATCCACTCGGCAAGGAAATATTGTTCGAGCATCGGAACAGTGCAGGAATAAAACCCGATCCTCTCCGAATACCATGGCATGAGCGCGTCCGGAAGCAGCATATAGCCCGCGCGAAGCGACGACGCGATAGTGTTCGTGAAAGTATTGATGTATATGACATTGCAGCTGTCAGACATACCGAAAAGCGTTTCGGGAGAATTACCGGTAAGCGAAAACTCGGAATCGTAGTCGTCCTCGATTATTACCGAGCCGCGTTCTTTCGCCCACTCCAAGTATTCACGCCGCCTTGTCTCAGAAGCGGTAATCCCGCTTGGGAAGCTGTTGAAGGGCGTGACGTGCAGCACAGAGGCGTTGGAATGCGCAAGCTCGTCAGCGCACACACCCTCTTCGTCCATTTTCAGCATTTCACAGACTGCGCCATTCGCGCTGTACACCGCGCGTATCTTCTCATAAGACGGGTCTTCGAGGGCTATCGTTATGTCCCGTCCGAGCATCTGCACACACATTCCGTAAAGGTATTCCGCACCGGAGCCGATGACAATGTTCTCTGCGCTGATCTCGATGTTCCGACAGCGCGACAGATAGCGGGATATTGCTGTGCGAAGCTCTATGCAGCCCTTGTTGGGTGAGCGCGTGAGGATCCTTTCGCCGTAGTTCAGAATGACTCGACGATATGCCGCCGCAAACGGCGAGAACGGCAGATTTCCGGATATTGCAGGCTCATTCTCGGTGGTTTCCGCAGATGTTTCAGACCCGACCACAGCAATTGGAAAGCTGCTGTCCGGGTCGTAGCTGACATAGCAGCCGCTGCGCTGTCTGGACTCGCAGAAACCCTCCTCGCAGAGCATGGCGTAGGCGTGCTCCACCGTGGATATACTCACCCCGCAGTCCCGCGCCAGCAACCGCTTTGAAGGCAGCTTATCGCCCCGGACAAACGAACCGCTTGCTATCTTCCCGCATATCGCTTTGTATATCTGAAAATATGCCGGTGCTCTGCCGTCAAGCTTTATCTGCATTGCTTATTCCCCTTTGCAGTCGTTCAGAAACATATCGTAAACTGTGCTGTCGTCGGTGAGTTCCGGGTGAAATGCGCAGGCAAGCTGCGCTCCCTGCTTCACTGCGACAATCCTGTTATCGTGTACCGCAAGCACCCGTGCGCTCCCCGCATCGGAAACGAACGCTGCCGTAGGCGTTGCGCTTCACAGTAATGTCCATTGTTCCGAAGCAGGGCTCACCACCCTCCACAATCCGCGCAAGCAGTATCATTCCTGCGCAGGTTGCAAGCACCGGCAGCCCGTTCTCAATGCGGGTTATAAGCGGCTCAAACAGTTCCAGCTCATGCAGCAGCTTTCGCATTACTGTACTTTCTCCACCAGGCAATACAAGCCCGTCAAAGGACTCTGGGATATCGCCTTTCTGCCGTATTTCAAACGTTTCCCCGCCATACTCCCAAAGTTTAGCGATATGTTCGGCGAAGGCACCCTGAACCGAGAGAACTCCTATCCTCATCACTTGCCCCTCTCCGACATAAGAAGCGCGATCTCATGCTCGTTTATGCCGACCATTGCTTCTCTGAGACCGGCAGACAGCTCTGCCAGCAGCTTCGGGTCGTTGTAATTCGTCACCGCTTTAACTATAGCAGCGGCACGCTTTGCCGGGTCACCTGACTTGAATATCCCGGAACCTACGAAAACTCCCTCTGCGCCGAGCTGCATCATCAGAGCTGCATCCGCGGGAGTTGCAACACCGCCCGCCGCGAAGTTAACCACCGGCAGCCGTCCGGTATCGTGCACCTGCTTCACCAGTTCATACGGCACGGCAAGCTGCTTTGCTTCCTCGTACAGCTCGTCCTCGCGCAGCGACACGACTTTGCTTATCTCGGAGTTCATCTTCCTCATATGGCGCACAGCCTGCACTATATCGCCGGTACCGGGTTCACCCTTCGTGCGTATCATGGACGCGCCCTCACTTATCCGGCGGAGCGCTTCACCAAGATCCTTTGCACCACACACGAACGGCACTCTGAACTTGGTTTTATCAACGTGGTAAACATCGTCGGCAGGGCTTAAAACCTCGCTCTCGTCGATGTAATCTATCTCTATTGCTTCAAGTATCTGAGCCTCGGCGAAATGCCCGATACGGCACTTTGCCATTACGGGAATGGACACTGCCTCCTGTATCGAGCGTATCATTGCGGGGTCGCTCATTCGCGAGACTCCGCCCGCCGCGCGTATATCGGCGGGTATGCGTTCCAGCGCCATTACAGCGCAGGCTCCCGCGTTCTCGGCAATACGCGCCTGTTCGGGAGTCGTTACGTCCATTATCACGCCTCCCTTTAACATCTGGGCAAGCTCCTTGTTGAGCTGGTATCTTTCATTCATATCATTATCCTCCTGCTTTGCAACTTTTTACTGCAATTATAGCAGGAATACGCGGAAATGGATATAACCAGATTGTTATTATTTTTGCAGACCAGATGTCATATAAACAGGCTCATATCCGACATCTCCGCAGAACCGAGAAAAGTCGCAACACCGCCGAGTTCGACTTCGTCGATAAGTTCCTCCTGCTTTATGCCCATTATATCCATTGACATCTGGCAGGCGACAATTCGGACACCGTGATCTATCGCGTTCTGTATCAGCTCTTCGAGCGAGTAAACGCCTTTCTGCTTCATTATCCCGCGTATCATCTTTGCTCCCGCACCGCCCATATTCATTCGTGACAGTCCCAGCTTTTTCGTTCCCCGCGGCATCATTGCTCCGAACATCTTTTCAATGAAGGTTTTGGCAGCTTTTACCTTTTTCGGACGTCGAAGGATGTTAAGCCCCCAGAATGTGAAGAACATTGTGACCTTTCTGCCCATTGACACCGCACCGTTTGCAATTATGAATGCGGCTATGGTCTTATCAAGATCGCCGCTGAACACCTCGTCGGGAGGTGCGTGCGTGATGCAGATCTTGATATCGTACTCGTTGCAGATTCCCGCTATAAAATCCGCAGGAATGTCGCGGCCAATGCAGGAGATTTGGACTGCGCCGCAGTCCATCTCTTCCCGGATCCGCTTAAAACAGGTTTCCAAGCCTTCCGGTGTTTGCGTAAATTCGCGCAATGTAAACATCTGTACAGCCGGGATAAGATTTTTCATACAGTCTCTCCTCCTTTTGCGTCGGCAGGGTGCTCCGAGGAGCCGCCTGTGCGGTACTGGCTTCTGACGGACAACTCTTACAATTTATCTTAACAAAGGGAGTCTTCAAACTCAATGTAAGAACTTGCGAATAAATTTGCCAAACTTGTTAGCTTCCATTACGATACTAAATATAGGGGGGAAAAGACGATGCGTTATGCACTGATCGGACTGGGCAGGATCGCTCCGAACCACATTCGCGCGGCAAAAAGCAACGGGCTTGAAATCGTCGCCGTTTGTTGTCGGGATCCGGAAGAATTACGGCTGGCCATGAAACGTCTCGAGTTGGATCATTCCAAGGTGCGGGCATACACCGACCACCGCCGCCTGCTTTCGGAGTGTGCTCCGGAATTGGTGGCGGTGGCGACAAGTTCGGGAGCACACGCACAGATCGCACTGGACTGTATCGACAGCGGCGCAAATGTCCTTGTCGAAAAGCCAATGGCCATGTCGTTGGAGGATGCGGATGAAATGATTCGCCGCGCCGCGCTCAAGAAGGTAAAGCTCGGCGTGTGCCATCAGAACCGCTTTAATAAAGCGATCCAGAAAATGCACCAAGCAGTTGAGGACCAGGCGTTGGGCAGAATGCTCTACGGCACAATACAGGTTCGCTGGAGCCGTGGCGAGGCATACTATCGCCAGGCTGCCTGGCGGGGCACCTGGGCGGATGATGGTGGATGTCTGATGAATCAGTGTATTCATGGCATCGATTTACTTCGCTGGATGATGGGAAA
>CACZGM010000096.1 GCA_902780695.1 uncultured Ruminococcus sp. | reverse complement strand
CTTTGTTCCCGTGTAGTTACCCTTACCGGTTATCGTAACGGTCGCCGTTCCGACGTTTATGTTATTGCTGTACGAAACGGTATAGTCCGCATCCTTGACAAGCGTTTTGCTTCCGTCCTTGACCGTTACCGCGGGCGTAATCGCGGAACCGGTATAGGTCTGATCGGAAATCGTGTCTATGGTGCAGGAGCTCAGATTCTTCGGTGAGATAGTGAACGAACCGTTCAGAGTTCCGGTATAGGTGCCGATACCTGTTACGGTCACTGTAGCCGTACCCACATTGACATTTCCGGAGAACACTGCGGTATAGTCTGTTCCCGATGTAAGCACAGTGCTGCCCGCCTTGACAGTCAGCGCCGGAGTCAACGCCGAACCCGTATATGTCTGAGCAGGTATGGAGGCAAGCGAATCTATCGGTGTCTGCGCAGTTCCGGAATAATGCACAGTCACATTTGAAAGATTGTTGTACTCAATTTTGATGAGTGACCAGGTCTCCTGCGATCCGTCATAAAAAATATCGGTAAGTCCTGTCTGGGACAACGCACTGGAACCTATCATAGTAACACTTGCAGGGATTTTCAAGGTTTTAAGATTTGAACATTTCTGGAAAGCGGAATTTCCTATCTTGTTCGTTCCTTCCTGTATAGTAGCACTGGTTATTCCTGTACAGTTATAAAATGCTTTTTTTCTTATGGATTCAACAGTGGCAGGAACTGTAACCGTTGTAAGCCCTGTACATCCTTCAAATGAGGATTCGCCCAATTCTGTCATTCCCTCCGGCAGATCCAGATTTGCCAGACCAGTACAGCCGGAAAACGCACTGGTACCTATACTTTGAAGACTGTTCGGTAACGTTATGCTCTTCAGATTAGTACAACCGTAAAAAGCACTGCCGGCAATGATCTCAAGTCCTTCCGGGAAAACCACGCCCGTGATAGCTGTATTGCCTTTGAAAAGTTCGGTTTTGATAGCCGTTATACCCATATTAGCGGGTATAACAATATTGCCGGACGCTCCGGTTACACTTATCAGAATACCGTTCTGTACAGTATAATTGGCAGCCGCATCGGCCACAATGCAGAACCCGTTTAATGTTCCCTCCGGCAGAACTCCAGCGGTACCTATCAGCATTGCCGCGGTAAGTATTAACGCACCTGTCTTCTTTAATGCCTTGTTCATCGTAGTTTGTCCTCCTATAAAAACACCGGCAGTCTATTCAATTTTAAACTGCCGGTGTTCTGTTTTAGCTGAAAATATTACTTATGATTCTTTTTCTTCATAAACGCAAGAGCACCTGCTGCCGCCGTCAGTCCAATTACCGCGAAAGCGCCGACATTAACCGCTACACCTGTGATAGGATTGGTGTCGCTGTTATCTGCCCATGTTCCGTTTGTGGTCTTGGTTCCGGAAGTTTCCTCGTAAACGGGCTCGATCTTTGAATCGATGCTGCCGTCGAACCCGAACGCCAATTCCGCCTTACCGTCTGTATAGACGAATCTTATGGTATGCTCGCCGTCCTTGAGAGATCTGAGCACCTTATCCGCTATCGTAACGATCGTGCTGCCGATTTCAACGTCGTAGTATTCCCCGGGGAGCTTCTTGCCGTCAAGAACAACTTTTACAAGCTTATCTGCGGGAGCGTCGATAACTACGATCATTCCGCTCTCGAACGTTATAGTAACATTATCGAGATTGGTCTCGCCGTTTACCTCAATGATCTCATAAGTCTGCCAATAGCCGTCTTCGCTTCCGTCATCGTATACATCGTTTTCGTCGGAAACATCAACGTCATCGGGTGTCTCATCTACAACCGGTTCCTCGACATCAGCTGTGTCCGGAGTGCTGTTGCTGTTATTATTGCTGTTGCCGTTATTATTGCTGTTGCCGTTGTTACTGCTGCTGTCGGATCCGCCTTGATGAGAAGGAGTTATAGAGGTTCCGGAACCGCCGGAGGGCTTCGGCTTTTCGAAAGGCTCGGCAGCCGGGATCACTCTTGTTTCCTCTTCGTGACAAACCGTACACTCGCGTGCCTCAATTCCTTCAACTGAAGGACCGGCGGTTTTTTTCACATACCATGCGCCCCACTTATGACCAAGTGCGGGAATCTCTGCCGCATCGCTCTCGGTATCGCAAACTGTACATTTTGCATGAGCTATGCCGGGCTTTGTACAGGTGGGCTTGTCATCATCGCTTGCGTATTCGATCTCGCCCCAATTATGAGCCCACTTTACAACAACGGGAGCGTCTATTTCATTTTTTCCATCGGCATCGGAGAACATCTTGTTGCACATACTGCACTTATAATATTCTTCGGTTCCGTCTGTCTCTGTTCTGCAATCCGCTTCTACTGCTTCAATCTTTTCAAGATTGTGAGGAATTTTGTCAACTACTACTTCATTTTCCTTGTTACATACGGTGCAATGAACATATCCTTTTCCTGTCTTCTGGCACGTGGGCTTGTCAGCGTCACTCTTATATGTGATAACTTCGTCATAATTGTGCTTAAAAGGTATAGACTCGGGAGCCGTTATCTCATTCTTGCCTGCCGCATCGGAGAAGAGCTTATTGCATACGGTGCACTTATAGTGTTCCTTTGTTCCGTCTTTTTCCGTGCGACAATCCGGAGCAACCTCTTCTACCTTCACGATAGTATGATCTGTCTTGGGCACCACTACCGCCTTTTCCTTGTTACATACGGTGCAGTGAACATATCCTGTTCCCGTCTTCTGGCAGGTGGGCTTGTCAGCGTCACTCTTATATGTGATAACTTCGTCATAATCGTGCTCAAAAGGTATAGACTCGGGAGTGGTTATCTCATTCTTGCCTGCCGCATCGGAGAAGAGCTTTTGGCATCTGCTGCATTTATAATGAGCCTTTGTTCCGTTTGTTTCCGTTGTACAGTCTGCGGGAACCTCGGGTACAAGTACAAGATTATGACCGAGCGCAGGAATTGTAACAGTGGAAAGATCGGTTATCTCTGTGGTGCCTGCCTCATCCGTATATACCTTATTGCAGTTTTCGCAGGTATAATACGCTATATGACCGTCTTCCGTGCAGGTAGGTTCCTTCCTTGCTGAAGCCGTGACCACATGCTGCTTCTTCGCAATCACCACGGGAGCCTGAATCTCTGTTCTTGCGTCCGCGTCGGAGAACATCTTCTGGCATCTTGTGCACTTCCAGTATGCTTCGGTACCTGTTTTCTGACAGGTAGCGTCATCTTTTTCGAATTTGGTGAGATTGTGACCGAGCGCAGAGATAGTCAACGTGGTAGGATCGGTAATCTCTGTGGTACCTGTACTGTCAGAAAAATCCTTATGGCAGTTTTGGCAGGTATAGTAAGCTTTTTTACCTGCTTCCACACACGTCGGTTCAACTTTTGTGTGAGTTGTCATAACGTGTGCTTTCTTCTGAATAACCTCGGGAGCCGTGATCTCTGTCACGCCGTTCGCGTCGGAGAACAACTTTTCACATCTGGAACACTTCCAGTATGCTTTCGTACCGGTTGCGGCACAGGTTGAGGGTACCTCATCAATTTTATTGAGATTATGACCAAGCGCGTTGGTCGTAACAACATTCAGAACTGTTGTGCCTGCCGCGTCAGAATAGTTTTTATTACATATTGAGCAATGGAAATACCTGACATTACCTTCCTGCGTACAACTGGCACTTTCGGCCGGGGTCTCGGCCATGTTGTGATTCAGCTTCTGGATAGGTCTTGTTTCTTCCGTCTTACAAACAGAGC
Organism: uncultured Ruminococcus sp.; assembly: GCA_902780695.1. Taxonomy (GTDB): domain Bacteria; phylum Bacillota; class Clostridia; order Oscillospirales; family Ruminococcaceae; genus Ruminiclostridium_E. Next base: position 7,371 of record CACZGM010000096.1, on the reverse strand, counting down.
ATACTCTGTGCTCAACGCCCGCAGCTTCACAGGTAGCGGGAGTCTTTACACTCCAGTCACTCCAATTGTGTGTTTGGCAGGAAACGGTTATCTTGCCGGAAACTACACTGAAAGGAACGTTATCTGCATTGGAATTAATTATGTCATCTTCGTCAAAGGTAAGATTGATAGGAATATCTCCGTTCGCATCATCAGCAACTTTAAACTTTAAAGTTATAAGTGTACCGTTGCTTTTGGAAAAATTCGAAATAGCACTGTTGCTCCACATTATTTTTGCCGAAGATGTGTAACTGTCCGGTACATCGACTATAGCGGTACTAAATAGCTGTCTGCCGCTTACTGTAAGCTGATCAACCTGCGGCGGATCGTCTCCGTCCGGATTATTAACCATTTCTCTTACCAACGTCAGCTTGCTGCCGGCATCCACAGTGAGGGCTAATGACCAAATATTACCTGTGTAGTTCGACAGAATCAGATCTACATTTACAGTATCTCCCGGAGCAGCGCTGACACTGCTGACAGTAACCGTGGCAGGATCAGCCGCGCTTGCCGTTACCGCACCAAAGCTCATACAGTATGTAACTATAAGAGCAAAGGTCAGAAACAATGAAATCAGTTTTTTGCTTTTCATACCTGAATTCTCTCCTTGTAAAAGTATCCATACCGGGTATGGCCTTGACGTGACAGACAGTACCGCGGTATGCGTGAACAAGATATACATATTATAATTGTATATAATACAGTAACAAACACTTGCCCATTTACGGTTACATTATAGCAGAAAGCACATCAAAAGTCAATAACAATTTCAGTAATTATTTATTATTTGTTAATATGTCATTAACGGTGGTTTGCGGTTTGTACACTTTCACAATAAATATGTACATTTCTTTTCATGAGCGCGTGCACAAGCCCGTAATGCGCAGGAAAAACCCGGGAAATCACTTTATAAAACCGAAAATTGCATTTAATGATTATTTAATAAATTAGTGATATAATGAGATCGTAAGCTAAAAACAAACACAGTGAAACGGAGGGGAATATTATGAACAAGGAGGAAGCGAAGAAGCTGTCAGACACAGCTTACGGGCTTATAAAGGTAAACATAAAGAACAAGCTGCTGTACCCGTTCGGCGGCAATGATTAAGACAAGTGAGGAAGGATCTGAAATGTATCTGAATATTCTTAAAAAAGACCTGAAACGCAAAAAAACGATGAATATAATCGTTCTTCTGTTCATAATACTGTCAGCAATGTTCGCCGCAAGCAGCGTCAACAACATCATAGCCGTCATGACAGGTCTGGACAGCTACTTCGATAAAGCAGGAATGACCGACTACTTCATAATCGCTCTTGACAATCAGAGCGGAGACATGGAGCAGAACATAAGAAATGAAAAGTCGGTCACGGAAATACGCAAAGAACCCGGGATATTCGTTGACGGATCGAATCTCACGCGGGGCGGCGAAAAGCTCGCCGACATAGCAATGAACGCGGTCATATTGATGCCGGCAGATGAAGCAAAGCTGAATTATTACAACACCGATAACGAAAAGATAACCAATGTCGAAAGCGGGAAAGCGTATATCACCGGAAATATCCCTAATGCGGCGAAACTTGTGGCAGGCGATAAATTCATGGTTGAGATCGGAGATACAAAGCATGAACTTGAATATGCAGGCTTTGCGAAAGACGCTTTCCTCGGCTCCCCGTTCCTCGGGAATTCCCGTATAATAATGAACAGAACGGACTATGACATCATCGGAGCCGACGAACGGGCAAAAACGGCGGCAGGCGGCATCTACTACATCAACACAGATGATATTCCGGCTCTTGAAAAGGCATTTGCAGGCATGACCGGAATAATGTTCGACGGAAGCAGAGATCAGATGAAGACGTCATACATCATGTCCGTACTTGTTGCGGCGCTCCTGATGATCGTCAGCATCTGTCTGATACTTGTGGCGTTCGTTGTTCTTCGTTTCACGATACACTTCACCCTTGAAGAAGAATTCCGCGAAATAGGCGTTATGAAAGCTATCGGAATAAATAACGGCACGATACGCGGACTGTACCTCGTAAAGTATTTTGTGATCGCGGTCATCGGTGCGCTGATAGGGTTTATATGCAGTATTCCCTTCGGTAATATGATGCTTGACAGCGTATCGGAGACAATGGTGCTCGGCACCGATAACTCGGTACTCACTGCACTGCTGTGCAGTATCGCGGTGGTCGGGATCATAATGCTGTTCTGCTGGAGCAGCACCCGCAGGATAAAGAAACTCTCGCCTATCGACGCGGTAAGAAGCGGTCAGACCGGCGAACGCTTCCGCAAAAAGAGCATAATGCATCTCGGAAAGAGCAGACTCGGTACCACAGGATTTCTTGCAGTCAATGATGTGATAAGCAGCAGAAAACAGTACGGCATTATAACACTTGTATTTACTATCCTGATCCTGCTGGTGATGATACTTGCAAACACCGCCAATACGCTCAGCGGCGAAAAGCTCCTGTTCCTTTTCGGTACAACCAGAAGCGACGTGTACATCAAGCTCGAAAATGAGATAATGGACGCGGTGGGCATTCCCGAGAAAAGCGATGATCTGATAAAGGGTGCGATCGACAGAATTGAAAAAACTCTTGCCGACAACGGTATGCCGGGAGAGGTACACATGGAAAGAATGTACCAGATACCGATGTCATACGGAAACGAAAAGCTGAATGTAATGTTCCAGTACTGTCCGCAGACGAACGCTTCGGATTATGTGTACAGCGAAGGCACGGCACCGGTCTACGATAACGAGATCGCGGTCACCACGCAGATCGCGGAGCGTTTCGATGCAAAGATCGGTGATACCGTGACCCTCACGGTGAACGGCGAGGAACGCGAATGCATTATTACTGCGCTTTTCCAGAGCTTCAACCAGCTCGGCAAGATCGGCAGACTGCATGAGAGTTTTGATGTGAAAGGCCTGGCGCTTGCAAGTTCACACGCGTTCCAGATAGATTTCGACGATCACCCCGACGATGCTGTGATCTTACAGAGGATACAGAAACTCAAGGATATCTACAATACCGATTATGTTTTCAATGCAGCGGGTCATGTAAAGGACTGCACGGGCGCAGCGGATATTATTTCGGCGGTCAAGAACATGATACTTATTATAACGCTTGTGATAGTGATAATGATCGCGGTGCTTATGGAGCGCTCTTTCATCTCCCGCGAGAAGCCGGAGATAGCGCTTATGAAAGCTGTCGGTTTCAACAATGGGTCCGTTATAGCACATCACGCTGTAAGATTCGCGATAGTTGCGTTGTTATCGTCCGTACTTGCGGCTGTGCTATGTATGCCGCTCACGAAGCTCACCATTGACCCGATCATGGGTATTATGGGAGCTGTCAACGGTGTGGGATATGACATAAAGCCTGCCGAGATATTCGGACTTTACCCGCTGATCATTATTGCAGTTACGATACTCGCATCTGCTCTGACAGCGCTCTACACGAAAACTATCAAGGCTTCCGACACAGCAGACATTGAATAATTAAGAACAGTAGAATAAAATAATACCGAAAGGATAATTGACTATGAACACGATACTTGAAGTAAAAGATCTCTGCAAGACATACATTATAAACAAGCGCCAGAACAATGTTCTGAGAAATGTTGATTTCAGCATAGCCGAGGGCGAAATGGTGGCGGTCATGGGGCCGTCCGGCTCCGGCAAATCCACCCTGCTCTACACCGTTTCCGGTATGGACAGAATGACCGCGGGAACTGTAAAATTCTGCGGGAAAGACATATCAAAGCTGAAGGATAACGAGCTCGCGAAGCTTCGCCTTGACGATATGGGATTTATTTTCCAGCAGATGTATATGCTCAAAAATCTCACCGTACTCGACAACGTGATACTTCCCGCCTGCAAGACCGACAAGAAAAAGGAGACACGTTCGGAAACGACAGCACGCGGGCGTGAGCTTATGAAAAGACTCGGGATCTCCGATATCGCAGACAATGATATAAATGAGGTCTCCGGCGGTCAGCTCCAGCGTGCGTGCATATGCCGCAGCATGATGAATGACCCTAAGATGATCTTCGCCGACGAGCCCACGGGTGCTCTCAACCGTACTTCCTCCGACGAGGTCATGGAGGAGCTCACAAAGCTCAACGACGGCGGAACAACGGTAATGCTCGTTACTCACGACGCGAAAGTCGCGGCAAAATGTACAAGAGTATTATTTATAGTTGACGGGAACATAAAAGGAGAGTATAATATTAATAAAAGCGAAAATATCCGTGACCGTGAGCGCGGCTTGAACAACTGGCTCATGGAAATGGGATGGTAATTGCAGATACTGCCCCGGCAGACGAAAGCCTGCCGGGCATTTTTATATGAACAGAATAAAAAGTAAAAAAACACTGTCGTTACATTTTGGTTACATTTTATAAATTTTGCACAATTACGCTTGTTAAATGCTGACATTATTCATATATATTTATTTTTTTGTTGAAAAAATTAAATATATATGTTATAATAGTTATGTTATACAAAATATGTATTCACGCCATTTCATAATAGATAGAACGAGGAGGAACTTTAATGAAAGAGTTATTCAGAAAGCTGACGGCCGTTTTCCTGTCCGCTTCCCTGCTGATGATAAATGCAGGTGCGGAGGGAATGCAGAATGAAGCAGACCCTGCAGCGGCAGCCTTAACCGAGCAGGAAACCGAGGAATCTGACGATACCGGGGAACTCCTGACTGACATAACCGAACCCGCCGGCACACTTGCTTCCGAACCGGAGAACATAAGCGATGAAGAGCTCCGCAGATCTATCGAGAAGAAGACACAGGAAGCTATCGCATCGAGCAACGGTGTTATTTCCTTTAGCGTAGAGCTGACGCCGGAGGAGATCGAATACATCGAAAGGACGACAGATGCTGCCGACTCCGAGGGAAACCGGAGCGTTTACTCACCGGTCAATCTCGGCGGTTCACTTTCCGAATACGCAAACGACTATTTTCTTAACAAAATGACGACTGCGGAAAGAGCGCTGTACACCAATCTGTTCAACGTCTGCACGGATTTCTCGGTCAGCACCTCCGATGTCACAACCGATAATATCGGCGTATATGCGTACTACGATCCAAGCCAGATATCGGAAAGCAGATTAAGAACAGTATATAATTTGTTCTACTACTCCAATCCGCAGTTCTATTTTTTACGGAACGGATACAGCTATAATTCAACCCAGGGCAGGATCACACCTTCGATCTACACCGGTTTCCGCTATGCCGCCACAAGAGGAAGGTACAGCACGGAAATAGCAGCGGAAACCGAAAAAATACTGCCCGGTATCAAAGCCGAAAAAACAGAACTGGCTAAAGAGAGAGCTATTTATAAATATATCAGCAGCAACACGACATATGAGGATTCCGATTACGACCAGTCCATAGCCAGCGTACTTGTCGACAGATTTTCTGTCTGCAACGGATATGCGCTCACAGCGGAATATCTCTGCAACGCCGTCGGTCTGGACTGCATCGTTGCGGTCGGTCAGAACCATGCGTGGAATATCATCAATCTAGGCGGTGTATGGTATGAGCTTGATGTTACCTGGCTGGATCAGGATAACGGCGAGCGCATGAACTTCAAATGGCGCAACAAGAGCTACGATACATTCCTTGCGAACGACTCGAACCGCTATCATGAATATACTTCAAGACTGGAGTACGATCATTTCACACTTCCGGTATGCACCACGGATATGCATCTTGAAGATGAGAATTATGTGATTGACGGCAACGGACAATTCTACCGCTACACCGGCGATCTTACGGAACTTATTATTCCCGATGATATCGGCATCAGAACCATTGCTTATCCGGCATTATACAATAATACGTTTGTTACCAGCGTTATCATACCGAAAGGCATCACCGCTATCGGAGACTCCGCGTTTGCGAGCAGCACCGCCCTTCTGTCCGTATCGATACCGCATTCGGTTGAAGCAATTGGAGTACAGGCTTTCTACAATTCAAGCATCACCGATATCTATTACGCAGGCACAGCGGAACAGTGGGCTGCAATCAATATCGGCAGATCGGCGATCCCCGCGAATTGTACGATCCATTACAATTCACAGCCTCCCGCAAGCGGTGTCGGGATAAACCAGGACAATTTCCCCGACAGGCTTTTCAGAAGATTCGTTTCCGACAATTTTGATCTCAACCAAGACAGTGTTCTCTCCGATGATGAGATATCGGCAGTCACGGAGATAAATGTAAACTATTGGGGCATAATCTATCCGACATACGGCTCCGGTAAGCTCTGGAGTCTTGAAGGCATAGAGCATTTTACAAAGCTCAAATCTCTGAACTTAAGCGGAAACAATGTTTCGGAGCTTGATCTGAGCAGCAATACGGCGCTTACTACACTCAACTGCTCGGCTAACGACCTTGAAGTGCTTGATCTCAGCAAGAACACGGCGCTTTTAAATGTCTCGTGCGGCTCAAACCGCCTAACAGCCCTGGACGTTACCGCAAATACTTCACTCGTCGGTCTTAACTGCAATGACAACTCCTACGATATCGGTCAGGTCCGTGATACATTTTCTCTTTCCGGGCTGCCGTATCTTGACCCGACAAGAGCTTCCGAATGGACAGGCGCAGAATACAGCGAAGACGATAACGCCTTAAAGAATATCACCGGCACTTCGATAAGTTACAGTTACAGCTGCGGAAACGGTTTCAAGAAGACATTCACACTCACCTTCAGTAAAATCGATCCTCAGCCCGTATCCATAGCGGTAACAGCGCCCACGAAAACAGTTTATTTCATCGGCGAAGAGGTTGACCCGACCGGCGGTATCGTGACTGTTTCCTACGACTTCGGCGCACCCATTAATATAGCCATGACAGCGGATATGCTGAGCGGATACGATATCTCTAAGACCGGCACACAGACGGTCACGGTAACGTATGAGGGATTTACGGACACGTTCGCAGTAACCTACAAAACACCGAGTATCACCGGCATAACTGTAACAGCACCGACAAAAACAACATACTTCGTTGGCGAAGATGTTGACCCGACCGGCGGTATCGTGACTGTTTCCTACGACTTCGGCGCACCCGCCAATATAGCCATGACAGCGGATATGCTGAGCGGATACGATATCTCGAAGACCGGCACACAGACGGTCACGGTAACGTATGAGGGATTTACGGACACATTCACTGTTACCTACAAAACGCCGAGCATCACCGGCATAACCGTAACAGCACCGACAAAGACAACATACTTCGTTGGCGAAGAGGTTGACCCGACCGGCGGTATCGTGACTGTTTCCTACGACTTCGGCGCACCCG
>CACZGM010000095.1:12713-22590 GCA_902780695.1 uncultured Ruminococcus sp. | reverse complement strand
CCTTGAAAATACGCTGAAAGTGTATTTTCAAGGCTTTCCTAAATCCGCATTGCGGATTTAGGAACAACAACTGCCATAAGGCAGTTGTTGAGGACGCATCAATTATATCTGATGACAACGTCCCTGTCCTCGTTCATTTTTATGGTACAGGTCCCGGTCTTCTGCGCGACAACCAGCTGCGAGTTGTTGATCCTCACCGTAACTCCCGGGAAAACGGCACGCCTTACCTTTACGCAAAGGTCATTCGTGTTTGCTATCTCATTCTCTATCTCGGCTATGCGGTCGTTCGTCTCCTTTATCAGACCCATGTGTCCGAATTTCGCCTTGATCGAGCGTTTGAGCATCTCGTCTCTCTCCGGCGGAAGCGGAGCCGACTTCTTCTGCTCCTGCAATGTCCTGCATACCATATCGAGCTGTTCAAGCTGCTTTTCGTAGTTTTTCAGCTGCTTTTTGAGTTCTATCATCTCTTCCGCAAGCACCGCCACATTTCCGAGCACCAGCATCGTGCGGATATACGAGTCGGAGCCTATGTAATTTGCTTCTATATTTGAAAGACAGGTGTACTTGCCGCCGACAATGACCGACTTTCCGCCGGAAACGATAAGGTCGCCCCCGCAGAACATCTTGCAGCCGACAAGGCTCGATGCCTTCAGTGAGCCTTCGCAGTGTATGTCAGAATTCTCGCAGAAATTGACGGAGATCTCACCGCCGGCCTTTATCACGGAATTCACGAATCCGAGCTTCGCGGAGATGTTTCCGTCCGCTTCTATCTCCGAGCCGGTAACATTGCCGAAAATCGTGATATTGCCGCCGGAATGTATCTTGAAGCCTTCATTCACATTGCCCTTGACCGTTACATCGCCGATAAAGTCGATGTTGCCGACAGACAGGTCGATATCGCCCACCACGATCTCCTTGTCAACGACAAAGTGATCCTTGTTCCAGCGGAGGTTCCCCTCTATCGCGGAAATAAGGTGAGCACCGTCCTCCGACAGCGTAACGCCGTTTCCTATGGTGATCTTGGCGGGCTTTCCGGGGTACTGCGCGATCTCGATGCCTCGCACGTCCCTGCCGCTCGTGCCGGGTGTCTCCGGGTATATATCGGCTATGACAACGCCCTTTTCGATGTTCTGTATCATGCCGAGATCGCGGAAATCTATATTGCCGAACTCATCGGTCTTCATCTGCGCACCGCTCCTGCACTCGAAGTGATACACAATGTAGCCGTTTACTCCGTCAACGGCAGGTTTGCCGGAAGCGACAAGGACGCTTAAGCCTCCGTTCTCAAAGGCCTCTCTTATTGCACTCTGATCTATATTGTATCGTATACCTTTAAGTGCGAGTTCCTGTCTCACCTGTTCCTCGGTAACGGGTTTTCCTCCGTTTCTCGGCGGCGTCACTGTAAGACGTGCGGTCATGTACTTATCGTCTGTTTCAACGAGTATCGTTCCGTTTATGGGGTCTGCCATAGCTTTCATCTCTTTTCTTTTCGGAATACGCAGATCTGCGCACACTATATCAATTTATTATATCACATTTTTGTGCGGATTTCTACAATTTTTTAAAAAAATTTTCCCGATAATGTAGAATTTATGACAGAAAAATTGAGCAAAAGCACAACAAGCCCCAAGCCCCCTTTAAAAAGGGGGCTTGACCCCCTACACCTTTTTGACCGTTACACGGAGACCCGATGATCCGCGGACAGAATACGGGTATTGGGTTAAAAGAAGGTCATATTTTAGTTATTTTCGCGAATTTCGCCGCGAGCTTCTTTGTGCCGCTCTCGTCAAAGCTGATCTCAAGCAGTGTGTCGCTTCCGAGCGGGGTTGCGGAAATGACCGTACCCTCGCCGAATTTCTTGTGGCTCACGCGGTCTCCGGGCGCAAAGCTCTCCGCAGGTGCCGCCGCGGCAGCCTTTGCTTCCTGTGCCGCAGTCCTGTCCTGCAGATATGTCGATTGCTTCCTTCCGCCGTATGTTCTTTCGCCGCCCGCCGGGGTCTGGCGTTTTGTATTGTCGTTCATTTTCTTGTATTCCTCCGGTATTTCCTCAACAAATCTCGATATCTTATTGTGCTGCGTCTGACCGTAGAGCAGTCTCGATGCGGCTGTCGTTATGTAAAGCCTGCGCTTGGCACGCGTTATCGCCACATAGCACAGTCTTCTGTCCTCTTCCAGCTCGTACATATCAACGAGGCTGCGGTATGCGGGGAAAATGTTTTCCTCCGCTCCGACGATAAACACATTCTCAAATTCAAGTCCCTTTGCGGAGTGCATCGTCATAAGTGTCACCCTGTCAGCAGAGCTGTCGTAGCTGTCAATGTCGGATATCAGAGCAGCCTGTTCAAGATAGTCGAACAGCGAGTGGTTCTCGTTTTCCTCGCAGAACGTTATCATCGCTGATTTGAGCTCCTTGATGTTCTCCAGCCTTCCGATGCCCTCGTCGCCCTGAGTCATAAGCATATCGGTATATCCAGACTGCTGCATCACGTCGTCGAGGATATCTGTGATTTCCCTCTCCTCGGCGGTGTCGATCAGCTCTCTGAACATCGCCGCAAGCGGTTTCAGCGTCTTTGCCTTCTTGGTGAGACCCGCAAATTCCTCACAGCGCTCCATTGTCTCTATCGGGCTTATCCCGCAGGCAAGCGATATGCGCTCTATTTCGCCCCATGTCGTGTCGCCTATACCGCGCTTGGGCTCATTGATGATCCTGCCGAGACGAACGGTGTCGAACGGGTTGCAGATGACGCTTAAATACGCCATTGCGTCGCGTATCTCCTTGCGGTCGTAGAACTTCGTGCCTCCTACGATAGTGTAGGGTATGCCCATTTTTGAGAGTGTGATCTCCACGCTTCTTGACTGCGCATTTGCTCTGTAAAGAACTGCATTGTCGCACAGGCGGCTGCCTCTGTCCCTGTTTGCGAGTATCTCGTTCGCGATGAACATATCCTCGCCCTGCTCGTCATAGAAACGATAGACCTGTATCTTCTCACCGGCTCCGAGGTCGGACCAGAGGTTCTTTTCCTTATGCTGTGTATTGTTGCGGATAACCGCGTTTGCGGCATCAAGGATATTTGAAGTCGAACGGTAGTTCTGCTCCAGCTTTATTACAGTGCTGTCAAATTCATCCTCAAAAGACAGGATATTTTCGATAGTCGCTCCTCTGAAACGGTAGATAGACTGGTCTTCGTCTCCGACAACACAAAGGTTGCCGCGGCCTCCCGCAAGCAGCTTCACAAGCTCATACTGCGCTTGGTTTGTGTCCTGATACTCGTCCACCATTATGTAGTCGAAGCGGTTCTGCCAGTATGCAAGCGCGTCCGGGTCGCTTCTGAACACCTGAACGGTCTTCATGATAATATCGTCGAAGTCCAGTGCGTTCGCGGCTTTGAGCCTGTTCTGGTACTCCCTGTAAACATCCCGTATGGTGCCGAGCTGGAAGTCCGCTTTTCCGTCATCGTTCACCACGGGGAAGTTCTCCGGTGTCAGCAGCTTATCCTTCGCGCGGGATATTGCATTCATCACAACTTTCGGGTTGAACGTCTTGTCGGAGATATTCATGCTTTCAAACACGGATTTTATGATGCGCTTGCTGTCGTCAGTGTCGTATATAACAAAGTTTTTGGCGTAGCCTATCGACTCTATGCTCCTGCGGAGTATGCGCACGCAGGTCGAGTGGAACGTTGCCGCCCATACATCGCCCGCCCCGGGCGCGTTCATGCGTGAAAGTCTTTCTTTTAGCTCGGCGGCGGCTTTATTTGTGAAAGTCACGGCGAGTATCTTCCACGGGATAGCCTTGTTATGCCCGATAAGCCCGGAAAGACGCTCTGCGGTGTCCTCGCCGTCTGCGATGATCCCGTTTGCGTAATCGGTGAGAAACAGCTTCTCGTCCTCGCTCCACTGCGGTGTATAGCTGCTGTGGTATGCGTCACCGAACAGCAGGAGATTTGCTATCCTGTTGCACAGCACGGTAGTCTTTCCGCTCCCCGCACCCGCGATTATAAGCACAGCGCCCTCTGTCCGGAATATCGCCTTTTTCTGCATATTGTTCGATCTTGCGAAAAATCTTTCAAGCGCTTTTCTTTTGAGTTCCGTATTATCCATAAGTATCCTTTCAGTTTTTCATCATAAATAAAAATAAACAACACAAACTTTACGCGCATTTCTGCGCGTAAAGCTGTGCTTTGTTATGATTTTTTTATGCCGTTATTCTTCGGTATTGCCGACAGCCGGATTGGTCGGAGGCGTGTACGAATAAGCGGGCGTGCTTGTCTGTGCAGGCTGGCTTCCGGTTATGGTCACGAACGGATTCACACCGTCGCTTACTACCTGCGGGAGCACACCGTTCCACTTCTGGAGCTTGTAGTAGTCGATATAGTTCGGGCTGTTTGCAAGCTGCTCCTCGATGAGCGCGATAGCCTCAGCCTCAGCCTTTGCGATAGCAACCTGGCTGTCTGCGTCCGCCTGTGCGGCTATAACTATCTGCTTTGCTTCCTCTTCCTTCTCACGGGTCTTGTTCTCCATTTTGAGAGCGTCCTGAGCGGCTATTACCTTTTCCTGTATCGAAGCCTCGAAAGCGGGGTCGAAATCAAGGTTCTCGATAGCGAACGCGGTAACGATTATGCCGTAGGGGCTGAGTACATTCGTGAGTTCGTTCTGAATGGAAGCCTGGACCTGCGAACGTGTCTGTACAAGATCCTCCGCCTTTACCTTACCGATAGCGTCCTTCGCTATCTTCGCAACATTCGGGACAAGGAGCTTGTTCTCGACGTTGTTTATGCCGGTATCACGGATTATGCTCGAAAGCATGGAGCTTGAATAGCGGTAGTTGAGCTTGAGCTGGAGGTCGTTGACGCTCTGTGTATCGCTTGTGTAAGCGTCTGCCGTTACAGAATATATCTGGTCACGGATATCTACCTGCTCTATCTCCTCCACAAACGGTATGCGGAAATTCAGACCGGCAGAGAGGTCGTCCTGTATGATCCTTCCGAACTGGTACTTAACACCGATGAAACCTTCCTGCACAATAGTAAAGCAGTTGAACAGAACGGAAAGAATAATAACAATGATGATGACAGCGAATACTATACCGCCGACTTTTGTTCCGGAATTGCCGGATTTCGGGCTCGCGGTCTTACCCGCTTCTGTAAACTTGAATTCAGCCATAACTTTCACCTTTCCAATGAATGCCGATGATTTTTCTTTTTAGTAAATGTCATTTACTGTATTTATATAATAGCACAATTCAATTTACTTGTCAATAGCTTTTTTCAAAAAATTAGTAAATTTCATTTACGTTTATTGATTCCTGCTCACACAGCCTTGTTTCCGATAAGATCGGAATACTGATCCTTGACCAATGCTTCCGGTATAGCGATGCTGTCCTTGTTGCGTATCTTCTTGAGCGCGGCGGTGAGCATCAGCTTTATACGGTTGATCTGATTTACCTCAGACGCGCCGGGGTCATAGTCAACGGCGATGATGTTTGATTCCGGGTTGCGTCTGCGCAGTTCGCCGATAACGCCCTTTCCGGTAACGTGGTTGGGCAGGCAGGCAAACGGCTGCATACAGATGATATTGTTTACTCCGCTTTCGAGCAGTTCAAGCATTTCCGCCGACAGGAACCAGCCCTCACCCGCAATATTGCAGGTGGAGACGATACCGTCAACGAGTTTCCGCATCTCCGATATAGGCGTGAATCCGCCGAATTTCGTACCCTTTATCGCGTCAATGAAAGGCTTTTCAAGACGTTCGAGCAGGGCTATCGCCTTGTTGCTCAGATAATACCTCATTCCGGAAACGGTAAGGAATTCCTTGCGGGAGTTCGCGTGGTCGCAGAAGAAGTAGATAAATCCCATAAGATCGGGGACTACAGCCTCCGCACCCTCTGATTCAAGGAAGCGCACAACATCGTTGTTCGCGGCGGGGCTGTACTTTACAAGTATCTCGCCGACAACGCCGACACGGGGCTTTTCGATATCATATACAGGCAGGTCGTTGAATTCCTTCACCATGCGCTGCAAATTCTGTCTGTAACGCGAGAAGCTGATATGCTTAAGATCCTCACGCAGATATTTATTCCACTTTTCGTACAGCTTATCCGCACTTCCCTTTTCGATCTCGTAGGGACGCACCCTGTACAGGCAGCGGCAGATCGCGTCGCCGTAGATAACGCCCATGAACGCGCGTATAGCGAGCGCGGGAGTTATCTTGAATCCGGGCTGCTTCTCGAAGCCGTTGAAGTTCAGCGACAGCAGCGGTGTATCGCCGTAGCCGCCGTCCGTGAGCGCCTTCTTTATCATACTGATGTAGTTTGTCGCTCTGCACGCGCCGCCCGTCTGCGTTATCAGCAGAGCGGTCTTTGAAAGATCGTACTTGCCGCTTTCAAGGGCGTTCATCAGCTGTCCGACCGTAAGTATCGACGGATAGCAGGCATCGTTGTTTACATATTTAAGTCCGGTATCGACTATCTGCTTGGAATAGTCTTTGAGTACGATGAAGTCAAAGCCCGAATATCTGAATGCGGCTTCGAGCAGCTCGAAGTGATACGGTGCCATCTGCGGCGCGAGTATCGTGTAGCGGCTCTTCATTTCCTTTGTGAATACAGGCTGCCGTTTATAGCCGGTATATACCTTGTCCGAGACATATCCGCTGCGCTCGCGCTCCTCCATGACTGAAATGAGCGAACGCAGGCGTATTCTCGCCGCGCCGAGGTTGTTTACCTCGTCTATCTTAAGCAGCGTGTACATTCTTCCGCTGCCCTGAAGTATCTCCTGCACCTCGTCCGTCGTTACCGCGTCGATACCGCAGCCGAAGCTGTTGAGCTGTACAAGCTCAAGGTCTTTTCTCGTCGATACGAAAGCAGCCGCGTTGTAAAGCCTTGTGTGGTACATCCACTGATCGACTACTCGTATCGGTCTCGGAAGTTCTCCGAGGTGCGCTATGCTGTCCTCGGTAAGTACCGCGTAGCCGTAGCCCGTTATCATCTCCGGAATGCCGTGGTTTATCTCCGGATCGACATGATAGGGTCTTCCGGCAAGCACTATGCCCTTCCTGCCCGTTTCTTCGAGCATTTTAAGTATGCGCTCGCCTTCCTTGTGTACATCGTCCTTGAATCTCGCGTCCTCGGCATACGCTTTCGCGAGAGCCGCGCCGAGCTCCTCACCGCTTATTCCGAGAGGAGAGAACTCCTCCACTATGCGGCGGGTCATTGCTTTTTTATCGTAGATCGGCAGGAACGGGTTCATAAAGCGCACGTTCTTGTCGCGCAGCGCCGGAACGGAATTCTTGATTACCTCGCTGTATGTTGCGACAACGGGGCAGTTATAGTGATTGTCGCCCTTTCCGCCGTTGTCCATTTCGTAGGTAAGTGACGGGTAGAATATGAAATCCGCACCGTTTTTGAGCAGCCATTCGATATGACCGTGAGAGAGCTTGGCAGGATAACATACCGACTCCGACGGCATCGTCTCGATGCCCATATCGTATATCTCACGCGAGGATTTCGGTGAAAGCAGTACGCTGTAGCCGAGCTCGGTGAGGAATGTGAACCAGAACGGATAATTCTCGTACATTCCGAGCACTCTCGGTATGCCGACGATGCCGCGCTTCGCCGTCTCCTTGTCAAGCGGCTTGTAATAGTCGAACAGGCGCCTGAACTTGAAGTCGTACATATTCGGCAGGGACGATTTTCCCGCGCCCGTGCCGGCTCCGCGCTCACAGCGGTTGTTTGTGATAAAGCGCTTGCCGTCCGAGAACTTGCTTATTGTGAGCAGACAGTTGTTCGAGCATCTTCCGCAGCGGGCGGTGGATTTCTGAATGGTGAAATTCTCCAGTGTCTCAAGCGGCGAGATCGTCGAACCTGTCCCGTCGTCGCGCTGCATTGCAACAAGCGCGCTTCCGTAGGCTCCCATAAGTCCCGCTTTGTCGGGGCGCACCGCCTCACGTCCGCAGGTAAGCTCGAACGCGCGGAGAACGGACGTGTTCATGAATGTACCGCCCTGCACTATTATCTTTTCACCCATCTGCTTCGGGTCGCGTATCTTTATTACCTTGAACAGCGCGTTTTTAACTACCGAGTAGCTGAGACCGGCGGAGATATCCGCTACGGACGCGCCTTCCTTCTGCGCCTGCTTGACACGGCTGTTCATGAATACCGTGCAGCGGGAACCGAGATCGACCGGGTGCTCCGCTTCGAGACCTATCGCGGCGAATTCGCGGCTGGTCATACCGAGAGCGGCGGCAAAGTTCTCGATGAACGAGCCGCAGCCCGAAGAACAGGCTTCATTGAGCAGTATGCTCTCGATCTCGCCGTTCTTGACGCGCATACACTTCATATCCTGTCCGCCGATGTCGAGAATGAACTCAACGCCGGGCAGTATCCTTTCGGCAGCCTTGTAGTGTGCCATGGTCTCGATCTCGCCGTAGTCAACGCCGAGAGCCGCCTTTATAAGGTGTTCGCCGTAGCCGGTAGCCGTGGCTTTTGCGATATACGCTCCCTCCGGCATAAGCGAGTATATTTCTTTAAGTATGCCGATGACCGATTTCAGCGGGTCACCGAGGTTGTTATTATAAAAAGAATAGAGTATCTCCGCGTTCTCGTTTATAAGACACGCCTTTGTTGTGGTGGAGCCCGCGTCTATGCCGAGGTAGCATCTGCCCTTGTGGGAAGCGAAGTCCGCGGTGGGTATCACGCTCTTTGAGTGGCGTTCAAGGAAAGCCTGCTTCTCCTCCTCGTCCCTGAACAGGGGAGCAAGACGCTCTACCTCATGTACGGTAACGCTTCCGAGCGCCGCGATCTTTTCCTTGAGCCCCGCTATCGGAACGGTCTTCCGGTTGTCGGCGAGAGCCGCGCCGGTCGCTACGAACAGGTTCGCGTCGGGCGGGAAGATAACGTCCTCCGGAGCAAGATTCAGCGTCTCTATAAAGCGCTTGCGCAGCTCGGACAGATAAAACAGCGGTCCGCCGAGGAAGGCGACTTTTCCGCGTATCGGCTTGCCGCACGCGAGTCCGCTTATGGTCTGGTTAACCACGGACTGGAAAATGGAAGCCGCAACGTCGGATTTCTTCGCGCCGTCATTGAGCAGCGGCTGAATGTCGCTCTTTGCAAAAACTCCGCAGCGGGAAGCTATCGGGTATATGGTCTCGTAGTCCTTAGCAAGCTCGTTGAGCCCGGTTATATCGGTATTGAGCAGAGCCGCCATCTGGTCTATGAAAGCGCCGGTACCTCCCGCACATGAGCCGTTCATGCGCTGTTCGATGCCGCCGCGCAGATATGTGATCTTTGCGTCCTCACCGCCGAGCTCGATAGCGACATCGGTATCGGGAATGAGCGCCTCGATAGCCACGGCACCGGCTTCGACTTCCTGAATGAACGGTATATCGAGCCATTTTGCGGCGTTGATGCCGCCGGAACCCGTGACCGCAGCCGTGATCTCTGTATCGTCAACTTTTTCGAGACCGCCGAGCAGTACCTCGGCAAGCGTTTTCTTGATATCCGAGTAGTGTCTCTGATAGTTTTTGTAAATGAACTCGTTCTTGTCGTTAACAACGGCTATCTTGACAGTCGTGGAGCCTACGTCAAGTCCGATATGCAGCATAAATTATCACCCTTTATTGTATCCGCGGTCTGTACCGCTTATATATACTATTATTATTGACACGAAAATAATTACCCTTTGCAGAGTAATACAAAATATATTATACACCATAAGATGTTTTTTTGCAATGCTTTTTTACAAAATATGGGAAAAAAGTTTATGGAAACAGAAAAACAGCATAGTAATTAATGTCTGCTCATCAATCGTGAACAGGCTTCATAGCGCAGCTTGAAGCCTGTTCGCGGTTGCAAAAGTGCAAGGAAAATTCCAGAATAATCAAA
>CACZGM010000095.1:0-12663 GCA_902780695.1 uncultured Ruminococcus sp. | reverse complement strand
TTGAAAATACGCTGAAAGTGTATTTTCAAGGCTTTCCTGAATCCGCATTGCGGATTTAGGAACAACAACTGCCATAAGGCAGTTGTTGAGGACGCATTAATTACATTGTTATACCGTAAATCCGATATTCTGACAGACTGCTTCCCAGCGTTTTGGGGACAAATGCGGCAGTTTTGTTATTTATTCACAATCGCGCCCAAAAAATCCCCTTCAATTTTGTACACATAGTACCTTGCAAAACAATGTACTGTGTGGTATAATCTAAACATACAAGATACCTTGCATCACAAAGTACCTTGTAAATACAACAGAGAGGAACTGAACTATGCAGACACAGCTTAAACGCGGAACGCTCGAAATGTGCGTGCTGTCTATTCTATGCAGAGGTGACCGGTACGGCTATGAGCTGGTGAACATCATCTCCGACTGTATGCATATAACGGAAGGAACGATATATCCGCTCATGAAGCGATTGAAGGACGCAGGAAGCATAGATTCGTACATTGTCGAATCACAGGAGGGACCTCCGCGAAAGTACTACAACATCACAGACAGCGGACGGCTGATACAAAAAGAACAGGAACAGGAATGGCGGACTTTCTCTGCCGCTATTAACAGATTGCTTGACGGGGAGGAAAACAGATCATGATCTGCAACACTAAATCCGAATTTCTCACAGGGCTCCGCATAGCTCTTGAGAATAATAATGTTTCGGACACAAGAGACATTCTCACAGATTTCCGCCAGCACTTCGAGGACGGAGAGGCTGCCGGAGAGTCGGAAGCCGAGGTTTGCAGAAAGCTCGGCGATATCGACGAAATAATCAAACAGTACATAAACGATGACGGCATTGACGCGGCTGCCGAAACGACAGTCACACAGGCTAAACAGACAGGTTCCGATGCTTCCGGGTTCGGTGCGGACACACAGTACAGCGCTCCCCCGCCTCCGCAGTACGGAAATGTTCAGACAGCGGCGCCGCAGCCGCAGAAATTCAGCCCGAGCGCAGGAAAGATAGTCGGCATAATCTGTCTTGACTTATTCGTGTATTCATGGGCGATACCGACGCTTGCAAGCCTGATAATCTCACTTATGAGCGTAACGATAGCATTCCTCACATCGGGTCTGGCGGTGCTGATAGCCGGTATAATGTCCTGCTTCATGAATATGAGCGGCGTGATAGTGACCGGATTTGCACCGGCGAGCCTGATATTCCTCGGACTGCTGGTAACGTCGCTGGGCGGAATGCTGCTTATTGCTTCTATCGCATCGGTAAAGGGCTTTGTAAACATAATAATAGCAATAATCAATCACCATGCGAGAATATTCTCGGGACATAACGTATTAAGAAAGATAGGCAAGAAATACAGGGAGGTACAGGTATAATGAGCACTTCGGGAAAATGGCTTCTGATCTTAGGAATAATCGCCCTTGTAAGCGCAATAGCGTTCGGCTTCTCGGTAGCGGCGCTCGGCGTACAGGACGGAAACTACAATATCAGTATGTTCGGAAATAATGTTCATATAATGGACGGCATATATTTTGGAGGAGCAACTATGGGAAATACTGAAATTCTTTTCAGAGACGGACAGACGAATATAAGATACGACTTCGAGCAGAACAAGGAATACACCGGCAGCTTCAGTTCTTCAGACTTCGACGACATAAAGATATCGCTGGCAAGCTGCAAGGCAAACGTGATCTGCGCGGACACCGACAAAGTGGAAGTCGTATATAAAACCGGCAACAGGCCATTGAGCTTCACAGCTCAGCTCAATGACGGGACCCTCTCTCTGGATGAAAAAGTGAACATCGGAATCAACCTCTTCAACTTCGGTTCGTCTATGAGCTCGACACTCACTCTCACAATACCGGAGACACTTTACAATTCGATCGACATAAACCTCGCTTCCGGAAAGATCGTTTCTTCCGGGATGACCTCCGACAACTTCAAGGCAAATGTAGCGAGCGGCACCCTTGAGCTCGGAATGTATGCCGAGGATATAGATATCAACATAGCTTCCGGCAAGATGATACTCACCAACTGCACAGGCGAAAAGACCGACAATATCAACATTCAGGCGGCTTCCGGATCTATCGAGATGACAGGCTTCAAGGCAGACGACACCGATGTAGGACTTGCGAGCGGATCGGTCGTTCTGAACGGCATCTCCGGCAAAGTAAAGGGTGATCTCGCTTCCGGCAAGCTCATAATGACATACGCGGAATGGGACGATGATCTCAGCATAAAGCTGCTCAGCGGCAAGGCAGATGTTACTCTCCCGGCAGGCTCCGGAGTAAGCACATCTCTCAAGCGTCTTTCCGGCAGCATGAACGTTGACCTTGACGGCGCAAGTGTCAAGTACACCAACTCCGTTTCCGGGGCGATCACCGGCGGCAGCAATATACACACAGTTGACGGCGATATCGCCAGCGGCAGCATCAATATCCACAATTAAGAGAAAGGCTCCGGACCTGTCAGAAAAGTTATAACAGACAGAAACAGCTTGCTGTGATCTCACAGCAAGCTGTTTGTTATTTGCTCTTCAATTTAACCATAACTCTTCTGTCCATAAGATACGGTTTTGTCATGCAGATACCGTCTATCCTGTCAAGCAGATACTTCAGCGTGGTTCCGTTCTTGTCATAGGTTCCGCGCGTCCAGAATATAGCATCGACCCTTCCGGAAGCAAGAGCGGTCGCGCGGGCGTTTGCTTCCACGCTCACCGTTTCGATATTTCTGTCTATGCGCCCGGATAGTTCCGAAAGAAAAGCTGTATTGAATCCGGACGGTGTCCCGTCCGCAAGTATCAGATCCATTGACGGCATATCTCCCGTCACCGCTACCTTTATGGTATCTCTGCCTTCCTTGGTCACGAATCCGGTCGGCTCAGGATCGCTGCTGCCGAGTCCGGTTATGTACTTCTCAACAAGAGCGTCAATGGTACCGTCTTCCTTCATATCGGCGATAGCCTTGTCAATGAGCTTCGCTTCGTCAGATCTGCTCTCCGGCAAGGCCATGGAGTATCCGAGTATCGCAGGGTAATTATTGTCAACCAGTTCAAGATCATCGTTCCGGTTGACTATGTACTGTCCGACATTATAGCTTGTGGAAATGCAGTCGATCTTTCCGGATTTCACAGCCATTACCATTGAGTCCGTATTGTCAAAGAATATGATATTGCTGTTATTGACGGCGGACGGGTCTCTGCCCTCTGCCTCGGCTGTATCCTGTGTCCATTTCCGTACTCCGTCCTCATCGAGTCCGAGACAGGAAAGACAGCCGACATTCGTTTCACCGTTACCGGTATTTCCCGAAGCGGGAGTTTCCGCGTTCCCGCACCCGGAAGCCGTAAGCGCAAGTAACGCTGCCGCCGCTGTACATAATATTTTTTTGAACATCTGTTATTCTCCTGTATTCTTGAAGTTCCTCACGCCATAGACGTGACGGAAAGCAATTTAAGTATAGCAGAGTTTGCGGAAAATGTCAATTAAAACATTCCGTTTCCCGGACACAAGCCGTAAAGCCGCACCTGCCAGGCATACACCGTTCTGTACTTTTCAGATCCGTCGGCGCAGCCGACACATCAATTGTTAATTGTGCATTGTAAAATAGCTTTTTCTTCACACTTCCCTTCTCCGTATCATATTATATTTCAGCGGGAATTATTCCCGACGATCGGAGGAAAAACACAATGAACACAAACATCGTTTTTATAGGCGGAGATATGCGCATGATATATGCGGCGGAAGCGCTTTCCGCGCGGTACAGCTGCTATCTTTGCGGTCTCGGGGAGCACCGCTTTCTTCCGCAGCACCGCGAGGGCAGCAGATACGACATAGCCGTGCTGCCGATAATGACCGGAGACGCTGTAAAAAGCTGCGGCGGGATCGCGGAGATACTGAACAGCGGCGGAACAGTATTTGCCGGACGTGCGCCCGCGGAATTGAAAAGCCTTTGCGCACAGAACCGTTTCGCGCTTTACGATTATCTTGAACGCGAGGAACTTGCCGTTCTCAACGCGCAGGCTACCGCCGAAGGAGCTGTAGGTATAGCCGTAAACGAACTACCGCGCACGATCCGTGGGTCTTCAGTGCTGGTTCTTGGTTTCGGCAGGATAGGAAAGCTGTCTGCGCGGTATTTCTCCGCTCTCGGCGCGGACGTTGCCGCAGCGGCAAGAAAGAGATGCGATCTTGCGTGGATACGGGCGTGCGGATATACCGCTGTCGATTTCGGAGACGAAACATCGCTGCGCAGCGCGCTCGGAAAAGCGGATATCATTCTTAATACCGTTCCCGCGCAGATACTTGCCGGAGAGCGTGCCGGGGCGGTGCGGACAGATGCGGCGCTCATCGAACTTTCGTCAGTGCCTTGTACCGCAGGAGAGACACATTTCCGTGTGACAGCGGCAGGAGGTCTTCCCGGAAGGACGGCTCCGCTTACCGCAGGGCATATCATCGCCGGAACGATCGAGAATATACTTACGGAAAGGAGCATGGAAAATGGAGGTACTTAAGGGAGTAAGAGTCGGGTTTGCAATGTGCGGCTCGTTCTGCACCTTTTCGGATTGTTTTGCCGCGCTGGAGAGACTGCTTTCGCTCGGCTGCACGGTCGTGCCGGTAATGTCGTTCAATGCTTACGAAACGGACACCCGATTCGGCAATGCCGCGGAGCATCGCGAAAGGCTCGCGGCTATGTGCGGCAGGGACGTGATACACACGATAGCAGACGCGGAGCCGATAGGCCCCATGGATATGACGGACGTGATGCTCGTTGCGAACTGCACGGGTAATACCCTTGCGAAACTTGCCGCGAGCATCACCGATACTACAGTCATTGTACAACGGAATCCTGTGCTGTACCTACTTGCAGGGTCGAAGCCGATAAAACTGCGCTTTTGAGCCAAAAGTGGGATTTCAGAAGTATTACCTCGTCAAAGGAACTCGGACAGGCTTTGACTGCTTTGCGCCTATCCCATAACATGACCGCAGCAGAGGTTGCAAGGAAGTCCGGTATCCACCAATCCTCTGTATCCCGCATAGAGAGAGGAAAATTCGATTTCGAGACGATAGATGTCAGTCAACTCCGGCGATATTTGGCTTCCGTTAATGAGAACCGGACGTCCTGTTACTGTGGCTGGCACTTTTTCAAATTGCTTCACCGGCGGATACTTGAAGACTACCTTGCCGATAAAGGCATCACCAAATCCGAGCTTGGCCCCAGTGTCGGAGTCTCAAAACAGCTCGGCATTACATGGGTGAATATGGAGAGCGGATGCCCCTCTATGGAGCTATGGGAAAGGGAGTTCAAGGAGTATTCGGAGAAGTGGGCAGAAAAGAATCCGGATTCGGTTGAATGACAGTAATAACGATAGTCGCAGATAACTGTCGCAATCTGCCGTAAAAAAATTACGGCAGATTGTTGACATTACACTGTCCATAGTGTATAATTAAACCCAAGGAGATGATGTTACATGTTGAGACTGTTTGAGGCTAAGAGGTTTAAAAACTTTGACAAAATGTTTGGAATCGACTTTTCTGACGTTCACGATTATAAATTCAACGAATCCTGTATAACAAACGGCTTGCTGAGCAAGATCATTGTTTACGGGAAAAATGCTTCCGGCAAAACAAACCTCGGACTTGCAATATTTGATATAGTCTCTCATCTTACAGAGAAAAATGTAACTCCGGGATTGTACTCTTACTACCTGAACGCCGACGCAGAGAGTAAAAGTGCGTATTTCCACTATGTCTTTGATTTTGACGGCGATACTGTCGATTATGAATACTTAAAGGATAAAAACAGATCTTTGCTGTATGAAAAGCTTTATATAAACGGAAAAGAGTTATTCGAGTATGATCATAAGACTAGAATAAGCAATTTTACAGAATTAAAGCAATTGGCTCCGACATTGAATACCGAACTTGAAGGCGTTGACTCGGTTCTCAGATATGCAGTCAATAATATCTCTCTACCGGATACTCACCCGCTCCGGAAAATGATCAGATTTGTTTCATCAATGCTGTGGTTCCGGAGTCTCGATGAGGAAAGATATATCGGATATAAAAGAAGTGCTTCTGATTATTATGATTTTATATTTGAAAATGATCTGCTGGAAGAATTCAGGGAATTCCTCGGAAAAGCAGGTGTAGAAGATGATCCTGTTATAAAAGAAGATGTCGACGGTCAGAAAAGACTATACGTCAGAAAAAATTCCCTGCTTCCTTTTTTCAAGGTAGCTTCCAGCGGCACAAAAGCATTGTACTCGTTCTTCTACTGGTATAAGACCTGCCAAAACGTTTCGCTTATGTTCATAGATGAGTTTGATGCTTACTATCATTATGAATTGTCGGAAACTCTGGTTAAGATGCTTGAGGAGATGAGAAACACACAGGTGATCATTACATCTCATAATACCAATCTGCTTTCAAACAGAATAATGCGCCCCGATTGTTACTTTGTCCTTGCTAATAATCAGATGACTTCATTGGTCAACGCTACCGACAGAGAGCTTCGTGAAGGACATAATCTTGAAAAATTATACTTAAGCGGTGAATTTGATGAGTAAAAACCGAAATAAGATACTTGTGATAGTTGAAGGCGAAAGAACCGATGTGCGGCTTATGAAGCGTTTACTGGATATATATGGTCTCAGCGACAGACATGAGATCGTATCGTACAATACAGATATCTATACTCTCTACAAAGAAATGTTTGAGGATGAAGATCCGAATAGTATGGATATCCTGCAGGTATTGCGCGGACGGGAAAAAGATAATGAAAAGAAATCGTTGTTCGATCCGTTATATTCGGATATACTGTTGATCTTTGATCTCGATCCGCAATCTCACAGCTTTGACGAGGATAAGGTCAGAAGAATGCAGGCATTTTTTCATGAATCCTCTGATATGGGTAAGCTTTACATAAATTATCCGATGGTGGAATCGTTCTACCATATGACTGCGATTCCCGATCCTGATTATTATAAACGATCAGCTACTATGTCTGAGCTCAGTGAAGGTTTATACAAGATGAGGGTAAACCGCGAAAACAGGAATCATGATTATTCAAAATTTGCTGTTACCAAAGACGAGTGTGATATCTTAATAAGCCAAAATCTCTTCAAGGGCAGCCTTATTTCCGGCGAAAGCAGATCAGACCGTCCGGACGATATAAAAATTTTGGAAAAGCAGCTTGAGCTTATCAAAGATAAAAGCGAAGTCTGGGTGCTTTGTACCTGCTGCTACTACATTTTTGACTTTAATCCACGATTCTTAAGTACCCATCCATCAGAATTTGCCAATTAACAAAGAGCGCTTCCTGCGAAAACGGGAAGCGCCCTTTTATATATTATAATGGTATAAAAAACAAAATTTTTTATTTTTTTTCGAAAAAAATGTTGACAAACGCCTAAATCTGTGGTATGATATGAACGAAAGACGTACACGCTATGTTGAAATATGCGTACACAAGCGCTGTATATGTACACATAAACGAAAAATGTTGAAGGTGTTGAATGAAAATGGACGAAAAGATTCTAAAACCAGACGAAGAGAGAAAGCCGGTCACGTTCCGTATGAAGCCAATCGTTGCGGACACCATCAGAGATATGGCTGAAACCTTGCACTTGAGCAACGGTGATTTCCTTGAGATGTTGCTTGACATGTATTGCAAGAACTACATCCGACTATCGGGAGAAATCACATTAGGCTGTGTGAATAGAGCCGGCCATCAGCCTTGCAAAAATCTTACGAAGCTGACTTTTGACGGAGATCCACTGTACATCACAAAAGACGTGGTGTACCAATCAGCTGATATGTTTGAGAAACAGCTCCGGAAGGTCTATGACCTTGAAGGCACAGATTTGAAAGAGTGTGTAGTTGGGAGTTCTCTTCAGCTTGCTCGTCTTTCGGACGAAACACATTTTCTTCTATACGAAAATTTGGATTTAAAAAATTCAAAGGAAGGCACACATCTCCTCACAGACAGCTGGATTTCGATTCTGTCAAAAACAGACAATCCCGGCAAACACATAAGCCCTTTCGCGGATATGACAGATGTTTTCGCTATTATGGCCGTTTTCGCAAAAGAAATGCAGCTCTCGGATTTGACAGGAGAAAATTTAAAGGCATTCGGTATGCCTGATTTTGGTTAATCACCGCATAGCGGGATTACATACATAATCCGAGGCTGGGTGAGAAATTGCCCGGATTCGGATATTTTATGAAAGGAGGCATTTTTATGCCGAAGAAAATAAATTCACCCCCAAAGGAACTGATCGAAAGTACGCACGCGTTTCTGCGAAAAGAAGGCTGCGGCGTTGAACATCTGGTCAACATCCAAAAGCCGAACAAACCCAAGATCGTCCTTGCACCGATCGCAAATCCGTACGATGTCGATCCGAAGGTGCAGTTTGCACGACACGACAAGTATGCTTCACAGACGATCGTCGTGCCGGAAGGCAAGTACTTCAGCGATGTCTTCGGTGAGAGCTTCAAGCGCTGGGCCCTGGGAGATGTGATCTTCGAGAATGTCAGGTGCGGTTGCGGAAAGACGAAATCTTTTCGCGATTCGCTCGGTTATTTCAAGTGTGAAGGGTACAAGGTTTTGTATGTTTCTCCACGCGAGCAGCTCATGCGACAAACGAAACTGAGCGTTGCGAAAAAACTCGGCAGCGAGTACAAAAATTACTCGCCCGAATCTCTTGATCCACTCAAGAGCATCGACAACTTCGTTTTCTTCGAGACATATCAAGGACTTGCGCAGGTCTATGAAAGAAACAGCAAGTTCAGACGCGATGTGTTTGACGGTAAAAACAAGGTAGTTGTTTATCTCGATGAGTGCCACTGGCTGACATCGGACGCGCTGTTCTCATCACAGCCCGAGAATTTCATGCCAGGACTGATCAGGCAGTTCCCGAACGCTATATTGGTGTTCATGACTGCTACCGACTGTGATTGTTTCGAGCCGATAACAAAGGCAATTCCTCGAACAGGCAAGCGGAAAGTTATCGAGGGATACCACTGTAAAACCTTGGAGTACCCAGATGTCCGCTATGACAAGGTCTTCATCAGCGCACCTCTGAAGCAGAATGCAGATTTTTTCTTCTTCGACGAATACGACGATTTAATAAAAAGAATCAATTCGTCCGAGTCGAAGTGGATAATGCTGGTCAGCAGCAAGGAGCTGGGCGAAAAGCTCAAAGCTGAAATCCAAGGCGCGGAATTCGTCTATCGCGAAACCGAGGGTTACAAAATGACGGACAGCGCCCTTGAGGAGAAGCAAAGCATATCGCTTTTCGAAAGGTTCAACTGCCGCGTCCTTATAACGACTGCCATTCTCGATGTCGGCACAAACGTAAACGACAGAGAGCTTAAGAACGTCGTTATCGATGTCTGGGATCCTGTGCAGGCAGTCCAGTTTGTCGGCCGTAAGAGGGGAAATGACAGATTCAATCTGTATCTCCACAACCTCAATATCAGTCGGGTCAAGGAGCTCCTCATCACTCGTGTCGATGAACCTCTTCAAAGAATGAAGGAGCTCGTTGAAGCCAGTGACGCGGAAGTGAGCAGTCGAAACGATGAACTCGCTGAGGAAATCAAAGCGGGGCGCATTTACAGCAGGAACGGCAAGCTCTGCTACAACCGGTTGGCGCGGAAGAAGCTCTTGAACTTGCGGCGATACCTCCGTCACGTCCTCTGGGAAGTTGACAAATACGGCGAACAGTCGCTGCTGGCGCATCAGGCTGAGCTGTTTGGTCACACTCTCGGAGAGTGCCAGGACATACTAAAAGAAACTAAGCAGACCAAACGAAATGAGCTCATAAACTATCTCGATTCGCTCGAGGGCAAAGAACTCGGGAAAGAAGAGTACATCGAGTTCTGCAAAAAGTTTGATGATCTGCTGACGAGACTCACCGGAAAGAAATGGCATCGTGGGGCTGTGATGTACCAGGAAGACAAGCTGAACAAAATTTTCGCAGAGAACGGTCTTGATTTCAGAGCAACAAACAAGGAGAAATCGGGAATTTATGTCATCTCCCGAATCTCAGATTAAAACAATCAAAGCTATATCATAATTTAAGTATCAAATTAATTATTGATCTCCGCGTTATCATTTAAAAATTAATAGAAATATCAATAAAGGCGAAAAGTATCTGCATAAAAGTCTTTCAACGACAATATCATTTGTTGGAGGACAATGCGATGAATATACATATAGAGGAACCCTGCTGCGGGAAAATCGTTCCGCAGCAAAGGGAAGATACATCTGAACCAAGAAAAGGAATGCCGAAAAAGGTGATCCTTTACACGGACAATGAGGAGAAAAGCAAAGCTGTCATTGCCGAGGCTATGGCTGAGATGTATCTGAGAATGATAAATCCAGTATAATAACAATGCCCGTCCGGTATTGCTTAATGCAATGCCGGACGGGGTGTTTTTGTGTGTTTATTCTACTGTAACGCTCTTTGCAAGGTTTCTCGGCTTGTCAACGTCAAGTCCTCTTGCGACAGAGATGTAATATCCGAGAAGTTGGAGAGGAACAACCGCAAGGCTTGCTGCGAAGTGCGGGTCGATCGTGGGAACGTAGGTCACGAAGTTGCACTGGTCTTCGACTTCATACTTGCCGTAAGATGCAAGTCCCATGAGGTAAGCACCGCGGGCTTTGCACTCAACCATGTTGCTCACTGTCTTCTCATACAGCTCGTTCTGGGTGAGGATTCCGATGACAAGTGTGTTGTTCTCGATAAGGCTGATCGTGCCGTGCTTAAGTTCGCCGGCAGCATAAGCTTCGGAATGAATGTAGCTGATCTCCTTCATCTTGAGGCTGCCTTCAAGTCCGACTGCGTAGTCAATGCCGCGTCCTATGAAGAAAGCGTCCTGGATATGTGCAAACTTTGCAGCGAACCACTGCAGGCGTTCTTTGTCTTCGAGAATTTTCGTTATCTTTGTGGGAATTGACTGCAATTCCTCTATGTACTTGCTGTATTCTTCTTCGGTTATCGTTCCGCGAACTTTTCCGAACTGCACTGCTAACGAGTAACCCGCTGCAAGCTGAGCGCTGTATGCCTTTGTAGTCGCAACTGCGATCTCCGGTCCGGCAAGAGTGTAGAATACATTATCGGCTTCGCGTGCGATAGACGAACCAACGACATTGACGATCGCCAATGTTTTGATGTTACTGCGCTTTGCAAGGCGGAGGGCTTCAAGGGTATCTGCTGTCTCTCCGGACTGCGAAATAACAATTACAAGCTGAATTACAAGCTGCTTCGGATCGAGGATAGGTCTGCGGTATCTGAATTCGCTTGCAAGCTCTACGCGCACGGGAATCCTTGTAAGGTCTTCTATGACATATTGGCAAGCCATACCGACGTGCCATGCAGAACCGCAGGCTACCATTGTGATTGAGGAGATTTCCTTGATCTGCTCATCTGAAAGTCCGATCTCTGTGAGATCGATCTTGCCGTCCTTGATAACGGAATTGAGAGTGTCACCGACAGCTTTAGGCTGTTCATGAATCTCTTTTATCATGAAGTGCTCATAACCGCCCTTTTCGGCAGCTTCGGCATCCCACTTGATCTCTGTGGGTTCGATAGTTACTTCATCGCCGTTTAGGTCATAGAAATGAACTTCACCGGGAGTTATTTTCGCACACTGGAGATTGTCGATATAATATACAGTGCGGGTGTATTTCAGAATTGCCGGAACGTCGGAGGCGATGTATGTTTCGCCGTCTGCAACTCCGATTATCATGGGGCTGTCTTTGCGGGCTACCCATATCTCACCTGGGTGGTCTGCAAACATCAGTTCCAGCGCATACGAGCCGCGAACACGAACCATTGTCTTGGATATCGCGTCAATGGGGTCATGCAGATACTTTTTATAGTAGTAATCAACGAGCTTTATTGCAACTTCTGTGTCTGTGTCGCTGTAGAACGCATATCCGTTGTGTTCGAGCTTTTGTTTGAGTTCCTTGTAATTCTCAATGATGCCGTTGTGAACACCAACGACTTCGGATTCCACTTTGCCGGAACCCGAACCCGTGCAGTTGCCCGAAACATGGGGGTGGGCATTTGTCTGCGACGGTTCGCCATGAGTCGCCCAGCGTGTATGACCTATGCCACAGGTGCCAGGGAGCGCTTTTCCGTCGTCTGTTTTTTCGGCAAGGTTTCTGAGCCTGCCTACTGCCTTAACTACTTCTGCTGCCTTTTCGCCGTCACGGACAGCAAGACCCGCTGAGTCGTAGCCTCTGTATTCGAGTTTTGAAAGCCCGTCAAGCAGTATGGGGGCTGCCTGGTGGGTGCCTGTAAAACCTACTATTCCGCACATAATTGGTAATCCTTTCTTGCTTGTTTATTATACCGTTTCTCCGAATGTATCGGGGTGATTGGGGTCAAAAATCTCATTCGCCCACATAACAGTTACCAGATTCTCCGTGTCAGAAAGATTTATTATGTTATGCGTATATCCCGGAAGCATGTGAACTGCCTGGATATGATCTCCGTTGACTTCGAATTCTATCACTTCATCAGTACCAATCTTTCTCTCCTGTATCAAGCCGTGCCCGCTGACAACAATGAAGAATTCCCACTTGCTGTTGTGCCAGTGCTGACCTTTGGTAATTCCAGGTTTCGAGATATTTACAGAGAATTGTCCGTG
>CACZGM010000094.1 GCA_902780695.1 uncultured Ruminococcus sp. | reverse complement strand
GTATCACCGGAGTTATCATAAAATCTAAACCGTTCGGTACATACAGCGGGGAACGCCCCGCCGCGAATCCGCCTATGGTTTTCCGTAGGCGGGTTATTTCTTCACCCGTATCACCGGAGTTATCATAAAATCTAAACCGTTCGGCACAGACCGCTGGGAACGCCCCGCCGCAAATCCGCCTGCAGTTTCATCTGAGGGCGGATTTTTGTGTCGTATCACGCAAGTCATGTTAAAATCCAAATCGTTCGGTACAAACAGCCGCGTATCGCTGTTTATTCTCTTTGGAAGGGTCTCAATCAACCAGCGCAATTGTGAATATGCACAAAACCGGCTTAAAAAATGCAATTTGCTTGACATTTTCACCAAATTGTGGTAGTATATCAAGTAGAAAATTCGTTCAGGCAGTGTAGGAGGCAGAATGCCCCGGAAAGGAAATGCTATGAATAAGAAACTGAAAAGAAGCGTCAGCGCGGCTCTTGTATGCGCGATGATGCTCACGACCTCGACAGCAGCACTC
This sequence comes from uncultured Ruminococcus sp., assembly GCA_902780695.1. Lineage (GTDB taxonomy): Bacteria > Bacillota > Clostridia > Oscillospirales > Ruminococcaceae > Ruminiclostridium_E. The sequence continues at coordinate 24,067 of CACZGM010000094.1, read as the reverse complement.
AATGTTGCAGCGTATGCGGACAACACGACAGTATCCACAACTGCAAGCAAGACAAAGTCTTACACGGTGAAGGGGAAAAAGGTCAATTTCTATTTTGCTGATCCTTCAATAAAAAATCCGTCCAATGTGTACTTTGTGAACGGAACGGATATCCCGTATATGGAGCTGGAAGAGCTTCTCGGATACTTGAGCTTTCTGATGAATATTGAGGGTTTATCGGATTTCAAGATAGATATGAAAGTAAGCGGAAACAAGGTAACTCTTACAAGAGAGCATGAATATCCGTGCGTCATTGACTTCGCTGATGATACCATATATTTCGTGGACTATAATGCATTCGGTCAGTTCGGTACAGACAGCTCGATCATGGAACTGACGGGTGTCAAGACTACGGATGAAAACGGAAAACCTACATACATCAAGAGGCTCACTTCATCCAATAACGAACGTTACGGAAGCGATGTTACATTTGATCTCGGAGCATATAACATCGACCTCGTTCGCAAGGGCGATAAGTACCTCATACCGATACAGACATTCAGTGACATATTCCTTTATAACGTAGGCTTATCGGTAATGTATAACGGCAAGTCTCTCTTTTTCGGGAACTGCAGCACCATGATGGATTCAGAAAACAATATCACGGCGCTCGGCAAGCTCTATTTCAGGGAAAAATCCAAGAAGGACAAGATAAGCAAGGCACTCACAGAATTCAACTATAACGAACTTTGCTTAGCACTTGATACACACTACGGTCTGAAAGAGATACATAACATCGACAGTTTTGATAAGCTCATGACGAACACAGGACTTAAGTCGATGATGCTCTCACAGGATCCGAAAAAGATGGATACCGCGGTATATGATCTTGTGACCAGATATCTCGACGATATTCATACCAAGTACGGTATGTCAAGCCCCGCGACCGGATTTAATTTCGGAAAAGAGCTCATAGAGACAGACGGTGAAGGTCCGTCGAGAGATGCATACGCTGTGCTTGGTAATGGATATAAGACGGTCAGAGCAAAATTCTATCCCGACGGCGTTCCCGCTTATGAAGAAGTCGGTGATACTGCATTCATCACATTTGATGCATTTGTGCCTATTCCCGAAGGAGTCGATTATTATAAAAAGGCTCCCACTGCCGATGCGAAAGATACAATGGGTATAATCGCATATTCCGTTCAGCAGATACTCAGGAAGGACAGCCCCATAAAGAACGTTGTTCTTGATCTATCATGCAACAGCGGCGGATCTGCCGATACTGCGGTTTACACATTAGCGGCATTCCTTGGCAGGACAAATCTCAGCATTCAGGATTCGTTTACAGGAGCATTTGTAACAAACGCTTACATTGCCGATACGAATTTTGACGGCAAGTTCAACAGCAAGGATACTCTTGCAGGCAAGGGACTTAACCTTTACTGCCTCGAAAGCAGCGTCAGCTTCTCATGCGGAAACCTTGTTCCGAGTATGCTCAAACAGAGTTCCGATGTTTCGCTTATCGGTGAGACAAGCGGAGGCGGTTCCTGCTCGGTACAGTGGGTGACTACCGCGACGGGCGGTGCTGTCAGAATTTCCAGCCCGAACCGCCTGAGCTTCATGAAGAACGGCTCGTTCTATGACATTGACCGCGGCGCAGATCCGGATATCTACCTCACCAAGAAGGATAGCTATTATGACAGAGAAAAGCTTGTTGAGTACCTGAATTCACTGTTATAAATATGATCAGTCTCAGCAGAGAACAGTGAGATACGATCAATGCACCTGTCCATAGAAGAGTATGACTGCGGAGTACGGGGCGGCGCGTTCGCCGCAATTGTGATTTGTCTCAGCAGAGAACAATGAGATACGACCACTGCACCTGTCCATAGAAGAGTATGACCGCGGAGTACGGGGCGGCGCGTTCGCCGCATTGTGATGAGGGAACAAATGGAACTGCGATTGCTGGAATACTTTCTCACAGTCGTTCGTGAGGAAAATATATCAAGAGCCGCCGAAGTGCTTCATGTGACACAGCCGACGCTCAGCCGCCAGATGAAGGAGCTTGAGGACGAGCTGCATACCACTTTATTTATCCGGGGCAAGAGGCTCACTCTTACCGATTCGGGCGTTATGCTCCGCAGACGAGCCGAAGAAGTCGTATCGCTTATGAATAAGATAGACAGCGAGTTCCGTGAGCAGGAGGAGGTAAGCGGTGTTATTTCCGTCGGGAGCGGCGGACTGAAAGCAGCTGAAATACTTCCCGGATTGATAGCGCATTTCCGCGAACGTTATCCGCTTGTCAGCTTTGAGATAATAACGGGTACTGCCGACAATATCAAGGAACGTCTTGAACACGGACTGCTTGATTTCGGTTTCCTGCTGGAGCCGATAGATATCGAGAAGTTCGATTATCTGCGCCTGCCTACAAAGGAAGTGTGGGGCGTTCTTCTGCCTGCCGGTCACAGGCTTGCTGCCGAAAAAGCTGTGACCAGCCGACAGCTGAAAGAGCTTCCGCTTGCGGTCACGAGCCGCACCGCTTTGCGCGGAGAGATCGAAGAATGGCTGAAATATCCCGTTTCGGAGCTTGACATTGTTACGACATTCAATCTGATAGATAATGCCGCACCACTTGCCGAACGCGGTATAGCCTGTGTTCTGGCTGTTGAGGGAGCGGTGGATATGTTGGATCCGTCACGTTTTGCTTTCCGCCCGCTGAAGCCGGAGCTTTCCATGACTTCGGTGCTTGCGTGGAAGAAATTAAGTCCGTATGCGGGCGCAGCAGGGAAATTCCTTGAATACATCAAAACTATACATTCTTTGCATACCGAAGTATAAAATATAAGTATTTTACATATCGGGAAAATTATGCTATAATGAGTACAGACACAAGGTGCTGTACTCATTTTCTTTTGCGGAGGTGACCCTATGAAAGTGACGATACCCGAAATAACCGATAAGGAGCTTGCCGACCTTCTGAAAAGCTCCGGAATGACAGAAGCAGAGTTAGAATCATTCCTTGAACGATGCGGTAACAACTGCTGCTGTGCTGAAAAGGTGCGCACTCTCCGGAAAGTCAGGAACGCACTGCTTGATACGATACATGAAAAACAGGCTGTGCTTGATAAGCTCGACAATCTGATATGGTGTACTGAAAAAGGAGGAGACCTATGAAAAAGCTGGCTGCAATGCTGCTTACTTTTGTAGGCACTGTAATATTCGCCGCCTGCGGAGGCGCCCGGACAGACAGCAATGAACAGCCGAAAGTCCGGACTGATCAGCCGGTATCCGCACGGCAGGAGCAAGCGGCGGAAACGCCGGAAAGCCCGGAGAACGGTACGCTCGTAATATATTTCTCCCGCACTGGCAATACCGGGAAGATAGCCGGATACCTGACAGAGATCGCCGGTGCAGACAGCTTTGCAATAGAAGCGGCTGTTCCTTACACTGACGATGATATAAGGTATCAGGACGATAACTGCCGTGCCAACAGGGAGCAGAATGACAAAAGCGTTCGCCCGGCGATAGCAGACCCTGTTCCTTCTCTTGATCGCTACGATACCGTTTTCCTTGGCTATCCGATATGGTGGGGAGAGGAACCGCGCATTATAGACACATTCCTTGAAAGCTATGATCTGTCCGGCAAGACTGTTATCCCTTTCTGCACATCGGGCAGCAGCGGTATCGGGACAAGCGAGAAAAACATCTCGGAGCTTGTGACTGTCGGAAATCTTCTCAAAGGCAAGCGTTTTCCCGCGGACGCGGCAAAATCCGATGTAAAGGAGTGGTACGACACACTTCCGCTGAAAGAAAGGAATGAAGATATGAAGCTGAAAATATCTGTCGGCGGCACGGAGCTTACAGCTTCGCTTGCCGGCACAGCCGCTGCGGGAGAGCTTGCGGAGAAGCTGAAATCCGGACCGGTGACCGTGACGCTGAATGAATACGGCGGATTTGAAAAGGTAGGAAAGCTGCCGTGGGCGCTTACGAAAACCGATGAGAGCGTTGTGACCGAAGCGGGCGATATAATGCTGTATCAGGGCAATCAGATGACGATATTCTATAACTCAAATTCATGGAGCTATACCAAGCTCGGACATATCGACAGCATGAGCGGCAAAGAACTGGAAAAACTGTTCGGTGAGGGAAATATCACCGTAACACTGTCATACTGAAACGGAGGTAAACAAAAATGCTTGGAAATTTCACTTATCACAATCCTACAAAGCTCTATTTCGGTGAGGATTCGCTGAAATACCTCAGGGATGAGCTCGGAAACTACGGAAAGAATGTACTGCTGGTTTACGGCGGCGGTTCGATCAGAAAGAACGGTCTGTATGACGAGATCATCGCTGTTCTGAAGGAGTGCGGCAAGAACGTCACGGAAGTTCCGGGTGTCATGCCCAATCCTACATCCGACAAGCTGATCGAGGGTGTAGCCGTTGCCCGTGGCTGTAAGGCGGATTTTATTCTTGCCGTCGGCGGCGGTTCGGTATGCGATTACTCGAAGGCAGTATCAGTTTCGGTCAACTGCAATGACGATCCATGGGAAAAATATTTTATCCGCTTTGAAGAACCGGACTGTGAGATCATTCCCGTCGGCTGTGTTCTGACTATGGCAGGCACAGGCTCGGAAATGAACGGCGGATCTGTTATAACCAATCACGAAAAGAAGCTGAAAATAGGTCATGTGTTCGGGGACGATGTAATGCCTAAGTTCTCGATATTAAATCCGAGATATACGATGACGCTGCCGAAATATCAGATGTGCGCGGGCATATACGATATATTCAATCACATCTGTGAACAGTATTTTTCCGGCGAGGACGATAACACCTCCGATTACATCAGCGAGGGTCTGATGAGATCGCTGATACATTCAAGCCGTATTGCGGTGAAGGATCCGCAGGACTATGAAGCGCGTTCAAACATAATGTGGACGGCAACGTGGGCGCTGAATACGCTTGTTTCCCGCGGCAAGACTACCGACTGGATGGTCCATATGCTGGGTCAGGCTGTGGGAGCGTACACAGACGCTACTCACGGTATGACGCTTGCTGCAGTCTCCCTGCCTTATTACCGTTATATCATGCCTTACGGTATAAAGAAGTTCGCACGTTTTGCGGCCGAGGTCTGGGGCATCTCCCGTGACGGCAGGTCAGATGAACAGCTTGCTGAAGAAGGGCTTTCCGCTATGGAAGGCTGGATGAAGGAAATAGGGCTTGTGACTGATCTGAAAACCCTTGGTGCAACGGAAGATATGATAGATGGAATAGCAGACGCAACACTTATACTTGACGGCGGTTACAAGGTGCTTGACCGCGATGAGATAGTAAAGATACTGAAAGCAAGTATGGGCTGAGAAAATGGAGGTATCACTTATGAATAACGAAATGCTGAGTTTAACACAGGAATGGGACAAGACTTTTCCGAAGTCCGGCAAGGTGGATCACAGGAAAGTTACGTTCCATAACCGCTACGGTATCACACTTGCGGCGGATATGTATATCCCGGCTAACGCAGAGGGAAAACTCCCCGCGATCGCTGTCAGCGGACCTTTCGGTGCGGTAAAGGAGCAGTGCAGCGGTCTGTATGCCCAGACGCTTGCGGAGCGCGGATTCCTCACGATCGCGTTCGACCCGTCATTCACCGGTGAGAGCGGCGGACAGCCGAGATATATGGCTTCTCCCGACATCAATACCGAGGATTTTCAGGCTGCCGTTGACTTCCTTTCCGTGCAGGATAACGTTGATGCAGAACGTATAGGTATATGCGGAATATGCGGCTGGGGCGGAATGGCTATAAATGCAGCGGCACTCGATACCCGTATCGGGGCAGCTGTTGCTGTCACAATGTACGATATGGCTCGCGTCAATGCCAAGGGTTATTTCGATTCCGAGGACAGCGAGGAGAAGCGTTACGAAAAGAAAGCGGCTCTCAACGCACAGCGTACCAGTGACTACAGATCAGGCGAATATGTTCCCGGCGGCGGTGTTGTCGATCCGCTCCCCGATGATGCGCCTTTCTTTGTGAAGGATTACTATGACTATTACAAGACAAAGCGCGGCTATCACCCACGCTCGCTCAACTCAAACGGCGGCTGGAACGTCACCGGCTGTATGTCGTTCATGAATCAGCCGATAAACACTTACAGCAATGAGATCAGAAGCGCCGTGCTGATCATTCACGGCGAAAAAGCTCACTCATGTTATTTTTCAAAGGACGCTTACGCCGCTATGACAAAGGACAGCAAATATACCGATAACAAGGAGCTTATGATAATTCCCGGTGCGGTGCATACAGATCTGTATGACGGCGGCGGAAAGAACGCGATACCGTTTGATAAGATCGAATCGTTTTACAGAGAGTATCTGAAATAAGGAGGAACTGATGATGAAAGCACTGATCATCTATTTCAGCAGAGCCGATGAGAATTACGCTGTCGGCTACATTGACAAGGGCAACACCGAGATCGCCGCGGAATTCGTGCAGGAGCTGACGGGCGCGGATATGTTCAAGGTAGAACCTGCCGTGCCCTATGCCGCTGATTACAAGACCTGCATCGAAGAAGCAAAGAAGCGTATCGGAAATGCACCGATCAAGGAAAAGCTGAGCGATATTTCCGCCTATGATACGTTATTCATCATGAGCCCGATCTATTGGGGAACGTATGCGCCTGAAGTTGAAACCGCATTAGAAGGACTTGATTTCAGTGGTAAGACCATCAGAGTCATCAGCACACACGAGGGTTCGGAGCTTGGCAGTATGGTTTCCGATGTAAAGAAAATGTGCAAGGGCGCAAATGTCGATACAAAGGGACTTGCGATCATGGGCAGTTCCGTAAAGACATCGAAAGCCGCTATTGAGACATGGCTTTGAAGCGAGGCTTGTTATGAGCATTATTGTAAATCTTAGATACACGGGCAAAAACAGCTCGGCAAGAGCTTTTGCAGAGGAAATGACCAAGAGCGGAACGGTTAAGGAAATCCGGCAAGAGGACGGCAATCTGCGGTATGAGTATTATCTTTCTTTTGACGATCCGGAAACTGTTCTACTAATAGACGAATGGACAGATCAGGCAGCGATCGACCGTCATCACGCATCGCCCATGATGCAGAAGATTGCTGAGTTTCGGGATAAATACGATCTTCACATGACAGTGGAGCGATATGTCAGCGATGAGGGCGGTCTGCCCGACAAGGACGAACAATTCATAAGAAAGTAGGTGTCTCAATGGCTGAAAAGATAGTACAGACAGCAGGAAGAAATGCGCTCGGAGAGTTCGCTCCCGATTTTGCGCATTTCAATGATGATATCCTGTTCGGTGAGAACTGGAACAACACCGATATCGACCTGAAAACGCGGTCGGTCATAACGGTAGTGGCTCTTATGTCACAGGGCGTTACGGATAATTCTATCCGATACCACATTCAGAATGCCAGAAATCACGGCGTATCGCAGAAAGAAATGGCGGCAATCATCACGCACACTGCTTTTTATGCAGGCTGGCCGCACGCATGGGCGGTATTCAATATCGCTAAGGAAGTATATTCGGACAATGCTCCCGCCGTTTCCGATAAGGAGAGATTTCAGCAGGAGCTTTTCTTCCCCATAGGAGAGCCTAATCCTTACGGCGATTACTTTGTGGGGCAGAGCTATCTTGCGCCTGTTTCCGCGGAGCAGATACCGATCTATAACGTGACATTTGAGCCTTCCTGCCGCAACAACTGGCATATCCACCACGCCAAAAGCGGCGGCAGTCAGATGCTTATCTGTATTGGCGGCCGCGGCTGGTATCGTGAGTGGGGCAGGGAAGCGAGAGAGCTTCACCCGGGCGATATCGTCAATATACCCGCCGGCGTCAAGCACTGGCACGGTGCGGCAAAGGACAGCTGGTTCGCGCATCTTGCCGTTGAGATACCGGGAGAGGACGGAAGTACGGAATGGTGCGAGGCAGTCAGTGACGAGGAATACGCTGAACTTGCATAAAGCGCTCCGGGATAAATTATATATCCGCTGTAAAACCCGCTGAAAGCGCGTTTTGCAGCGGACATATTCTTTTATGAGCAGATGTTAAATATCATTTGACAATATCAGTTTCTGTATGTTATACTATATCCTGTAAGTTGGCGGAATCGTTTTGAACGGACAGGTATAACACAATGAAAAACAACTGCATCAAAAAAACAGCTGCTGTTTTCACAACGACAGCCTTGCTTGCAGCCGGCGCGTTTAAAGCCGGTGCAGACGATGAAAAGCGCGATATGGTCGATGATCTGATAGATAATATATGGTACGGCGAATGGACGGAGTATGTACCGGAGGACGAGCCGGAGCCCGACAGCACAGAAGCGGAGCTCCCGTCCCGGTTTGATCTGCGGGACGTTGACGGAGTTTGTTATGTGCCGGAGATAAGAAGTCAGGATCCCTACGGAACCTGCTGGAGCTTCGGTGCTGTTGCCGCTGCGGAAATAAGCATTGCGTATCAGCTCGGTGTGGATTTCAACACCGCAGATGATGTCGCGAAAGAGGCGCTTGACCTTTCCGAGAAGCATCTCGCCTGGTTTTCGTACACACCGCTGCCGGAGGATTCACCTTTTTACAGTTCGCAGAGCGGTGAGGGCTACCACTATAAGGAATATGACAATGGCATAGATACCGACGAGGAGACCCACATACCCTATGATTTCGGCGGTTACGCTCATTACGCGGCTGTGCTGTTCTCGGAGGGCGTGGGTCCCGCATTTGAATTTGATGTGCCGTACATAAACAATGACGGCAAGTGGAACGCGTATATGTACAGCATAACTGTCGATGATGACTATAACGAGGAGTACGGCGAGTACTATTCGGGCGGTACTGCGGGCGATCCCGAATCGGTACAGGCGTTCATAGAGTCGTATCCCGGATATGTTCCCGGTATGAGGGACTATGTGACCGAATATGACGGCCCCGGCGATTATTATATGCTGAATATAAGCAGGCTTGCGGACGGCGACTGGTCGGTAGATGAAAGTGAGCGTTTCAGCAGCATTTTCCTCAAAAACTCGAATATTCTTCCCGTACCCGCTTCGACAGACGGCAACTCGGAATACCGTTATGACGAGAATGCAACGCTTGCGATAAAGAAGGAACTGTACGCCGGCAAGGGTGTTGCGGTAACAATGTACTCCGACCACTCCATGCCGGGCTACACGGACGATTTCAACAATGCGTTCCTGTCGTTCCGCACTTCCGACGGCAAGCCCGCGGAGAGCATGGAAGATGCCGATATCTGGGCGCACTACACATATTGCAGCGGTTACGACAGAAACGACCCTTTTTCCGGTAACTACTGTATGGGCTCTAACCATGTTGTGTGCATCGTAGGATATGACGATGATTTTCCGAAGGAATACTTCAACGACCCGAACGGCACTATCGGCGGCAACGGCGCGTGGATAGTAAGAAATTCGTGGGGAAGCAGGGACAACAGCGATATCACCGCAAGATACGACTGGGGAAACAACGGTGACGGTTATTTCTACCTTTCATATTACGATCAGAGCATTGATTCCGCCGAGAGCTATGAGTTCGAGCTGTTCGGTCCTGAGGACGAGGGCAGGGGACTTGAGCTCTACGATCTGTTCCCGGAATTCGGATATCAGGTATCGCTGTCCGACGCTCCGGTATATATGGCGAATGTGTTTACAGCCGAGGACGACGAGATAATACGGGATATCGGCATTATGACTGCGCTCCCCGATCTGACCGCAAAAATATCGGTCTATCTTCTGAATGAAGATTTCACTTCGCCCACAGACGGCAAAAGGGTCTCGGGAACGGATGAGACATTTGATTACATGGGATATCACATGACAAGGCTGGACGATGAGATATCCATAGACGAGGGGCAGAAGTATTCCGTTGTGCTGGAGCTTCTTCGCGGAGACGGAAAGTATGTATTTGAGATAAACGCCGCCGAGAACGAGGAAGGTCACGACAGCAACGAGGAATGGCGCAAGGAGTTCTATATCAATGAATACGGATCGCTTGAAGGGTACAGGGACGAAGACCCGACATACGGCAAAATGGTCGTAAACGCGGGGGAGAGCTGGATCGGCGCGGGAGACGGAACGTCGGCCGACTGGCGCGACCTTGTGAAGGTGATAGATAAATTCGATGAGATGAATACGGAATTCATCGGCGGTGCTTATTACGATTACGACAATTTCCCGATACGAAGCTATCCGTATGCCAGTGTTCTTGAAGTGAAAAACTCCGTCGTAAACGAAAAGAAAGTATATGATGCCGGTGATGTCATAGAAGGTATAGTGACGATCGACAACTTTGCCGCTCTGGAAAGCTATGAGGATATAGAACTTCAGTGCTCGCTCGTCGATTTCGGCGATGACGCGGTAATACCGGTGATTGAACCGGGCGACAGGGCAGAGATAGAGTACAGCTATACCGTAACGGAGGAAGATCTCGGCAAGGGTACGCTCACAAGTGAGATCGAGGTGTATATCTGCGGAGAGCGGGCATATCTCAACGAGAAGTTCTCCACACTGTCGTTTACCGTAAAGACAGCGGACAAAAAGCCGGAGATAACAACACCGGCAGTCACCGCGGAGAGCGTAAGTGCTGATGTCTCACCGGAAACTCCGGCTCCCGGCAATGAACCACAAGCCGTAACAGCGGCATTTCCGCTTCTGCTGATAATTATTATCGGCGCTGCCGTGCTTATAGCGGCGGGAGTTGTCACGGTCATAATTGTCGTCCGGAAAAGAAACGTAAGAAAGTGAAATGATAAAGCAATACCGCACAAAGCCTTCCTGTGGCATTTGTGCGGTATTGCATTTCTCAATTAATGTCTGCTCATCAACCGCGAACAGGCTTCATAGCGCAGCTTGAATCCTGTTCGTGGTTGCAAAAGTGCAAGGAAAATCCAAAAATAGCTTGACATCAAGAAATGTGTCCGCCTTGAAAATACGCTGAAAGTGTATTTTTAAGGCTCTCCGAAGTCCGCATTGCGGATTTCGGAACAACAACTGCCTTAAGGCAGTTGTTGAGGACACATCAATTACTTGCCTTTTCTGCGGCCGACAAGATTCATGATCGCTTTCATAATGATCGAGATCACCCATGCGAGAATGAAGTAGATCACCGCTGTAGCGATAAGCGGGAAGAAGGCTTCGTAAGTACGGCTGCGTATAATATCACTCATCTTTGTAAGATCCTGAATTGCGATATATCCGACGATAGATGTGCTTTTCAGCAGAGAAACGATCTCCTGTTTATAAACAGGCAGGAATCGTGCTGCCGCCTGCGGGAATATGAACCGGAAGAACGCCTGGTTTTCACTGTAGCCGAGAGCGAGCGCGGCTTCACGCTGTCCGCCGTCTATGCTTTCAATACCGGAGCGCATGATCTCGGATCCGTAAGCGCCGAAGTTGAGCGAGAAGCCTATCACTGCTACCCACACCGCATCAAGTCCGGATTTGCCGAAAATAACATAGTAGAGTATCATCAGCAGTACGACCATAGGCGTACCCTGAAGCAGCTTTACATAAATGTTGGAAATGAAGTTTGCGAGTTTACTTTCGGTGCGCCTGAACATACAGATAAGGAACGCGAGTATTGTTCCGGACAGCGTTGACAGTACCGTGATAACGCAGGTCGTGCCGATACCGTCAAGTATAATCTTCCAGCGGTCTTCGCGGATAAAGTTCTTTTCAAAGCTGTCGGCGATGCTGCTGAAGAAGTCCGGGGTGGGTTCCGCGGAACCGTTCTCGTCACGGACAACGGCCACGGCATCGGCTGTGTAGTACACATCGGAGAAATTCACGCTTTCGGCGCGTTCTTTGGTTACCATTATATTGCCCGCTGCGATGTCATACATACCGGAGGTAATACCCGGGATAAGGCTTGCAAACTCGGCGCTGCTTATTTCGAGTGAATATCCGTACTCGCGGCAGAAACGGGTAACAAGGTCGATCTCAAGACCTGCGTTCTTGCCTTCAACTATGTAGGAAAACGGCTGCATAGTTGCTGTCGTCACCATTTTCAGGGAACCGTTTTCTCCGGTAAGTCCGGAATAGTCAACTACCTTCTGGCTTTCGTCATCACCGAACCATACGGAAACGATCCTGTCATAGGTGCCGTCATCATGTATCTTTTTCAGGAATTCGTTCATCTGATCTCGCAGATATTCCTTGTCCTGTGACTTCTCGAATGCGAATCCGTACGGTATCTGCGTGAATACCTCGTTGAGATATGTGAAATTGCTGTACTGCTTTTTGAAATCCTCCGCGGTAGAGCGCGGAACGGTAAAGCAGTCGATAATACCTGCATTCAGCGCCGCACCGAGGTCTGCCTGGTTGTTGTACTGGTTCAGATCGGCATTCGGATAGCGCTCCTTTATCATCACCTCATACAGAGCGCCGGTAATTACACCTATCTTCTTGTTGTCCGCGTAGTAGGAGAAGGGTCTGTTCTCGGTCTTTGTGTTCTGCGGATCCACAGCTGCCGCGCTTGCCTTGGTTATCAGCACGGTCTTGCTTTCGGATTCCTTGTTTGAGAAATAAACGCTTTCCGATCTTTCCGGTGTTACGGAAATGTTAGCGGTCGCCATGTCGTACCTTTCCGACGATATACCCGGTATAATTGCAGAAAATGTCATCGTATCGAATTGAGGCTTGTATCCGTATTCGCGGCAGAACATAGCTATTAGCTCTGTCTCGTATCCGGCAAACTTATCCCCGACCTTATATATCCACGGAGGCAATGTGGGGTCGCACGCTATTTTCAGAACGCCTTTTTCTCCCGTAAAGCCGGTAAGATCGACTGTTTGTCCGGGATCGCCCTTTGTCCACTTTTCAAGGAGCTTATTCATTGTTCCGTCTTTTTCCGCCTTGGCTAAGAAACCGTTTATCTCGTCACGAAGAGCGGCGCCCTTTTCCGTTTTAGGGAATGCAAAGGCGAACGGTGTAACTTCCGCGCTTTCATTCAGAGCAAACAACTGCGGATTGTCAGGTAAAAGGGTATCGGCCTGTACTTCAGACAGGAAGAATCCGTCTATTTTTCCGGTAATGGCAGCAAGAACCATGTCCGAGGTAATGTCGAAATATACTTTTTCGGCATTCGGCAGTAATTTGTCTGCAACTCCTTCGTATATGCTTCCGGTGAGTATTCCGATCTTTTTTTCGGAAAAGAATGACAAAGGAGTATCCTTCGTTATGCTGTCAGGCTGTTCAAGATCGGAGGCGTTTACTGCGAGCACCGCGCCGCCGGAATAATCGGGTTCGGAGAAATAAACGCTTTTTGCGCGTTCGGGCGTGATGTTCATGCAGGTGCAGCCGAAATCACATTTTCCTGTTTTCAGCGCAGGGATTATGGCATCAAAGCTCATATCCGAGATCTCAAGTCCGTAGCCGTATTCCTTGCAGAAACGGTATGCTATGTCTGTCTCGTAGCCGACGACATTCCCGTTCATCACATAAACGAACGGAGGGTTCAAAGCCTCAACCGCGAGCGTGAGCACGCCGTTCGTGGCTTCGAGCGTCGAAAGGTCGGGGATCGTATGCTTGCTTTCGTCGCTGCTGAACCATTTGGTGTCGATCTCATCAAGTGTATTATCTTCTTTTATCTGCTTTATAAAATCATTGAACTGTATGCACAGCGCCTTGCCGTTTTCATTCTTTGCGAAAGCGAATCCGTAATTATATGTATCAAGTTTCTCTTTCAGGTATTCGACATCGCTGTACTGGTTCAGTATGTATCTTATTATTGGCTCGTCAATACATACACCGTCTATTTTTCCCGACCTCAGAGCCGCTATCATATCCGGGTATGTGTTATAATACTTAACGGGCGAATCCGGCATCTTCTCATTCACGACCGCATCGAACATACTGCCCGATCCTACTCCGATAGTTTTGCCGTTGTAGTCTTTGTATGACTTTTGTGACTCCCTGAGCTCCGAAGACCTGACCGCGAGAGTGATGCCGCCCGAATATATAGGCAGGCAGAAATCGACGCTTTCCTGTCTTTCGGGAGTAATGGTTATATTGCTTGCCAGAACATCATATACGCCCGAAGTGATTCCCGCGAGGCCGGCGGATATGTTGACATTATCGTAAGTGCAGCTATATCCGTATTTGCGGCAGAACATTGTTATAAGCTCGACTGCATAGCCGCTCGGTTCTCCGTTGATGACCATTCCGAACGGAGTGTTTGAAGTGTTTATGCCTACGTTCAGTTTCCCGTTCTCGCCGGTAAGACCGGAGCGGTCGATAGTGATATTGCCCGGATCGTCGGTGAACCATTTATCTCTGATATCATCGAGAGTGCCGTTTGTTTTGAGCTCCGTAAGCATCTCGTTGAACTGTTCCCGCATTTTTCCGCCGTCTTTGCCGTTTTTCTGAAAAGCAAAGCTGTAATCGGCATCATTCAGAAAATCATGGAAATATCCGATCTCGGAATGTTCCGCTTTTATCATTCGTAATACCGGCTCGTCCTCAACAAAGCCGTCGATCATTCCCTTGCTCAGAGCCATTACAAGATCGCTGATATTGTCGAAGTAACGGTATTTGCTGTCGGGAAAGTATTCGAGAGTCGGCTGTTCAAAGCTTGAGCCTGTCAGAATGCCTATCTTTCTGCCGTTGTAATCGGTGTAGGACACGGAGATATGTACGTCATCGGTTTTCTTGCTGCCGGAATTGCCGATAACGGAAAGGATTATTCCCGCCGCGATCAGAAGGACGATTACGATAACGATTATTATGTCGGTTTTCCGTGTTTTCTTTTTCATTGGATAATTACATCTCCCAAAAATGTGTTTATAAAAAAAATATATTATAATATCGTTCGGAATGGTAAATACAGCAATTTTTAAAGTGGAATCCTGATAACAACTGACGTATTATTTATCTGAATTCAAAGAATTCCTCAAGTCTTGTGAGCAGAGCCTTTCTGTCGAAGGTCTTTAGCAGATACCCCTCCGGGTTGAGGCGGAGTATCTCAAGAACACTGTCGCGTTCGCTGTTCCCCGTAAGGAAAAAGACAGGTATATTCTGCGTCTGCGAGTCGTTTTTCAGCATGGCGTACACCTGTGCGCCTGAGCAGACCGGCATCTTGTAGTCGAGCAGTATCAGATCAGCGTCGTTTTTCGCAAGCCACATTATCGCCTGAAGACCGGAGCTCGCGACTCCTACTTCGTAGCCGTCCTTGAGCCAGTTGCGGATAATGCGCAGGTAGGAAGCGTCGTCGTCAACGAGCAGTATCTTTCTTTTTCTCACCGCAACCATATCTGAGGTATATTTCCTTTTCTGCTGCTGTCCTGTAAAATCCTTTGCGCGTTCTGTCTCCTTTTCGGTTTCCACACTATGTTCACCGTTATTTCCGGTGCCGGTCATGTAATCGGAAACTGTGGTCATGAACACGTCCATATTCATCGGGCGCTCAAAGAATTTAAGTACAAAATCCTCGGAGATATAGCGCATCGCGATCTCATAGTCCCGGCGCTTGCCTATGATAATGAGCATCTTGTTTGATTCGTACATCTTGTCGTTGAGATATGAGAGCATATTCTGGAGCGAAGCGGTCATTGCCGCCATTCTCTCGTCGAGATACAGCACAATAAGTCCTGCACGTTCGATTTTGCTTCCGATCTCTGCTATCCTCGCGGCGACCTGATATGAGCTTATATCCACGGTGAGCAGCTTCTGCTCCATAGCCTTTATCGCAAAGCTCTCCGATGAACTGATTATCATTATGTTTTTCAGCATTTTTCCTGTTCCTTCCTTAAGAGAAATATTTCTGCGCAGCCGTTCTTACCGCGCTCCAGTCGAGGTTCATGAACGCTGCGTCGATCTTGTCGAGAAGCTCCTTTTCGCGGGGAGGGAGAGCGTATCCCTTAACGGATTCGATCACCATTTCCACGGAGTCGTAATCCATCTGCGCGGCGAATTCATCGAGAGCCGAGAACGCGTCGTCGAGGAAATCACGCTTTCCGTACCGCCGCCGAGAGCCGAAAATTTCTGCTTATATGAGCGGTACATTTCCAGCAGTCTTCCGGTCTCACTTTCTATTTTTTCGATATCCCCGCCGTCCCCCGCGGCTTCGAGCTGCCTGGCAAGCTCGGACAGTTCCGGCAGCCCGATTATCCTTGCCGAGCTTTTCAGCGCGTGTACCTTGATAGTGTAGTTTTTCAGATCGCCGCTGCTGTAATAGCCCTCTATCTCACCGGATATACCGTCTATAGACCTGAAGAATATTTCCAGTGCGCTCAGATAGCCTTCTTCCGAGCCGCAGTTGTTCACGCCGTCCGCGACAGAAAGCTCCGGGATATCGCAGAGCCAGCCGGGAAGCGACGTGAACTGCTCCGCACGGTTCCCGGAAGAGGTGCCGGATCCTATCTCACCGCGTTTGTCTTCGGGAAGATAAAGCAGCAGCGCGGCATGGAGCATATCGTAATTCACGGGCTTTTCTATGTAATTCAGAAAGCCGTGCCGCGTAAAGAAATCAATATCCGATTTATAATCCGACGTTCCGAGCGCGACCGCGGGAGTGCTGCCGTTTAGCGCAGCGGCTTTTTTTCGTATCTCGCGGAGGGTATGCACCCCGTCGGAACCTGGCATGAAGTAGTCTATCATTATCATATCAAACCGCTTTTCACAGGCGAGTCTGACACCTTCTTTGCAGCAATTGGCGAGAGTCGGCTCCACACCGAGCTTTTTCAGCAGTCCGGATATGAAATTACCCTCAACTATGCTGTCGTCGGTAATAAGTATTTCTATGCTCATATTACCTCTTTCTTTTATCCGTGAAGCTCATAATTCCTGTCGCTGTCTATGATGCTGACCATAGCATCCGCGATAACGGGGTCGAACTGCGTACCCTTGCAGCGCAGTATTTCCGCGCGTGCCTCCGCCTGTGTCCTGAACGGCTGGTAGGAACGGATGGATGTCATAGCGTCGTAGCAATCCGCAACGCATATTATCCGCGCATTTTCGGGTATGTCCGTACCTGCCAGGCCGTCGGGATAGCCCTTGCCGTCATAGCGTTCATGGTGCCAGCGTGCGGCATTGGCTGCCTCCGGCATCTCGGTTATCACGTTCAGTATCTCATAGCCGGTGACTGCGTGTGTCATCACCTCGGCAAATTCTTCGTCCGTGAGAGGACCGGGCTTGTTGATGATCTCCTCATGTACGCCTATCTTGCCCACATCGTGCAGCAGTCCTTCGATATAAAGGTCGTCCTGCTCCGCCTTTGACTTACCGAGCTGTTTTGCTATCATAGAGGCGTATTTCGCCACACGCTGTGAATGGTCGTTGGTGTATTTGTCCTTTGCGTCAACAGCTTTTGACAGTGCAAGCATTACCTCGCGGGACAGATTGTCTGTCTTCTCCGTCCTGCGCCTGATCTCATATCGCATATGCTTGCGCAGAGCATTCAGCTCTATGATGCGGCTTACCCTGCGTATGAGTGCTTCCGGCACAAACGGCTTGTGTATAAAGTCCGCGCCGCCGCTGCGGAAGCCCTGCATCTCCGCTTCTCCGCTGTCGTCGCCGGTCATGAATACTACCGGTATATCCGCAGTCTCTTCTATCGAAGTGAGCGCTCTCAGAACGTCGTAACCGTTCATGCTCAGCAGGTTCACGTCAAGAAGTATCAGGGCAGGGAAAGCATCCTGCGCACGGATAATGCCCGTTTCGCCCGTATCGACGCACTCCACGCGGTAATCCTCCGAAAGTATGTGCGTTATCTGCTTGCAGAGCGTCGGGTCGTCGTCTATGACAAGTATCATCGGTCGGGAATCGGTCTCTGTTTCCTCCGCGAGAGTCTCCGCTTCCGACTCGGTGAGGTTGAGTACGGAAGCAAGCTGCTTTAACAGTCTTCTTATCTTGTCCGTGAAGATTATATGCTTGACTCTAAGGTCTTCTATGTTGCCCTTGCGGTACAGTTCTTCGAGCACGGACGCAGTATCCGCGATATCGTCCGCTCCGATAAGAAGTGAGGAATCCTTGACTGCGCACAGGCAGGCACGGTAATTGTAATAATCTCCCTGCTCTATATATTCCTCCAGCTTTTGTATCATGCCCGTCATGGCATAGTCTTTCAGTGCCGCGGTGTACATTTCGGAATCCGCGCGGAAATATTCCCTCGCGTCCGTAAGCCGCAGCATTGGAAGGTCGTTCTGGAGCTGCTTCCACTCCTCCTCCCAGTCGGAGCGGTTTATCAGATCCTCGTCCACCGGTAGGAATTTGATTACTGTCTTTCTGATCGTCTTCAATGTGAACGGCTTGGTCAGATAATCCGCGAATCCGGCTTTGAAGTAGGTCTCGCTTATGCCGTTCACGGTGTTGGCGGTCAGCATTATCACCGGCGTGTCGTCGCAGAGGTGTTCTCCGCGTATTATCTTCATAGCCTCGATGCCGTCCATTACCGGCATCATGTGATCCATGAATATAAGGTCGTAGTGCTTTTTTCTGATGAATTGCAGAGCCGTTTCACCGTTTTCGGCAGTGTCGGTCACAAATCCCATTCCGCGGAGCATTCTCGCGAGAAGATCGACGTTCATTTCCGTGTCGTCAACAATGAGAATGCGCAGATCCCCGGCTCCGCGTATAGGTTTGAGCGCGATATCGTCCTTTTCCTCGCTGCCGCCGTCCGGGGAGTCTCCGGCTGCGATATTCCGCAGCGTTTCCTCGCTGTTCTCGGCATTTATGTAATTGAACATTCCGTCGAAGAAGTCAAGAAGCCTGCGAGCCGCGAGCTTTGCCTTGCGGGAGTATTCTCTTGTCTGTGCCTCGTCGGTGTCCTCGGCGATTATGTCATTGTAGCCCATTATGGCGTTTATCGGTGTTCTTATCTCATGTGACATCTGCGACAGGAACTGTGTCTTGGCTTCATCGGCAGCTATAGCTTTCAGCTTTGCCTGTTCCTCCTCCGCACGGGAGTTCTTCAGCTCCGCCAGAGTCTTTTCGAGGGCATAGTAGTCCGGAGTTTCATGGGAAACAAAGACTATGAACGTTGCCAGAGCCGATGCGTAGTAAGTCATAAGATAACCGTTCAGTACGGTCGTCTGCAATACCGTGCAGACAAGTATTACCGCGGTCGAACTCAGTACGGTGATAAGCTGCAGTTTTCTGAATGCCTTGTGATAAACCAATATCGTAACGCCGGCATACAGTATATAATAGCCCGGTACCGCATACGAGAACAGAATGAACAGCGGTCCCTCGGTGTAAGTCCAGTCGGAATCCACCCACAGGATATTCCCGGTGATAAGGTTTTGAAGAAATGCGATCAGGCAGGCTACAAGTATCAGCTGATTTAATCCGGTAAGTATGCGTCTCGCCGTGTTTTCCGCCTTGAAATTGACATAAGCGTAAGCATACTGCAGAAACGAGTACGCAGAGCAGATTGATGTGATATGGTCAACGGTATTGAGCATTATCATCAGCCCGGGAGAACCGATATGGTTGTTGGTCATGTAAACGAGCATGACATCGAGCAGGTCGGTCACCATGGTGAAGAATACCAGGTTGCGGAAATACTTGTCCTGCGCCGTGCGTTCGCGGTAGCGTACCAGCAGGAATATGAACAGTATCAGCATAAACGGGAATGCCGCCTCTTCAAGTATTACATTATAATTCAAAACGGCATCACCTCTTTTTCCGTGCGGCTTTTACCGGCAGTATCATTTCTTTGACTTTGATCTGTTCATAAGAAGATTCATGGCATCATACAGCCTGTCATCATCTCCGATGTACGGTCTGAACCGGTCTATGCCCTCGGGCTGCTTTTCGGAACCCGCAGGTGTTCCCGCTGTTCCGGCCCGGGTTATGACCGTCTTGTTCTCCGGCAGATATCGTTTCAGCATATTTTCGAGTACCGCGGCGTTTATGGGCTTTGATAGATAGTCCTCAAAGCCTTGCTTTATGTAGCTGTCCTTTGCGCCGGATATGGCGTTTGCGGTAAGAACTATGCAGACTTTTCCGCAGTTCGGGTTATCCTTCCTTGAACGCAGTTCGCGCAGCATCTCCACACCGCTCATTCCGGGCATTCTGTCGTCTATGAATATGATATCGTAGTCCCGATTTTCCGTAAGTTCGAGACCCTCTTTGGCGCTGAGAGCAGTGTCCACCGCTATCTCTGTCGGCTTGAGCAGCCCGGACGCTACTGTCAGGTTCATCTCGATATCGTCAACTATCAGTATTCTCGCGTTTGGTGCTGTAAGCAGAGTACTTGTTTCGACAGGCTCTGTAACGGCCTTGTCAAAGACCGTTTCGTAGTCGCCCATGCTCTGCCAGCTGCGGACTTCCTGCTCCACCCCGAACGAGAACACCGAGCCTCTGCCGTATTCGCTCTGCACCTCTATCTGCGAGTTCATCATCGCGAGCAGGTTCTTCACGATGCTCATACCGAGACCGGTACCTTCTACTGTCCGGTTCTTTGCGAGATCCATTCGCTCAAAGGGCGAACAGAGCCGCTCAAGATCCTCCGGCTTAATGCCGATGCCCGTGTCCTTAACCGATATGCGTAGCTTTATGTGGTCACCGTCTGTCCGGCTGTAGCTCACGGTCATGGTGACGCTTCCTCTTTCGGTGTATTTCACGGCATTGGTGAGGATATTCAGCGCACACTGCTTTATTCTGATGTTGTCGCCGAACAGCGTTTTCGGTATCTTTTCGTCCGCGACTATGATGAAGTTAAGTTTCTTTTGCTCTGCTCTCGGTTTTACCATGCTCACAAGGTCGTATATCATCAGCGGAACATCGTATTCCACCGGGACGAGCTTCATCTTTCCGGATTCTATCTTTGAAAGGTCGAGTATGTCGTTTATTATCGACATCAGTGTATTTCCCGCGCTGCGTATGTTCAGTGCGTATTTCCGAAGTCCCGCATCGCTGTATTCGCGCAGTATCAGCTCGTCCATACCGAGTATGGCGTTTATGGGCGTTCTTATCTCATGGGACATTCCCGCAAGGAAATCACTCTTTGCGCGTGAGGCTTCCTCCGCGACCTGTTTAGCCTTCATCAGCTCCTCGTTTTCGCGCAGTCTGCGTGAATTGACCAGCAGATAAACAAGTCCCACAATGAACAGTATAGTCAGCAGCATGAAAACGTTGGTGACAAGACTGGTGATGTCGCTCGCTCCCGCAGCCGCCACATAGTCCGGAACATATCCCAGCAGATAGTAGTCCGTATTTTCGAGCTTGGAAGCGAATGCGAAGTATTTCCCGCCGTTATAGTCTATCTGCTTTGATACGGAATCACGGTTTTCAAGCACTCCGTGAAGCTCTTCGAACAGCGGTACAAATTCCTCGCTGATGAACTGAGATGTTTCGGGCATCTCACCGTCCGCGAACGGTACGATTATCTCGTTTTCACGCGACAGAACCGCAGCTCTGCCCTGCCCGCCGTAGCAATGCACGCCGAAGCGTCCGCGTATCATCTGCGGCGGGTATATCTCATAAAGTACATACTTTATGTTCTCGCCGTGGAATACCGGATAGCAGAACAGCAGCCCTTTCTCCGCATTGTAGCTTATAGCGCCGTTGCCGCGGAAGGCTTCCTGTAGCCCGGGAAAATCCGATACCGACACAGGTGCGCCGAACGCCGGACTGCCGTCGGCGGTCATAAGTCCGAGGACCACCGGACCCTGTGTGCGGGTGAATATCTCCATGATCCTCTGCACGATGTCCTCGTCCTGATTTTCAAGGGCGTGTGAGCGTGAGTTGAGCGAATCCATGACGGAGCTGAATGCGGCAGAACTGTTTTCTGCGATTATACCCGCCTGTCTTGCGACCTGATCCTCGGAAAACTCGTACATCATGGCACGCAGCCGTATATTCAGCAGTACACCCACGAATACCAGTATTATTATAAAAGATACGTTTATAGCCGAACGGGGATTTGAAAAGAAGTCTTTAATTTTGTTCAATTACTGTGACCCCCTCGGTGTACCAGTCGAATTTTTTCAGCATACTTTCGTCTGACATTGATTCTCCTACCGCGATGCGAAGCGTTCCGCTGCTGTCGCTGACCGGCCCGTAGAAAACATCGAAGGTGCGTGAAGCAAACTTCTCACGGGCGGCTTTCAGCGGTTCGTCATACGCTGCGGAGTCTGCACTGTGAGCGGGAACGACAAGCTCCATTATCCCGCTTTCGCTGTCTTTCCAGATATGTACGCCGCGGAACCTTCCCTGCATACAGGCAAGAAGCTGCTCCCTGTAAAAGCCGTCCCAGTGCCAAACGCAGGCGGCGATATATGTATCCGGGAACATATCGCGGTTGTCGTAATTACACCCAATCGTCAGAACACCGTGATGTTCTGCGGCTTCAAGCGGTGCGAGAGTATCGGTGTGCTGCGACAGTACATCGATGCCGCACTCGTTTATCAGCCTTTCCGCAGCGACATGGTCACGTTCGCTGTCTTTCCATGAATTGCTGAACGACACAAATACCTGCGCTTCGGGAGCGACCGAGCGCACACCGAGTGTGAACGCGTTGAGACCGCGGTTGACTTCTGACGTCGGGAAAGTCGCAACGTAGCCTATCCTGCCCGTTTTGGTCTGCGTTCCCGCGATTATGCCGCAAAGGTACCTGTACTGATACATTCTGCCGTAGAAAGAGCAGAGGTTTGCTCCGCTGTCAAGACCGGAGGCGTGCAGAAAGTATGTATCGGGGTATTTTTCCGTGACTCCGCCGAGGCGTTCTCCGAAGAAGTACGAAGTGGCAATTATTACACGGCAGCCCTCGTTTTCAACAAGATCTGCGACAGCAGTGTCGAAGTTCTCGTCGGCGGAGATATTTTCACGGCAGACAAGCTCGACATCTATTTCTCCGGCGACACGTCCGAGAGCGTCATAATGCGATTGCCCCCAGCTTCTGTCGCTGCGCACCCCGTCAAGTATAAGTCCCACGCGGTAGGGAGAATCGTCCTTGGCTTTGTTTTTTACGATGCCGCTGAAATTGAGAAGTATGACAATAACAGCAAAAAGTATCGCGAAAAAGGCGGTACTTACTATTATACTGATCTTTGTCATGCTTATCTTTTTCATACGTCACCCTGTTAAAGTTGTATTACCCCATATTATCATATACATTATACCATAGATTGATAATAAAATCAAGGAAGTTTTTGCATATTGTCACAATTTTCGGTGCAGTTCGTACTTTATCACCGACGGGCATAAAAAAAGCAGTACACTAAAAGAGCCCGCGGATCATTGCCGCAGGCTCCGGCGTATCGGGAAAGTTTTGTGCAGCGTCGCGTAAACGCCGGCTTATGAAATATTCGTCGCAATGCCGACAGACACGAAGTTATCAAGTATTGCGCGGAGGTCTGTTCCTTCGGATGCTTCCCAGCGGCGCAGCCCTTCGACCTGATATCTTATCCTGCCCTCCGAGACGGGAGTTTCGATATACCGGTCAAGATAGAACACCTCCGTGGAGACCCTTCGTCCGCGGAGAATACCGCGGCAGTCGGAGAGCCTGCACCCGGGAAAGTTCACGTTCCATATCTGATTTATGCCGAGCGGCTTGTCAATAAGCTCCGATATCATTTCGGGCAGATAGCGGTCTGTGACCTCGTGCATTCCGGACGCGTCCTCCGAGAACGCGATCGTATGTATGCCTTGAAAAGCCGCTTCAAATGCGGCTCCGGCGGTTGCGGAATACTGTATGTCCGATGCTAGGTTATAGCCGTAGTTTATCCCGGACAGCACATTGTCCGGCTTGCCGGGAACGATGTTCAGAACACCGATCCTCACACAGTCGGCGGGCATCCCGTCACAGGCGTATGCGTGAACTCCCGGTACGGGAAAATCCGTCTTCCATGCTTCGAAACCGTGCCTGATAGAAACGCTGTGTGATACGGCGCTGCGTTGGCTATCAGGCGCTACTACCCATACATCTCCGATCTTTGCGGCGGCTTCTGCAAGACGTACTATCCCGTCGGAGAGGATGCCGTCGTCATTTGTGATAAGTATTTTTCTCATAAAATCAATCCCGTTTATTCTTAGCAGAGTACATTATGATACGACCACTGTACCTGTCCGTAGAAGAATATAACCGCGGAGTTCGGGGCGGCGCG
>CACZGM010000093.1 GCA_902780695.1 uncultured Ruminococcus sp. | reverse complement strand
CTTGCCATGACAAAACCTCCTATGGTTTCTATTATACCATAGGAGGTCCTTTTTGTCATTGTACGTTTTTAATGGTTCGGTTCATTTTATACCGGGGATATATCATCTTACAACAGCTTCTTCCGGAGTTTTCGCATACCTCGCTTTCAAAGCACGTTTGTTGTTATACATACGCTCATCTGCGATCTTGTGTATCTCCTTCAGAGTAGTATTCGTCGTCTTGTCATTCTGATAGTAGGCAACACCGTGTGCTATGCGAAGATCGAACGGTCTGTCCTGATTTGCGTTGAATTTGTCGATAGCACGGTTGAACTTGTTAATTGCATCCTCAAACTCTATCGGTGCATGATCTCCGGAGAACAAAGCGACAAATTCATCACCGCCCGTGCGGTAACAGGTTCCGATCGTGCCGAAGGACTTGTTTATGATATTGGCTGCAGTCTTTATCAGAAGGTCTCCCG
Source organism: uncultured Ruminococcus sp. (assembly GCA_902780695.1). GTDB lineage: Bacteria > Bacillota > Clostridia > Oscillospirales > Ruminococcaceae > Ruminiclostridium_E. The sequence continues at coordinate 11,057 of CACZGM010000093.1, read as the reverse complement.
CTTCATGACCCTTTGAGTCGTTTATTACCTTAAGATTGTTTACATCAAACTGAACTATGCCGATATAGCGGTATGTGTACTTTTTCGACTCAAAATCATCAAAGGCGGATTTGAAGGCAGCTACGTTACCGATACCTGTGTTGGCATCCGTAAACGCGATCTTACCGATCTTACCGGCCTGAACGCCGAGCTTGACCATATCAAGCAGTTCTGTAAATCTCGAAACAAGTGTAAACCCTGAGATAACGTAAAGACCGAGACATGAGAACAGAAGATCGTTGTTACCGGCGGGCGTACCGAGATATATGATGATATCTGTAAGTACACATGCAATAAAGATATATACCGAAACATAATCCCGCCTTTTCCTCGGTGTGCCTGAGCAATGCGTCTTAATCATGAACACAAACAGCTCTTCCACTGTTATACACCCGCAGACAGCCGCGAAAACAAGATAGTAGAACCCGATATCAATAAATGTGGTAACTCCTGCCATTGCGAGAATAACTATCACAAGAAAACCGAGCGCGGACAGCGAGGATATTATCTTTACAGGGTAAACATGCTCACTCACAAAGAACGTATCAATGAACATCAGGAATGCGGGAAGTGACGCGGACAGGAATATACGCTGACTGTTCTCGACATATATGATATTGTTGAGAAGCAAGTGTGCGCTTGGGGTATCAAACATAATGCCCAGTGATATAAACAGGAGAAACAGTCCGTAGAATACACTGCTCAGCCAGCTGTCAAGCCTTTTTCGCGTAAAGATACCGAATATGATGAGCGCAGCGCCGATAGTTATGAACAGAACTCCCGTTACCACGGGCAGAAAGCTGGTAAGCAGCACATTATTGATGATCCTCTCTTCGGGGCCTATCACAAATGTGCCTACTCCGGCACCTCCGGAATACTTTGTGCGGTATATCTCAAGTTTAATCTCTTTTGACCCGGAACCCGGAACTTCCGAAAGTATATAGTTGTCAAATCCGGGAACACCTTTGATAATGCCGCTGTCTATCGTTTTGTGAAGCAGGACATCATCGCAGTAAATGTTTATAACAAGGTTGCGGGAATGCAGATATATGCTTTCACCTTCCGCAGCGAATTTTTCTGTCTTTGTTATAATAAGCGGTTCTTCTTCGGAGAAGTTACGGTCGGTATTTATCATACCGTTCACATTCATTATTATACCTTCACCGTTTTTCCAGTTTGAAGAAAAATCTTTCAGATTATTTTTATCTGCGGGTACGTTTATATTGGAGGAAGAAAAAGACGAAAAAAAGGAGGAGCCGACAGCCATAGCTGTAACTACTAACATGACAACAAGCATTATGAGCCAGAACTTCTTCTCACGATCGTCCAAAACTATACCTCCTCACATCAGTATTTTGCAGGTAGAAACCTTTATTCACAAATAAAGCGGCAGGATCATATATATCGAATGTTATAATTCTTAATTGTTTCAGAGAACAGCCATGCTTAATATAGCTATAAATATTTTATCATAAAAATATACAAAATGCAAGTACATTTATCAAAAAAATAGGTAAAATGGACAAAAATCATAAAATAGCGGTTAACCTCTTACAACTGTAAGAAGATCCGCAGGTTTACTGCATATTATATGCGCACCGTTTGCAATAAGTTCGTCTTTATCACGAAATCCCCAAAGCACGCCGGCGCTTTCAAATCCAGCATTTGCAGCAGTTAGCATATCAACCCCGCTGTCACCGACATAGAGAATGTTACTTTTATCCGCACCTAATTCGTAAGCGGCAGTATCAGCCCAGTAAGGGTCGGGCTTGTGCGGTGTACCCGGTCTGCTTCCGTAAACTGCGGTTATCCTGTCTCCGAAGAACTTACGGATGAGCTTTTCGGAATAAATATGATCTTTATTCGTGATGACAGCGGTCTTTACACCATCGGAGAACAGTTCATCAAGAAGTTCCGTTATTCCATCATAAGGCACAGTCTTGTCCTCGCTGTGTGCGGAATAATAATCCGAAAACAGCGAATGACACTTCTCCCGCAATTCTTTATCTGAGCCATCGGGCAGGATACGTTCTATCAGTTTCGGTATGCCGTTTCCGACAAAATATCTGTATCTGTCGGTATCGTATGCGGGAAATCCAAGTGTTTCAAGCGCGTAATTACCCGCAGCGGCAAGATCGTCGAGCGTATTCAGCAAAGTACCGTCAAGGTCGAAGAAAACATATCCGAACATTTATTCCTCCGTGGAACGGCAGTTCTTGACATTTCCGTCCCGATAATATATAATTTATACTAAAAAAACCAATACATAAAATGCGAAAGTGTGAACATCATGACTGATTTTATTTGTTCTGTATGCGGGAAGCGGCTCACCGAAGAAACGGGAAGTCTGAAATGCGGCAGCGGACACTGCTTTGACATATCCCGAAAAGGCACGGTAAACCTGCTTGTGTCGAATAAAGCAAATCACGGCGACGACAAGCGAATGGTCAACGCGCGCAAAGCGTTCATGGAGAAAGGATATTATGAACTTCTGCACAAAAAGATACGCGAAACAACCGCCGGATACGCCTCTCAGAACTGTACGATACTCGACTGCGGCTGCGGCGAATGCAGCTATACTGCCGATATAAGCCGTTATCTGCTATCCCGGAACATTAACGCGGAGATAATTGGCATAGATGTTTCCAAAAACGCAATAAATGCAGGCGCTTCACTGCAAGCGGGAATACGTCTGGCGGTAGCGAGCGTTTTTGCCATACCGCTGCCTGAAAACAGCTGTGATATTGTGCTTGCGCTGTTCTCTCCTTTTTCGGGAAAGGAATATCTTCGTGTGCTGAAAGACGGCGGTATTTATATAACCGCTTTTCCTCTTGAGGATCACCTTTTTGAGTTAAAACAGGCCGTTTATGACGAGCCCTACCGAAACAAGGTCTCTCCGCTTGAGATAGAAGGCTTTGAACTTGCGGAATACAGCGAATGCCGATTCAAAGCGGAGCTTTCATCAAACGAGGACATAATTTCGCTGTTTGAGATGACTCCGTACTGCTATAAGACATCGAAAAGCGACAGAGACAAGCTCAACAACATAGACCGTATGACCGTTTCCGCCGAATTCGGTATTGCGGTCTATAAAAAGTCTTAACGTATTATGGCAATGTTATAATCGACATCGCCCTCTATGCCGTCAACCTCGCCGGCTCCGTACTGCCATATATCGAAATCGTAGATGTATGTAAGGTCGGTGCTGTACAGCGCGAGCCATACGGGATAGTCCCCGAGCTGCCGCATATCATATTTGAGATATGCGAGTTTCTTTCCGAGATAGATCATTGAATCATATCCGGCATCGCGTATCGTTTCACAGAACGCTATTGCGCTTAACGTAAGCGTTCCCGGCATAACATCCTCGGTTCTCGGAACGTCCTCCGGATCTGTGACATTGGCGGGTTCCCAGTCAAAAACAACGGGATATTCAAGTTTTCTGCCGTCAAGCTGCTTCAGAACAAAATTCGCTTCCTCAACAGCTTCCTCCACGGATATTGCCTGTGAGAAGAAATAAACACCCACATCTATTCCGGCTTTGTGAGCACCGTCATAGTTTTTCAGGAAACAATCATCGAGCTTTATGTTGCCTTCTTCACCATATCCTCGTACTCCTACACGCAGTATCGCAAATTCGACACCGTCGGAGCGCACCGCGTCCCAGTCTATGTCACCCTGATAAGAGGAAACATCTATGCCGAAATATGACGATTCCTCCCCGTCGGGTTTATATGTCATTCTGTACCTGTCATCGACGCTGAAATCGGCAGTCTTATATGTGTGCTGGCGTACTCCGGAAAGAACCGGCACCCAGCCGTAGCCGACATAAGAATCGTATATCAGAACCTTTCCGCGGTCTATTTCGATATTGTCGGTCACAGGAACGGCAGCTTCTTCCTTCTGTTCATCTCCGATGATGCTTATTGCATCAACAACTTCTTCATCGGCTGTCGTCGTTTCACTGCTTTCTTCAAGATCCGAGATACGTTTTCCGGCGATCCCGATATCCTGTTCAAGTCTTTTCAGATAAGCATATCCCGTAAAAATACCTGCGGCAACGACACAGAGAGTTATCATCGAGATAACAGTATTTACCGTATATATCCTGTTGATCTTTAACTGGGGAGCCGATGTACCTTCGGGCTCGTTAGGCTCATTTATACGATTTCTCCCGATATATTCCGGTTCTGTCGGTATTTTTCTTGACGCAGCTGCCGGCTGCTCCTGTTCCGGCGGGCGGCTTTCCGTCTCCGGTGCGGGCTTATTCAACGGCTGTTTCTCCAAGGCAGGTTCAATATCTGTCACCGGAATTGCGGCATTTATACGCCCGCCGGTAAAATCGCTGTACAGATCCTTGTCCGTGACCGGTTCATCGTCCTCAGCATCATAAACGTAGATATCCGGGTTTTTATCGTCGTAATTGCCGTTATCCTGTTCCGGAACAGTCTTTATATCCGGTTCCTCCGGCGGCTTTTCGTTATTGTATATGTTTTCTTCGCTCATCTTGACCTCCGCAGACAGAACAATGAGACATCATTTGTTTTTACACCGTGGTAAAGATCATGGGCTGCAGCAGCAGATATACAAAGTAAAGTGCATAAACCGCTACCATTATAATACCGCCTGTCCGTCCGAGCTTTCTGTCCTTGAATATGCAGAGCCACAAAAGAACAACCGCGAAAATCGCAACGATCGAATCAATGATAAACGTAGGCTGGAACAGTATCGGAGTAGGCGAAACGAGACCCGCAACACCGAGAACAAACAGAATATTGAAGATATTGCTTCCGATGATATTGCCTATTGCGATATCTGCGGCTTTTTTCTTTGCGGCGGTAATGCATGTAACAAGCTCGGGCAGTGATGTGCCGAAAGCGACTATCGTAAGACCGATAAGTCTCGAATCAACGCCAAGCGATTCCGCTATCTTGGTAGCGCCGGTTACAGTAAAATCACTTCCGAAAACGATCATAGCGAGTCCGAGAAGAATGAACAGTATCATTTTCGGTACAGTGTCTTTTTCCGTGAGCGGAGATATCTCGTCTTCGGCTCCGCCCTCGCCTTTTTTTGCGAGTATTATCAGATAGACGAAAAATGCTATAAACAATGCTATAAGTACAAGAGAATCCCAGAAGCTGACATCTCCGTCAAGACCAAGAAGCAGGAGAACAACAGTTATGACCAGTACGAACGGCACCTCATACCTGAACGTGTTCTCCTTGACCGGAAGGACAGCGAAAAAGGACGATATACCGAGTATTATCAGAATATTCATTATATTGCTTCCGATAACGTTGCCGACCGCTATTCCCGCACCGGCGCTCGCGTCGGACTGGCATACGGAAGTGATGCTTATAGCTGCCTCCGGCGCACTCGTACCGAACGCGACTATAGTAAGACCTATAACGATAAGCGGCACTTTCAGTTTTACGGCAACCTTTGAAGCGCCGTCAACAAACATATCCGCGCCTTTTATCAGCATAACGAATCCGAGTACAAGAAAAACCACGGATGCGAGTATTACAACAACCGGCGAACCGCCGACGGCACCCGAGATAAGTGTGAGCAGTTTATCCGAAACTTCCATAAAAAATCTCCTCTGTCAGACAAATTTCTTGATAATATATACTTATTTATTATACAATTTTCATTCTTGTTTGTCAATATTGTAAATAAGAATTTTACAAAATAATTACGAAAAGACAAAATCTTTGACATTTCGTGATTTTCCGCTCTGAAAAAATGTTGTAATAACATCTTTTGGTCCATAATAAAATGTTGTTTGATATAATTGCTCAAAAAGTCTTGAAAAATAACGAAAAATATGATATAATGAATTGTTAAAGAAAGATACAGGAACGGAGGATGATCATTGAACAGGCTTGGCAAGATTCTTTCCAGCAGATTATTTGTTATAAGCGTTCTCATCTTCATACAGATCGCTGTTATCGTTCTGCCGATGTTCTTCCTATCCGCTTATTTTGTACCTTTGTTCCTTTTCTTTGAGGCGGTAAGCTTTATCATATCCATAAATATAGTAAACCGCAACAATAACCCCGATTTCAAGATCGCGTGGATAATACCTGTACTCTGCTTTCCGGTCGGCGGTGCGCTCTTATATATAATGTTCGGACGTACACATCTGAACAAGAAGAATACCGAGAAACTTAAAAAAGCTGTCGAAACTTCGGACGGCTTCATAAAACCGGATAATGAGCTTCTCGATACCTTAGGTGAAAGGAACGCTCTGCTGAAACGTGAGGCAAGCTACATTATATTTAATTCCCGAAGCAATATCTATGCATATACCGATACAGAATTTCTGAACCCGGGTACTCTTTTTTTCGAATCTCTTCTAAAAGAACTGAAAAAAGCCGAAAAATACATCTTTCTTGAGTATTTCATCATCGGTGACGGCGAGATGTGGCAGAGTGTTCTTGAAATACTGAAAGATAAAGTGAAATCGGGCATTGAAGTTCGTCTTATATATGACGATATCGGTACGATAAACCTTCTTCCGGTAGATTATCCTGAAAAGATGAAGGCTCTGGGAATAAAGACTGTTGTATTCAATCCGTATAAGCCGTCTCTTGACCGATTCATGAATTACCGCGATCACAGAAAATTCGCGATAATCGACGGCAAGGTCGCATTTACCGGCGGTATCAACATTTCGGACGAATACATCAACCGCAAGGAACGTTTCGGATACTGGGAGGATTCGTGCGTCAAGCTGGACGGCGATGCGGTTAAAAAAGTCGTTATGCTGTATCTTGAAATGTGGTACTTCGTAACCGGAGAGCCGCAGGATCACAGCAAATATATCGTTGAATACCGCGGAAACAAGGACGGTTATGTGATTCCTTTTTCCGATGAGCCGCTTTTCAGAGGTCTTATACACGAAAACGCTTATATAAACCTTATCAATAACGCAAGACGTTATGTCTATATCTGTACGCCTTACCTTATTCTCGACGATGTAATGGAAAGCGCTCTTATCAGAGCAGCCAAAAGCGGCATTGACGTTAAGATCATCACCCCGCATATTCCCGACAAAAAGACTATTTTTGAGATGACCCGCGCCAATTACGAACGGCTTATCGACTGCGGTGTCAGCATATACGAATTCGTACCCGGATTTATTCACACCAAGATGATCATAAGCGATGACTTCACCGCGATAGTCGGCACCTGCAACTTTGATTACCGCAGCTTTTATCTGCATTTCGAGAACGGTGTCTGGATGAGCAGGAGCAAAGCGGTAATTCAGGCAAAAGAGTCTTTCATGAAATCGCTTGAGGTATCGCAGAAGATCACCCCCGAATTCTGCAAGGACGTTCGTTTCGGCAGGCAGCTGCTTCGTTCGCTTCTGAAAGTCCTCTCGCCGCTTATGTAAAGGAGCCCCCATGACAGGAAAACAGCGTGCCGCAAAAACGATCGAGCTGCTTAAAGCGGAATATCCGGATGTAAAATGCGCACTTATATACGAAAAGCCGCACGAGCTTCTTATAGCGACAAGACTATCCGCACAATGTACGGATAAACGTGTGAATATGGTGACTCCTGCTCTCTTTGAGCGCTTCCCTTCCGTTGAAGCCTTTGCGGAAGCGGAAGCAGGAGAAATAGAGGAGTACATAAAAAGCTGCGGTCTGTACCGTACAAAAGCGAATGATATTTCTCTTATGTGCAGGGACATCTGCACGCGCTTCGGCGGAAAAGTACCGGATACTATCGAGGAGCTTGTCACATTGCCGGGAGTGGGAAGAAAGACCGCCAATCTTATCGTAGGTGACCTTTACGGAAAACCCGCGCTTGTATGCGACACTCATGTGATAAGACTCACGAACCTTATAGGACTTTCCGATTCAAAGGACGCGGCAAAAGTCGAAAAACAGCTTGCAAAGCTTGTACCGCCTGAGGAGGGTCTTAACCTCTGTCACAGGCTCGTATGGCACGGCAGACGCATCTGTATAGCAAGACGGCCGCAGTGCGCAGATTGCTGTCTCAATGAGATATGCAAAAATGTAAAAAAGAAGTGAATTTTTAAATCTATTATATTTTTTATCGATTTTGCGATATACTTTAGCAATACTTTGCTTTATCGCAATACAAACTGTTTATAGTAAAAATAAAATCAGGAGGTTCATGTATGAAGTATGACATCAAAGAGGTTTCTTCGCGTTTAAGAGCAACAAGAGAATCCCTCGAATTCACAACAAAGGATATGGCGGCTGCCGCACGAATTACTGAACAGGAATACATCGAATATGAGAACGGTGAAAAAGACCTCTCTCTTTCCGTGCTCAATGCCTGCGCGGAAGCTATGGGTATCGAGATGATCGAGCTTCTTACCGGCTCCTCCCCTACTCTCGCAACATACTCACTCGTAAGAAAGGGCGAAGGTCTGCCGATAGAAAGACGAATAGGATTTACCTATCAGCACATGGCATATCTGTTCAAGAACAAGAAGATCGAACCTATAATGGTTCACGCTCCTTTTGAACCTGACCAGAGCAAGCCTATCGCTATGTCCGTCCACGAAGGACAGGAAATGAATTTTATCGTTAAAGGAAAGATGAAATTCGTCATCAATAACAATACGGAGATCCTTAACGAGGGTGACTGCGTTTACTTCGACAGTTCCAATCCGCACGGCATGATCGCTATCGACGGAGACTGCGACTTCCTCGCGATACTGATATAAAACAGACCGGACATTCGCTGAATTCTATTCATAACAAAAGAAAGGATCACAATTACCAATGGAACAGGTAAAAGACTACTATAAAAAATTCGTCACAGAGGGCTACGGCGAAGACGGAATACTCAACAGGTTCGAGATAAACTGCCCCGACAACTACAATTTCGGATATGACATAATCGACAAATTCGGCGAACTGGAGCCTGACAGACCCGCTCTCCTGCACGTTGATCTTCAGGAAAACGTAAACCGCTTCTCCTATAAGCAGCTCTCCGATCTTTCAACGCAGGCTGCGAACCTTTTCGCTTCACAGGGCATCAAAAAGGGCGACAAGGTCATGCTCGTACTTAAGCGCAACTATCAGTTCTGGTACGCGATAATCGGTCTTATCAAGCTGGGCGCTGTTGTTATCCCCGCAACTCATCTGCTCACAACGCACGATTTCACCTATCGTTTTGAAAGAGCCGAAGTAAAGGCGATCGTTGCTACCGGTCACAACCCGGATATTGAGAAATATGTTGATGAAGCGGAAGCAGAGCTCGGCATAACGCTGAAAAAGTTTGTCGCAAACGGAGAAAAAGACGGCTGGATCAATTTCGACGAGGAAATAAAGAAGCAGCCTGTCACAATGGAACGCGTTCCCACAAAATGCACCGAGATGATGCTTATTTACTTCTCGTCAGGTACATCGGGATATCCCAAAATGGCGGGACACTGCCACAAATACGCTCTATGGCACATACAGACTGCACTCTGGCAGAATGTACAGCCGGACGGTCTGCACCTAACGATATCCGATACCGGCTGGGGCAAAGCCGCTTGGGGTAAGCTCTACGGACAGATGTCGCTCGGTGCCTGCGTATTTGTTTATGACTTTGACAAGTTCATTCCTGCCAATGTTCTGAGAATAATACAGGATTTCAAGATCACCTCTCTCTGCGCACCTCCTACAATGTACAGATTTTTCATAAAGGAAGGCCTTAAGGACTACGATCTTTCCAATCTGAAATACAGCTGCATAGCCGGTGAAGCTCTCAACCCGGAAGTATTCAACCGCTGGCTGGAATATACGGGACTCAAGCTCATGGAGGCATTCGGACAGACGGAAACTACTGCCGTGCTCGCGAACCTGCCCGGAATGACACCGAAGCCCGGTTCAATGGGAAAGCCCACGCCCCTTTACAATGTTGATCTTATCGACGACAGCGGCAATACCGTTCCCAACGGTGAGACAGGTGAAATAGTTATCCGTGCCGAAAGAGGAACCGAGGGACTTTTCATGTGCTATTACAGGGACGAAGAAAAGACCAATGCCTCATGGCATGACGGTTTCTACCACACCGGCGATACCGCTTGGCGTGATGAGGACGGCTATTACTGGTACGTCGGACGAAACGACGATATAATCAAGTCGAGCGGCTACCGTATCGGGCCGTTTGAGATCGAAAGCGTGCTCATGCAGCACCCCTGCGTACTCGAATGTGCGGTGACCGGCGCTCCCGACCCGGACGGAATAAGAGGAATCCTCGTAAAAGCAACTATCGTGCTCGCTAAGGGATATACCGCAAGCGACGAGCTCGCAAAGGAGCTGCAGATGTTTGTGAAGAAAAATACCGCGCCTTATAAATACCCGCGTCTTGTTGAGTTCGTTGACGAGCTGCCCAAAACGATAAGCGGAAAGATAAAGCATAATGCCATAAGGGACAATGACAGCAAGAAAACACAGTGAATTGCAGGACACCGTCATAGGTTTCCGAAAAAGGAGGGATCTGTATGATAAGATTTGCAAAGACCGAAGACATTGATATCCTTATCGACAAGGATAAGAAGATCGACAGGCAGGAAATGCTCAACCTCATCAATCTTAAACGTGTTTACATCATGGAGGAGGACGGAAAGTTCATTGGCTGGCTGAGATACAATCTGTTCTGGGACAACACGCCGTTCATGAACATGATAAAGCTCAACGACGAAGAACGCGGAAAAGGCTACGGACGCAAGTTCGTGGAGTTCTGGGAGGACGAGATGCGCAAGCTCGGTTACAAGAATGTGCTGACTTCCACAGCTTCCGACGAATTTGCACAGCACTTCTACATCAAACTCGGCTATAACTCTATCGGCGGATTTCTCCCGATCGGTGAACCATTTGAGATTATCCTCTCTAAAAAACTCTGATATGAATTCTCCGGACATTCCCGCTTTTACAGCGGGAATGTCTGTCTGTCAAAAAAGTAAATTTTTTGACAGACTTGTCCTGCGCGGACAGCGGCAGGGCTCTGCCCTGCACCCGCAAGCCCCCTTTGGAAAAGTGGGC
>CACZGM010000092.1 GCA_902780695.1 uncultured Ruminococcus sp. | reverse complement strand
TCCGGCGGCGGCAAGACCACGACCGCAGAGCTTATTGCAAGGTTCTTTGATGTCACCGACGGCTCTATAAAGATAGGCGGCGCTGATATCCGTAATATCTCGCAGCAGAAGCTCATGCAGCAGGTCTCATTCGTGTTCCAGGACAGTAGGCTGCTCAAAGCGTCGATACTTGAAAATGTCCGGCTCGCACGTCCGGACGCATCGACAGCCGAGGTGCTCGCGGCGCTCGAACAGGCGCAGTGCAGCGACATTATCGCGAAGCTGCCCGACGGGGTGAATACGGTCATCGGTGCGAAGGGTACATATCTTTCCGGCGGTGAGCAGCAGCGAATTTCAATTGCACGCGCGATACTGAAAAACGCACCGGTCATCATTCTCGATGAAGCTACAGCGTTTGCCGACCCCGACAACGAAACGAAGGTGCAGGCTGCATTTGAAGTTCTCGCAAAGGGTAAAACGCTTATAATGATAGCGCACAGGCTGAGCACAGTGAAGAACGCGGACTGCATATACGTTCTCGAAAACGGTTCGGTTTCTGAGAGCGGCAGCCATGCTGAGCTTATGGCAAAGGGCGGGACGTATGCGCAGATGTATGATGAATACACCCGTTCGGCAGAATGGAGGGTAATGGCGTGATAATCGAAAAATTACAGCATAAATTCGCGCTCTCACGCGAGGGCGCTGTAGATATGGTGAAAGCCTGCATAAGCGTCACGGTGACGAACATAGTGTTAATGGCTTCGGCTGGAATTTTATATCTGCTTATTTCCGATATGCTCGGCGAGGGTCTCAAAACTGAACGCATACCGGTCTATGTGATCGGCGGTGTTTCTGTTCTCATTTTGATCTACATCACAAATTTCATTCAGTACAACGCGACATTCCTATCAACCTACAAGGAGAGCGGCGTGCGCAGGACAGTGCTTGCGGAACGGCTTCGCAAGCTGCCGCTGTCGTTCTTCGGGAAGAAAGACCTGTCCGACCTGACGACCACCATAATGTCCGACTGCGCGATGATCGAGACAGCGTCGAGCCACTGGATACCGGAGCTTATCGGCGCTCTGATCTCAACGGCGATCGTCGGGGTGAGTATGTTCTTTTTCTTCGACTGGAGAATGGTGCTCGCAAGCTTCTGGGTGATCCCCGCGTCATTCCTGATGATATGGTTGTCTGCAAATGCGCAGAAAAAAGCGGTAAGAAAAAACAACGGTGTTAAAATGGAGCTTTCCGACGGCATACAGGAGGCTCTCGAATCCGTGCGCGATCTGCGTTCCAACAACGCGCAGGACAGGTACATGAACGGACTTGACGTGAAGATAAAGAACGTCGAGAAATACGCGCTTTTCACGGAACTAAAACTTGCGGTATTCGTGAACGCCGCCGCGATAATCCTGAAAGTGGGAATCGCTACGACCGCGCTTGTGGGCGGAGCGCTGTTCGCGTCGGGCGACATCGACCTGCTGACATTTTTCATGTTCCTGATGCTCGTTGCGAGACTGTATGACCCGATGAATATCACATTGCAGAACTTCGCGGCGATAATCGCCACCGATGTACAGTGTGAGCGGCTTGACGAGGTTCTTTCTCACGACATTCAGACAGGCGCGGAGCAGATGACGAACGACGGCTACGACATCGAATTTGACCACGTTTCTTTCTCATATTCCGATGATACCACAGTACTGAAAGACGTTTCGTTTACCGCGAAACAGGGCGAGGTAACTGCGCTCATCGGTCCCTCGGGCGGCGGAAAGACTACAGTTTCGCGGCTTGCGGCAAGATTCTGGGACGTGACCGGCGGCACGATAAAGCTCGGCGGTATGGATATTTCGGGAGTTGACCCCGAGACACTGTTCTCCGCGTATTCTATCGTATTTCAGGACGTTACGCTGTTCAATCAGACAGTCATGGAGAATATCCGTATCGGCAGAAAAAACGCTACCGACGAAGAAGTTATGCAGGCGGCTAAGCTTGCTAACTGCGACGAGTTTGTTTCGCGCCTGCCGGACGGTTACAACACGATGATCGGTGAGAACGGCAGCGAACTTTCCGGCGGCGAACGTCAGCGTATCTCAATTGCGAGAGCGTTTCTGAAAGACGCACCTGTGATACTTCTTGACGAAGCGACTGCATCTCTCGATGTCGAGAACGAGACCGCAATACAGCAGGCATTATCAGCACTTATAAAGAACAAAACCGTGCTTATAATCGCACACCGTATGCGTACTATTGCGAACGCGGATCACATCGTCGTGCTTGGTGACGGAGTTGTCGCGGAGGACGGAACGCCCGACGGGCTGTACGAAATGAACGGTATTTACCGCCGTATGACCGAGCAGCAGCTTGTTTCCTCAAACTGGAAAATGTAGCAGCATCTCGTCTCTTCCCGCCGAATGCTGCATTTCATATAATGGCTGCTGTTTCATTTCGAGTGTAACTCCTGCATCTACGCGCAGATACTTGGGAAGCGCGGGCTTATGAAGCTTGGCGCTATGTGCTGCCACGCGGACATTATCAACTACGGTTCTTTGCCATATACGGATTTCAAGCGCACTCAGACGCTTTGTCAGGGCGGAGATAAATGCGACTTTGACTTTATTCGCCACAAAACCGATGTCGGAGATGGCTGGGAAAGAAGCAAAAGTATATAGGCAGGAAAAAAAGGAAGTGCGAACTATGTCAGAAAATCATATTCCAATACATAAGCTGCCGTATTGCAGGAAAGTAAAAAAGTGGCTTACCGAAAGATACGGGAAGTCAAAAGGCGAAGAGATATGGCGTAAAACAGTTATACAGTATAACGAGTATGTTGCCAAAGCACCCGATTACGGCGGAAAGAACATCGGCCACGCGACCGCGATATACGGCGGAATGCTGGTATTCGCGCTGTACCCGTCGCTGCCCGACGAGCCGCCTGTTCCGGAGCTTGAACCGCTTGTCCGCGATATGTTCATGAGCTCGTTTACGCGGATCGGGAAAATATTGGACCTCAACCGCCCGTCAGATATGCGGCTCATCGGCAGGATATTTCAGAAAGTCGGCGACAGGGACAGAAAGGACGCGGCAAAATATCCCGCCAGCTTTATGACCGTCAACGAGCCGTATGACAAGGAGCGTCACGCTGCGCGGTACCGCTTTACGCAATGCCCGAACGCGGAATTCGCGAAGAAGCATGGACTTATGCACGTTCTTCCGGTTTTGTGCAATACGGACTTCTTCGGCATAAGCGAGCTGCACGGAACGCTGATACGACCCTGTACCTGCGGCAACAGCGATATTTGTGATTATACTGTTGTCGGAAATAAAAATCCCATTGCCGCGGAATACGATATCGTGACCGACGACGGCGGATTTCTTGTGAGCAGAAAAAAAGGAGGATCAATATGAAACAGGTATTTACAGTCGAAAACGACGGCTTTATCGGCGCGTACTACGGCGGTCCCGCGGACAGCAAAAAAGCCGTGATCCTGATGCTCGGCGATTCATCGACGGATCACATGGCGGGCTGTGGGGCAAAATGGCTGATGAAGAAAGGCTGTCACGTCCTCGCTATGTCCGCGGGCAAAAAGGATTACGGGCATCACAACTACCCGCTCGAGCGCTTCGGGAAAGCGATAGCGTTCCTCAAAGCCAAAGGCATGGAAAAGATCGGGATAGCGGGCGCTTCGACGACCGGAATGCTGGCTCTTATCGTCGCGTCTTACTATCCCGAGATAACGCTCACTGTCGCGATGTCGCCCTCGGATTTCGTCATGGAGGGCTTTTACCGCGACGGCAAGGACGGAATGACCGAGCGCCCGGGCGACAACGAATCCACCGTGAGTCTGCAGGGCAAGCCGCTTCCATATCTGCCCTTCGCATACCGTCACCCCGAATACTGGCAGAAAATACAGGAGGAATCGAAGGCGGGCGGCGATAAGGTGGCTTCCCGAAAAATGTTTGACGAGTCGGAGCGCAGACATCCCGTTCGTGAGGAAGAAAAGATAAAGGTCGAGAACATCCGCGGGAAGATCGTTTTTGTCGGCGCGGAGGACGATGTGCTGTGGGACACCTGCAAATATATCCGCCGAATGGAGGAGCGACTTTCGCAGAAGCCTCACGACTGCACTTGGGAAGCGCTTTTGTACGAGCACGGTACGCATTTCGTTTTCCCCGAATCCATGCTGAAAATGATGCTCCCCGTAGGCTCGGAAACGCTTGTAAAAACGATGTTCAGAGCGGCGAGAGAGTACCCGAAGGAATGCCGTGAGACAAGGACAGATATAGATAAAAAGCTGACAGAGATACTGCGGGTGTGGTGAAAGGAAGGGACAAAGTACTGGTACGTCCGACAGGCGGCTTTTTTAAAATAACATTACCGGAGCTTCCACCGCCGCGCACACCGGCAGACCCGGCAGCATCCCGATGCAGGACTGCCCGATATGGAATATAAATGTATTCATTCGTTTCAAAAACAACAATTACGAAAAAATGCGGTCAGCCCGATAATAACCGGACTGACCGCATTTTACTGTTTAATAACATTATCAGGGAACAAGGAAGCGTTCAGCAGATCGGCAGGCGATATGTCCAACGCTTCCGCAATGTCGAAGAACGCTTCCATTGAAAGCTGTTAGCTGTATTAGGCGCTTCGATAATGCTTAAAAGTGAACGGCTTACGCCTGCTTTTTCAGCAAGTTGTTCCTGTGACATTCCGCGCAGCTTTCACAGTGATGCTATTGCAATTCCCAATTGTATGAATTTATCACGATTCTTGAAAGCGACTTCCTTTCTCATGTCTGTTCCCCCTGTCTGAATACTACTCTTATTATATATTGAATAAGAGAAATATTCAGCACCTCAAATAAAGCACTTGGCTTACAAGTAAATCAAAAGTATAATAAAAAGAAATTATGTAATGCAAAGACTGCTTTTAGCGCTTTTGTAATACAAAATCTCGATATATTATGCTTATGGGGTGATAGCTTGAATACATTTACAGTCAGTTTCTTTGGTCACAGACTTATAGAACACCCGTTTGAAATAGAAAAACATCTTGAAAAGGTTATCCGTGAGCTGATCCTGAGCAAGGAATACGTTGAATTACTTGTAGGACGAAACGGGGAATTTGACCAATTGGTTTCATCGACTATACGAAGGGTAAAGAAAACGGTTGATGATGCTAACAGCGCTCTTGTGCTGGTCTTGCCATATTTGACAGCAGAGTACATAAATAATAAAACAAGTTTTGAAAACTATTATGATGAAATAGAGGTGTTTGAGTCCGGTCACTTTCGGTCAGCTTTCCAACAGCGTAATCGAGCAATGGCTGATCGGTCAGACCTTGTGATTTGCTGTATTGAGCAAGCATAGATAGTGGTGCATTCTTTTTTGGGGGTCCCCAAAAAATGCACGCACTATCCTTACGCGGCGGCTTCGCCTACCCCCGTTTTACGATCAGGGAACCCGTACCCCTGATCGCCGTGAAGCAGAAATTCATAAAAATGCAACCCGAACAATGAAAACCAGAGAGGAGAAAAAAGAAATGAGAAAGTATAAGCAGGTAAAGGAGAAAAAGGTTACATACGAGCTTGACGAATGGGAGGAAGTCGAGCGTCGTGCCAGAAAATTGAAGATGAAGACGGGAACGTACATCAAGCGCATCTCCGTTGACGGCAAGGTCGAGTATTGCGATGTCGGCGAGCTGGCTCCGCTGGTCAGTGAGGTCAACGCGATCGGCGTGAATGTGAACCAGCTTGCCCGCAAGGCTAACGAGCTGAACAGCATCTATGCCGGGGATATGGAAAAAATGAAGGAGCTGATCGAGACCTTATGCCGTATGTTAAGTTCATTTGCGTGCACACGACAGTGGAGCAGAGTCTGAAGTATATCGTAAATCCGGATAAAACGGAGGAACTACATTATTCGGATTCCTTGAACTGCTTCAATGATCCGCACTGTGCCTATCTGAACATGAAAACGGTATTTGAGCAGCACAGCACGCACAAGTTCAACGAGCCCCTGCCGAAAAAGGGCAAGGGTACGGTCAAGGCTATCCATATCATACAATCGTTCTCGCCCGATGACGACGTTACACCGGAACAGGTGCAGTCCATAGCAAAAGAGTTCGTGCTCCGGAACTTCGGCGACAAGGCTCAGGCAGTTATCACAACGCACACCGACAAGGAACATCTGCATGCACACATAGTCCTGAACACTTACGCCCTCGACGGTCAGAAGTTCAATAGCAACTGGACGGCAGTCCAGCATGCGCGGGATTTGTCGGACGCTATCTGCATAGAGCGTGGAATAATGCCGATCATGCTGAAATACGATTTCGAAAAAAGATCACACACCTGATCACGCTGATTTTCCTGTAAAGTTTTCCGGTCATAGTTTTATCCATCCGTTTCAGTCCTGCTCTTTTTCCGTATAATAACAAAGAAGAAAACAGAAAATGCGACCGCTGCACACGCCCATGTTATCGGATATACCGCAGCGAGCGATTCTATGGTGTGGTAAATCGCCGAGAATACCGCCAGAAGCGACACGCGGATAACGCACAGGCAGCTTATTATCACGATCATCGAGCTTATCGAATATCCCATACCGCGCACCGAGCCGCCCATTACTTCAAGTATCGGGTATATCCAGTACAGCGGGAACGACACGAGCGCTATCTTCAAAGCCTCTGCAACGACACCCTGATCTTTGATGAACCAAGTGAATACCGTCTGTGGTGATAACAATATCGCAAAAGCAATGCACCCGACAACTCCGCAGCCCATAAGTGTTGTTATGATCGTTCCTTTGCGTATTCGTCCGAATTGAAGTGCTCCCGCGTTCTGACCCGCGAATACCGTGGCTGCCTGCCCAAATGCCATTATCGGCAGATATATCAGATTCTCAACCTTGTAATATGCCGCGAATGCCGCAACGGCGGTCTCTCCGAATTCGTTGATGTAATACTGCACCATAACGTTCGAGAATGTTATGATAATAGTCTGTATTCCTGTCGGCAGACCTATTCTCAACACCTTTCCGAGTATCTTTCCGTCGATGCGAAGCTTACGGAATGACAGCCTGAGCGCTCTGTCTCCGGTGGACGCTTTTATACCGATGAACAGAGCCGACATTGCCTGAGTGAGAGCAGTAGCGATCGCTACACCCGCTACCCCGAGCGGTATGAGCACGATGAACACAGCGTCAAGCGCGACATTCAGTATGCCGCAGACTGCCATTACAACGAACGGAGTTTTGGAGTCGCCTGCTGCCCGAAGTCCGCCGGAAACCATATTGTAAAAAACGAGCATCGGCACGCTCAGCAGATAAATTCGGATATACAGCACGGCTTCAGGCATAACTTCCTCAGGTGTTCGCAGGAGCGTCAGTATCTGCGGCGCAAACAGTATTCCGAGCGCCATTACCGTAAGTCCGCCGATGATACCGAACATAACAGACGAGTGCAGAACGCGCTCGCCTTTTTCTATATCTTTGCTGCCGATAGCCTGCGCTGCGACCACCGAGGTTCCGACGGATATACCGGAAAACAAACCTACGGTTATGCTTATGAGCGTAGCGCTCGCACCCACAGCGGCAGCCGATGTTTTTGTCAGGAAATTCCCGACGAACAGAAAGTCAACTGTGCTGTAAAGCTGCTGAAAGATACTGCTTCCGATGAGCGGCAGTATAAAACCGATAAGCGGCAGAATGATGCCGCCGCTTGTCATGTCTATAGTTTTTTTATTATTCAAGATCTCCTCCGTAAAGGTGGCACGCGACCTTATGGTTTTCTGAAACATTTTTGAGCATCGGCTTTTCGCCCCTGCATTTTTCCGTGCAGTGCTCACAGCGGTCGCAGAACGTGCATCCTGCCGGAATATTGAGCGGCGAAGGCGGCTCGCCCTTGATGCATTCTATCTTTCTTCCCCTGTCGGAGTTGATGTCTAACACCGCCCCGAGCAGCGCCTTTGTATAAGGGTGCAGGCTCTTCTCCGAAATATCTGCGCCGGGTATAACCTCAACAACATTTCCGAGATACATCACGGCGATCTCGTGCGCAAACGACTGTACGAGCGGCAGATTGTGGCAGATAAAACCGATAGAAATGTTCTTTTCACGCTGTAACCTTGTTATCAGCCCGATGATGCTTTTCTGCACCGAAACGTCGAGAGAGCAGGTAGCCTCGTCCATTATGATAATGTCCGGTTCAAGCGCTATCGCCCGCGCAATAGCCGCTCTCTGGCGCTGTCCTATCGACATATTTTCGGGATAGCGGTCGGCAAATTCAGACGGAAGCTCGACCATTTCAAGCAAGTCCGCCGCAGCATCTTTCTTTTCGGAGTGCTTTATCCTGCCGTAATTCCGAAGCGGTTCGCAGATAATGTCGCGTATCTTCATCTTGGGGTTGAGCGACGATGACGGATCCTGAAACACCATTTGAATGTGCTGTCTCATTTCATGCAGTTCCTTGCCGCGCATTTTGGCGATGTCCTTCCCGCGGAAGAGTATCTCACCGCCGTCAGGTTTGTCAAGCCCCATAACGAGCTTCATGAACGTGCTTTTCCCGCAGCCCGATTCTCCGACAAGTCCGAGAGTTCTGCCCCTGTACAGCGACAGACTCACGTTTTCGCAGGCGGTGAGCGTTTTCCCGCCGTCGATCCTGAAGCGCCTTGTTATGTTGTGTGCTTCGAGTACAGCTTCAGACAAAACGTTCACCTCCAAGCGTCGGTACTGCGTCAAGCAGCATTTTCGTATATTCGTTCTCTGTACGGTGAAGTATCGTGTCGCGGTCACCGCTTTCTTCTATCCTTCCGTTTCGCATAACGACGATGCGGTCGCTGATGTACGAAGCGACACCGAGGTCGTGAGTGACCATAATTATGCTCGTTCCGTATTCGTCCCGAAGTTCGCCCATTTCACGCACGATCTGTGCCTGTGTAGTCGCGTCGAGAGCGGAAGTCGGTTCGTCTGCAAGCAGCAGTTTCGGCTGATAGGTCATTCCCATGGCGATACCGACGCGCTGTCTCATACCTCCGGAAAGCCTGAACGGGTACTCCTTCATAATGCGTCCGGCGTCCGGAAGTCTCATCTTTGTCAGCATTTCCGCTGCCTTGCTCCATGCGTCCTTTTTCGGTATCTTTTCATGTGCGCGGATATACTCGACGAATGTTGCGCCGACAGTTCTGGTCGGGTTCATCATAGCTCCGCTGTCCTGGAATATCATCGAAATATCACGTCCGCGAAGCTCATGCCACTGCTTTTTATCAAGCGATGTCAGCTCTCTGCCGTCATAAGTTATACTTCCCGCGGTGACTTTTCCGCCCACTGGAAGAAGCCCGAGTACGGCGCGTATGACGGTGGTCTTACCGCTTCCGGATTCGCCGACTATGCTGCAGATCTCACCCTGTCCGAGAGACAGAGAAAATCCGCTTACCGTAAGTGTATTATTATATGAGATGTCAAGATCGTTTATAGTCAGTAATGCCACGGTATCACCTTGCCTTGTCCTTCGGGTCGAGAATGTCACGGAGACTGTCACCGAGCATATTGAACACCACGACCGTAACGAATATCGCAAGTCCCGGGAATATCGTCATCCACGGCGCGGACTGTATGAAATTACGACCGTCGTTGAGCATCTGTCCCCATTCGGGAGAGGGCGGTACAGCACCGAACCCGAGGAAAGACAGCGCCGCCAGTTCCATCATCATTCCGCCTATGTCGGTCGCCGCGGTTATCGCCATTATCGGAAGTACGTTCGGAAGCATATACCGGAACAGTATGTACGGCGTTTTCGAGCCGGTAACGACCGCAGCTTCGACGAAATCCGCGTGCCGTATCCTGAGCACCATGCTTCGCGCAAGACGCGCGTATTTCGGCCAGCTTACAACAGATATGGCTATGACTGCGTTCGGTATGCTCGCGCCGAGTATTCCCGCGACGGCTATTGCGAGTACAAGTCCCGGAAACGAGATCATCATGTCTGCGATACGCATTATCACGGCGTCGATAATACCTCCGAAGTATCCCGATATTATACCGAGTACCGTTCCGAGGACAAAGATTATGCCGACAAGTATGAATGTCGCTGTAAGTGAAGTTCGCGCGCCGTAAATAACGCGGGTGAAAATGTCACGTCCCATTTTGTCCGTGCCGAAGATGTGTTCCGCACTCGGTTCCATTATCGCTTCGGTGATACTGCCCTTTGTCGGGTCCGAATCGCCGCAGATTACAGGTGCGAACACAGCCGCGAGTATTATCATCAGCGCCAGTACCGCGAATATCGTAAACACGGGATAGCGCAGGAAAAAGTTCTTTTTCTTCATACGCTCACCGCCTTACACTGTCTGTCCGCAGCCGCACGCGCGGGTCTATGAATTTGTAGGATATGTCAACAATGAGGTTGACCGCCATATATATCACCGAGATCCAGAGCACATAGCCCTGTATCAGGTTGTAGTCGTAGGAGGTTATCGCGGATACGGCTAGATTTCCGAGACCCGGATATGAGAATATGACCTCGACAACGCTCGTGCCGCCGAGAAGCGAGCCTATCGAAAGTCCGAAAAGCGTGATGAGCGGCAGCATCGAGTTCGGGAGCACGTTGAGCCAGAGTATTCTCCAGCCCGCGACTCCCCTTGCTTTTGCGCCGATAACGTAGTCGGAATTCAGCTCATCGAGTACAGCTGCGCGCACCTGTCTTGTGTACTTGGCAGACATGGAGAGAGCAAGTGTTACCGCGGGAAGTATCAGATCTTTGAATGTCCCCGATGATGATACGACAGGCAGGAGTTTGAGCTGCACACAGAACAGCAGTATAAGCAGTAAACCCGCCCAGAAATTCGGTATCGACACGCCGAAAAATGTAAGCCCGCGGACAATGTAATCTATCGGCTTGTCCTTGTAAACTGCTGACAGAATGCCGAGCGGTATCGAGACAACGAGCATTATCGCCATTGAAAAAAGAGCAAGTTTAAGAGTAGGAAGAAGCCTTGCCGCTAAAAGATCGACGACTGGTTTGTTGAGCGAGTATGACTTTCCGAAATCACCGCGAAGACAGTTCAGAGCCCAGCGACCGTATTGCTCAAGAAACGGGTCGTTGAGTCCCATTTCTTCACGCGTTATAGCTACCTGTTGCTCATCGGGCATCATACCGTTCGCGAGGTACATATTACGTACCGGGTCGCCCGGAGAGATATAAGTGAGCAGGAATGTCAGAAAGCTTATACCGACAAGCACTATAAGCATCTGAAACAGCCTTGAAAGTATATCTTTTTTACTCATACGCGGCTTAGCTCCTTTCAGAAAAAATCCGTATAACGACGTATTTTCCCCGCTTTTCGGCGGGGAAAATACAGCATAGTTAATTTCTGCATCTTTCCGGCATAAGCGGGAGAAGATACATTCAAACGCAAAAAGGCTTGGAGGGTTCCTCTTCGCTGTAAGTTATCAGTTTGCGGGAGTGATCTCTGTGGTGATCCAGTAGTAGTCGGCAGTGTGGATATGCGCGTGACCGACGTTCTTTGAATAAGCCATAGAGCTGTTATAGTAGCCGTCAATTATCGCGACCGCATCGTTTACAAGTATCTGCTGGAGCTTCTG
>CACZGM010000091.1 GCA_902780695.1 uncultured Ruminococcus sp. | reverse complement strand
CATCAGCGGGTGCATTCCGGCAGCGGCCGCCGCCCGGATCCCGTTGAACGAATCTTCGATGACACAGCATTCTTCCGGCGCCGTACCGAGTTCCGCCGCTGCCCGGAGAAAAATCTCGGGATGCGGCTTGGAACGGGTCACCTGATCGCCTCCGATGACCACGTCAAAGAAGTCCAGCAGCCCTGCGTCGCGGAGCTCGCGCCGGACCGTTTCGGTGCGGGTGGACGACGCGAGCGCCAGCGGTGTTCCGCTCCCGTTCAGGGCAGCGAGAAGCTCCCGCCTTGTAACAAAGCGGTCGTCTCAATTCAGATAAATACACCCGAAGGCGATGTGACGATAAAGCACAATCTCTTCCTGCACACAAAAACGGAAGGCATGCTTTCCGCATTCTTCATCGGTATCGGACAGAAGAAGCACGGCGAACCGCTCCGTATGAACTGGAACAACGTCATCGGAGCACACGGCAGATGTAAAGTCGGGATCCGTGAATGGAAAGGTCAGGACGATGAAGTCAAGCAGTCCAACGAGATCAAGAAGTTCTATGAACCGGCCGAACAGCAGGCACCTGCACAGCAGTACGGTAATCAGTTCATGCCGCAGTCAACACAATACACCAATTATCCTAATCAGCCTGCACAGCAGCAGTATCAGACACCGCCTCAGACACCTGCACAGAGCGGAGTATGGAAGCCGGGTGCGTTCTAAATGGAACTTCGGCCTTATCAGCAAGAGGCAAAGGACGCGGTATTTTCCGAGTGGGAGCACGAGCATGATAAAACATTGCTCGTTCTTCCGACGGGTACCGGAAAAACTATAGTCTTTGCCAAAGTTTCCGAGGAATGTGTGCGGCGGGGCAAGCGTGTTCTCATACTTGCCCACAGAGGTGAGCTGCTGGAGCAGGCAGCAGACAAGATACTTTCCGCAACAGGTCTCGGATGCTCAGTAGAGAAAGCGGAGCAGTCCTGCATCGGTTCATGGTACCGGATAACTGTCGGCAGCGTTCAGACGCTTATGACAGAAAAACGGTTATCACGTTTCAGCAAGGACTATTTCGATAATATCATCATTGATGAAGCGCACCACTGTATTTCAGACAGCTATCAAAGGATCCTTCACTACTTCGATGAAGCTCAGGTGCTCGGCGTTACAGCAACACCGGATCGCGGCGATATGAAGAACCTCGGAACGGTATTCGACAGCCTTGCGTATGAATACACCTTGCCGAAAGCTATCAAGGACGGTTATCTGTCACCGATAAAGGCGGTCACGATACCACTCAAAATCGATATGACAGGCGTAGCGACACAGGCGGGAGATTATAAGGCGGCAGACATCGACACAGCGCTTGACCCGTATCTGGATGCTATCGCAAACGAAATGCTGAACTACTGCAAAGACAGGAAGACAGTCGTATTTCTTCCGCTGATAAAGACTTCACAGAAATTCAGAGACATTCTGAACAGCAAAGGCTTTAAGGCGGCAGAAGTTAACGGAAATAGCGACGACCGCGCACAGGTACTCGCAGACTTCGACAGCGGCAAGTTCAACGTACTGTGTAACTCAATGCTGCTTACCGAAGGCTGGGACTGCCCGTCCGTAGACTGCGTGATCGTGCTCCGTCCGACAAAGGTGCGTTCACTGTACTGTCAGATGGTAGGACGTGGAACAAGACTCGCACCCGGCAAGGATCATCTTTTGCTACTTGATTTCTTGTGGCATACGGAACGGCACGAGTTATGCAGACCCGCACACCTTATATGCCAGAATGAAGAAGTAGCACAGAAGATGACCGCGAACATTGCCGAAGCCGGCTGCCCGGTAGATATAGAGGAAGCAGAGGTCAAAGCGAGTGAAGATGTTGTCGCAGAACGAGAAGCGGCACTTGCAAAGCAGCTCGCCGAGATGAAGAAGCGCAAGCGTGCGCTCGTGGATCCGTTGCAGTTCGAGATGTCCATACAGGCTGAAGACCTGTCAAGCTATGTTCCAGCATTCGGGTGGGAAATGTCGCCACCAAGTGATAAACAAAAGGAAATGCTTGAAAAATATGGTATTTCTGCGGATATGCTTGAAAATTCCGGCAAGGCGGCTTTGCTTCTGAACAGATTACACAAACGAAAAGATGCAGGACTTTCTACTCCGAAGCAGATTCGTAAGCTTGAACAGTTTGGTTTTCAGCATGTCGGCAACTGGAGCTTTGAAGCCGCAAGCAATATGATCTCAAGAATTCATGCTCTCGGCTGGAATCGGGTGCCGAATGGAATAGACCCTAAGACTTATATCCCGAAAGGATTAAACAATGGATAATGAATTCGACTTGACAGAGGCTCTTAAGTACATAGATCCGGCTTGTCTTACTTATCAGGAATGGGTAAATATCGGAATGGCTCTCAAATCAGAGGGCTATTCCGTAGCCGTCTGGGACAGCTGGAGCAGGAACGACAGCCGCTACCACCCCGGAGAATGTGCAAAGAAGTGGGAGAGCTTCAACGGTGCTCCCACTCCCGTGACCGGGGCTACAATAGTAAAAATGGCGAAAGACAACGGGTGGTTATGCTATGACAGCCATGAACTTGACTGGGACGCAGAGATCGGGCGCGAGAATACCGATGACCTCGTTATAGTGAACAAAAACTGGGTAGAAGGTAAGGAAATACCGCAGCCCGATGTGTGGGATCCCGCGCGTCAGCTCATAACCTACCTCGAAACTTTGTTTGATGTAAATGAAAATGTCGGGTATGTTACCGGATCTTATGAAAAAGAGGGTAAGTACATACCCGCGAACAAAGGCAATACAGACAGGACGGCAGGACAGCTCATTGAACTGCTTTCCAAGTGTCAGGGCGACATAGGCTCCGTTGTCGGAGACTATAATCCCGAAGCAGGGGCGTGGATCCGCTTCAATCCTCTGGACGGTAAAGGTGTCCGGAACGATAATGTTACGGATTTCAGATATGCTCTTGTGGAGTCCGACAGTACCGACCTTGAACGGCAGAACGCTATTATTCGTGAGCTTGAGCTTCCGGTAGCGGTACTCGTTTACAGCGGAAAGAAAAGCGTACACGCAATAGTAAAAGTCGATGCGGGAAGTTATGAGGAATACCGCAAGCGTGTCGATTATCTCTACAGCGTATGTCAGAAGAACGGACTGGAGATAGACAAGCAGAATCGCAATCCGTCAAGGATTTCACGTATGCCCGGTGTACAGCGCGGTGATAAAAAGCAGTTCATTATCGATACCAACATCGGAAAAGGCAGCTGGAACGAGTGGAAGGACTGGATCGAGAGCGTGAACGATGATCTTCCCGACCCGGAGAATGTAAGCGATATATGGGACAATATGCCGGAGCTTTCCCCGCCGCTCATAGACGGAGTATTAAGGCAAGGTCACAAGATGCTGCTCGCCGGTCCGTCCAAAGCCGGAAAGTCGTATGCTCTTATAGAGCTGTGTTGTGCCGTAGCCGAAGGGAAGAGCTGGTTCGGCTTCAAGTGTACGCAGGGCAGGATAATGTATGTCAATCTGGAGCTCGACCGTGCAAGCTGTATGCACCGTTTCAAGGACGTATATACCGCGCTCGGATATGCTCCGGATAATCTCAGTAATATCGATATATGGAACCTCAGAGGAAAGACCGTGCCTATGGATAAACTCGCGCCGAAGCTCATTCGCAGAGCGTCCAAGAAGAACTACATAGCCATAGTGATCGACCCGATATACAAGGTTATAACCGGTGACGAAAACAGCGCCGATCAGATGGCACATTTCTGTAATCAGTTTGACAAGGTATGCACCGAGCTCGGATGTGCGGTGATATATTGTCACCACCACAGCAAGGGCGCACAGGGCAGCAAGCGTTCTATGGACCGTGCGAGCGGTTCGGGAGTATTCGCCCGTGACCCTGATGCACTGCTTGATCTTATCGAGCTGGCGCTTACAGACAAGCTCATAGAGGAAGAAAAGAACAAGGCAGCGTGCAAGGCGCTTACTGCTTATCTTGACGCTCACGGACGCTCTGAGAGCTATTCACAGGACGATGCATGCAGCCGAAAGCAGATGCGTGAGACAGCGCAACGCGTACTTGACGGCTACAGCTACCAGCAAGCTATACAAGCCGCGAATGAAGCCGAGAGACGTGTTGACAGCCGCACAGCATGGCGTATAGAAGGCACGCTGAGAGAGTTCCCGAAGTTCCCGCCGCTCAATCTGTGGTTCGATTATCCCGTACACCGTGCAGACCTCACAGGCGTTCTGAAGGACGCAAAGGCAGATATGGACGCTCCGTGGATTAACAATTTTAAGAATAAGAGACCGCCGGAAGAAGTCAAGGAAGATCACAAACAGGACCGCATGAATAGCATAGAGATCACCTTTGAAGGGCAGGTCAAAGAAGACGGAACGGCAGATATCTCAGACCTTGCAACTGCGAGCGGAAAGTCCGAAAAAACAATCCGCAGATGGATAAATGAACACGGTGGATTTTGGATAGAGGACGGTAAAGTCGGGAAAAAGGCATAGAGGGACAAAAGCCGAGTTTTACCGTGAATGTCCCTTATAGGGACATTAGCAAAAATCAATGTCCCTCAAAGAGACAAAAGTCGGTAAATACCGATAGTGTCCCTCACAGGGACAAAACAGGGACAAAAGCCGAGTTTTACCGAGAATGTCCAAGGGACAGACAAATCAATATATTACATATATTGTTTTTGTCCGTCAGAGATGCGGACAAAAACATAAACAGTAATACCCCTACCCCGAAAGGAATGATAGAATGCCTAACAATCGCATTTGTCAATTTTTCATGCCGATGAAACCGCCGACGGTGACACAGCAGGAGCATCAGGTCAGAGTGATAAAAGGCAAGCCTGTGTTTTATGAGCCCAATGATCTCAAAGACGCTCGTGCAAAACTTATGGCACATCTCACAGAGCATAAGCCGCCGGAGATGTTCGCCTCGGCAGTCCGGCTTATCGTGAAGTGGTGCTTTCCGATCACAGGCAAGCATCACGACGGTGAGTATAAGTACACGAAGCCGGACACCGACAACCTGAACAAGCTGCTCAAGGACTGTATGACTGCTGTAGGCTTCTGGAAAGATGATGCTCTTGTAGCAAGTGAGATCATAGAGAAGTTCTGGGCGAAGATACCGGGTATATATATCCGGGTGGAGGAATTGACCGATGAAAATGGAAGACGTGACACGAGCTGTCGAGAATGAGCTTCCGGTAGTACATACTCATCACGGCACTGCTGTCAGCGGATATAAGATCACCGGCGTAATAACGAGATACAGCAAAATACACGGCTGGAAGTACTCGCTTGAACTTATGGACGCTTCACGATGCCTTGTGATCGTCAGACCGGAAGATGTTGAACTGGAAGGAGATAATAAAAATGGATAACACAAAAACTGTCGCTGATAAAATCAGAACTATGAACGATGAAGAACTTGTGCTGCTGTTATCGCAGATTAGCTATGAGGGTTACAAGAACGGGTACATGCACGCTCTGCACCGCAAGCAGATGAACGGTGTGAGAGTCACATTTGACATGATACTCAATGCACACGAACAGCTTATACATAAAAACGCTGAAGAAGTCAGCTTCGGACCAATGCCGGGAATGGGGTCATAATGAGGAGGGAGCCGTGAAATATGAGATAATAAACCCGTCTGACAAGGTATATATCACAGCCAAAGACGACCTAATAGCAAAAATTGTCTGCTATTACCTTGGTAACGGAACATATATGCTGAAAAACGATAAGGGAGAGCTTTTGACGGGGTTTCTTGACCCGAATATTGATATTGAGGGAAAAGAGCTTGAAAAGTATATTGTTTCTCATGTCAATGATATTGCAGAAGCCTTTGACAGCCTTACTTATGAGGGTGAACGAACGAGCATGAACAATATAGGAAAATCAGCTTATGCTTATGCGGCAGCGTTCAGAGCAGCTGCAAAGCATTGGGAAAGCGAGGATAATGACAATGCGTAAATCAGAAAAGCCGCCCGTTGGTATAGTACCTGCGGCAATAGTAAGCCGCGCAAGAATACAAGACCTTGCTGCCGCAATTGAGAGATATGCCGGTAATTATGACACATCAATCAGGCACATCAAGAAATGGGCTTCGGAAATCTTGAAACACGTCGAAATAATTGAGGGAGAAAGCGAGGATAACAACAATGAGTGAGCTTAAATGCTGTCCCTTTTGTGGGGGAGAAGCTGATATTCAATGCGTTCCTACCTTTGAGGGAAAACATTATTATGGCTTATGCTTAAAATGCAAAGTTCGCACGCGCTATAGGGATACAGAAAGCGAAGCTGTTACAGACTGGAACACTCGGCACGAGTGCAAGTGCAATAAAGACGATATGTGGACTTATGTATGCGGATATAGGGAGGAATAACAATGTTTGACCAGACAATAAAAGCTGACGCGGGAAAGCCGCGCCTGTCGCTCGTACCGTCGGAGATCATAACCGCTATTGCCCGTGTCCGGGAATACGGCATTGAGAAGTATCACAAGCGTGACAGCTGGAAGCAGGTAGCGCCGGAGAGGTACAAAGATGCAGCGTACAGACATTTCCTTGCATACCTCAAGGATCCTGATGCAGTAGATGAAGAGTCCGGGCTGCCGCATCTGTGGCACCTTGCTTGTAATATCGCATTTCTTATCGAGCTGGAGGACTGACATGAAAGTACATATACCGCGCAAGCTGTCATCTAACGAGCGGAAAACGCTTATGCTCGAAGCTAACAGACAGTGTGTTGAGTTTGAGAAAGCTCACGAAGCTGAGCTTGTATGCCGCTCTTTGTGGATATTATACTCTGTATTCGGCTGGGGTGAAAAACGCCTTACTCGCTTCTATGAAGCGTATCACAGGGAAATCGCAGAGCTTGTGAAGCACTATGAACTTGACCCGGCCGATGATTGCTGGTTATGCATGAAAAAACTGCACGATGCAGGATTTACATTCGAGGAGGACGAAGATGACAGCTAAAGAATTTCTGAGAAGATATAAGGATATCAGCGACAGTATCAACTGCAGACTCGATGAGATAGCAAAGCTCCGTGAACTTGCTACGAGGCTTTCTCCGACTGCAATGTTTGACCGTTCCGGGAATGTCTCTGATAAGGTCGGACGTTCTGCGGCGAGGATCGTAGATCTCGAAAATGAGATCAATTCACAGATAGACGATCTTATCGTAACCCGGGAAGAGATAGTACATACGATCTCACAGATAGATGACGAACGGCTGAAAACACTGCTTATGATGCGGTATATCAACGGTGATAAGTGGGACAAGATAGCTGAGAGGTTAGGCTACTCGGTAGAACATGTAACGAAACGCCTGCACCCGAGAGCATTAAGTAAAATATGCCCGTATTTGTCCCCTTGACATGTCCCCCTTGACAGGTGTAAAATGATAGCATGGAATATTAGAAATACAGTTCTTGCTGATTTGGACTTCCTTTTATTTCTTCATGCGGAAAGCTCTCGGAAACGGGGGCTTTTCGCATTTTCAGAAAGGTCGTGAGGTAATGACTGACAAACAAAAACGTTTCTGTGAGGAATACCTCATAGATCTGAATGCAACACAAGCTGCAATTCGGGCGGGATATAAGCCAACAAACGCCGGGGAGAGCGGCTGCGAAAATCTAAAAAATCCGAATATCCGCGCTCGCGTAGATCAGATGCTCGCTGATCGTTCTGTCCGAACGGGTGTGAACGCTGACAGAGTTGTTCGCGAGCTTGCGAAGATCGCATTCATGAAAGGCACCGATGTTATTGACACCGAAACCGGAAACGTTCGGGATGATGCGACAGATGATGACCGCGCCTGCATTGCCGCTGTCAAGGTGAAGCAGGTGAACGGGGCTGACTTCGACAGTACGGAGCGGGAGATTCGTCTCTGCGATAAAGTCAAGGCTCTGGAGCTTCTCGGAAAGCATCTCGGCATATTTGAAGACAACATCAATGTTGATGTGAGCGGGGCGGTGAAGATCGTTGACGACATCGGAGACTGAGATCAGGCTGTCTGATATTATTGCTCCGTCATTCTATGACATTCACCGGGATATAAAACGCGGTCTGCATACTCACTACGCCCTTGGCGGTGGACGAGGCTCCTGCAAATCGACGTTCGCGTCAGTCGAGATCATTAAGGGCATGATGCAGGATCAGAACGCGAATGCAATTGTCTTTCGCAAGGTTGCATCAACGCTTGCAGAAAGTGTCCTGGCACAGCTCCAGTGGTCGATTCACGCTCTGGGTGTGGATCATCTGTGGAAGACGAAGCAGTCTCCGATAATGCTTATATATAAGCCTACCGGACAGCGAATTGTGTTCAGAGGAGCCGACAATCCGAGAAAAGTAAAGTCGGTGAAGCTCCCGCGGGGATATATCAAATATGCGTGGTACGAGGAAGTTGACGAGTTCACGGGACCGGACGAACTGCGAACTATAAATCAGTCGGTGCTCCGCGGCGGTGATAGGTTTGTCGTGTTCTACACATTTAACCCGCCGAAAACCGCGAAATCGTGGGTAAATACCGAATTCGCGTTTTCTGACGTGGACAGGCTCGTACATCATAGCACATATCTCGATGTTCCTGTTGAATGGCTCGGTGAGCAGTTTATTGCAGAAGCGGAACGGCTGAAAAAGACGAACAATACCGCATACAGGCATGAATACCTCGGGGAAGTCACCGGAACAAACGCAGAGATCTTTCCGAACGTGCAGCTCCGGACGATATCCGATGACGAGTTGGAAATGTTCGATAAAGTCAGACGCGGTCTTGACTGGGGATATGGTGCTGATCCGTTCGCGTATGTAGCTTTGCACTTCCAGCGGAATACGAGGACGGTTTTTATATATTACGAATACTACAAGCACGGCGCGAAGTTTGACAGCATCTCGGATGCGATAAAGCAGGAGAATAAACTGCGCGGTGTTATTCACGCAGAGAGTGCCGAGCCCCGCTCGAACGACGAGCTCAGGCTGCGTGGACATATTCTTCAGGCAGTCCGTAAAGGTGCCGGTTCTGTCGAGCACGGTATCAAATGGCTGCAAGATCTTGACTGTATCGTTATCGACCCGAACCGCTGCCCGAACGCGGCACGGGAGTTTACCGGATATGAGCTGGAACCGGACGGAAAAGGCGGATTCCGGGACGGCTTCCCGGATAAGAACAATCATACTATCGACGCTGTACGCTATGCGCTGGAAGACGACATCGGCAGGAAAAAAGTCGGTGTAATGAGCAAATCAAAACTGGGAGTTTATTAACATGGACGGACATTTACCGATATTTACAATTCCCGCGCTGCCGGATCCCGAGAAGCTTCCGGCGGCAGCGGCTAAATACATACAGCGGCACGGCAACGAGATCGAGTATCTCACTAAGCTCGACGCATACTACCGCGGTAAGCAGGATATTCTGTACCGCGTCAAGGACGCAGATCTGAGCAACAACAAGCTCGTCTGCAATCACGCAAAGTATATCGCCGACTTCACAAGCGCTTTTCTGATAGGTGAGCCGGTGACATATACGTCAAAGAACGATATCACTGCTCTGACCGACGCTCTGGCAGCTGCCGACGCTTCGACGCAGGACATCGACCTCGCACATGACGGCGCGATCTTCGGCCGCTCGTATGAGTTGATATATCTCAACGAGGACGCGGAGCTGAAGCTTGCAAAGATATCCCCGCTGAACGGATTCGTCGTTTACGATGATACCGTCGAGCAGAAGCCGATGTTTGGAGTGCATTACTATCCGACATACGACGAGAACGGAGTTCTGACCGGGTACAAGGGCAGTATCTGCACCGATACATACATGCAGGATATACTTCTCTCTCCGAGCCACGGGCTGTTATCCAATGGAGAGCCTGTCGATCACTATTTCGGTAAAGTGCCGCTAAACGAGATATATAACAACGCCGAGCGCATGGGCGATTTTGAGGTCGTGATGACACTAATGGACGCGTACAATACGCTGCAGTCTGACCGCGTCAACGATAAGGAGCAGTTCGTGAAGGCGCTGCTCGTTATCAAGGGACAGGTGCTCGGAGACACGGACGAGGAGAGTGCCGAGACATACAACGCAATCAGGAAGCAGGGCGTTATTACACTCGACCAGGGCAGCGACGCTTCTTTTCTTACGCGGCAGCTTGACGAAGGCAGTGTGGAGATCCTGTCGAAGTCGATTTCTCACGATATCCACAAATTCAGCTGTGTGCCGGATATGAGCGACGAGAATTTCGCGGGTAATGTTTCTGGTGTGGCAATGAAGCTAAAACTTCTCGGACTGGAGCAGATCACGAAGTTCAAGGAGCGCTATTTCTCCGAGGGCTTGAAGTACCGTCTTGAATGTATCGCGAACGTGCTGAAAGTGCAGGACGGTGCTGCTGTATCTGTGAAGGATATCGCGATGCAGTTCACGCATTCTCTCCCCGCAAACGAGGTCGAGCTTGCACAGCTCATCAGCATGCTTACCGGTACAGTATCGCAGGAGACGCTCATTTCCCGTCTGCCGTTCGTCAAAGACCCTAAGGAAGAGATAAAGGCAGTCAGCAAGGAAAAGCAGGAAAACGCCGAGAGAATGGTCAATTCCATGATGCACGGTGATGAACATACACACATAAATGACGTATGAAGAAATGCAAAAACAGCTCAATGAGGAATACGACCGCGTCATAGCTGACACTCTCCGGGAGCTGAAAAAGAAAAAGCCTCTCACAAAGCAGAAGCTCGCAAAGGCACTCTTTGAGGCAAATAAACGATACTGGACGGCGCGGCTTGCTCTGCTCGATGATACGGCAGTAGTTGAGGCGGAGCGTTTCGCAAAGACTATCGCCGCGCCTTACGCCAACGCCGCGGGACAGCTCGCCGATGAAGTCCGGCGCGTGTTCTCCGGTTATCAGAGCGCGTTCGATCTCACGAAGAAGGACGCAGCCGACCTGCTTGAACACGTCGTATATGACCGTTCGATAGCCGATAATCTGCGCACGATGGCTGCGGCGATGCCCGACGGTGAGGAAAAGACCCGCGTTATGGCGGAGCTCTCCGCTCCGGCTTATCGGCATCGTATGCAGCGAGCCGAACAGATAGCTCAGAACGCGCAGGAAACGCTTGAACGCATAGCCAAGAACGAGGTCGATAAGGAGCGCGTGTTCCTGCAGACGCAGACAGAACGCGCATACAATATCTCTTTCGAGGAAGCACAGCGCCTGCC
Organism: uncultured Ruminococcus sp.; assembly: GCA_902780695.1. Taxonomy (GTDB): domain Bacteria; phylum Bacillota; class Clostridia; order Oscillospirales; family Ruminococcaceae; genus Ruminiclostridium_E. The sequence goes on along the minus strand of CACZGM010000091.1, from coordinate 372 downwards.
TCCGTCTGAGGCTGTTATAATCGACCTGTCGGGTAAACCAGCTCCTGAGGGCGTTTTACCGCGTTCAGAGGAAGTTATCCGGGAATACACACCGACCACGGAGAAGGGCATCGGAGACAGCTTCTCTCTTATTAACGACAGAACTGTACAGGAGATCATAGATCACGACTGGAAGGGCAGCAACTTCTCAGAGCGCGTGTGGGCAAATACCGACGAGCTGACACGGGAAGTCAAGCAGGTGCTCCTCGAAGGTGAGCTTACCGGTGCTTCCGAAGCGAAAATGGCTGCGAAGATCGAAGAGCGTTTTCAGGTCGGAATGTACAAGGCGCGGCGTGTTGTTCGCACCGAGAGCAACTACTGCATCTATCAGGC
>CACZGM010000090.1 GCA_902780695.1 uncultured Ruminococcus sp. | reverse complement strand
GGGAATAAAGAATATGTCTGCATATCTCCGGAAAATATCGCAGGACGGATTCCTGTATAACGTTGAATATCCGGGTCTGCATGAAGTATGCAGTCAGATCGAATCCATAAGCGTGAATATCAATCAGATCGCCAAGCGAGTAAACAGCACCGGGACAATCTACGCGGAGGATATGCGACAGATAAAGAAAGGTCAGGAAGAAATATGGCAGCTGTTTAAAAAATTACTGTCAAAACTTGTATGAACCAAAATCTGATAGTCGTTTTCATACACAGATCGGCACATCGCAAGGTATTTTTTCTCTCAGAAGCACTTGACAGAATCACACTTTAAAGTGTATAATGGGAGATACAGGAAATGCCTTGCGAATTATCAGGAGGAATAATTGCAATGGCAACAATTCAGAAAAGAAACAACACCTATCGCATAAGAGTTTCGAGCGGTTACGATATCCACGGTAAACAGATAATGCACACGCGCACTTGGAAACCCGAGCCCCATATGACGGAAAGGCAGATAAAAAAGGAGCTTGAACGTCAGGCGGTTTTCTTCGAAGAAGAATGTGCAAGCGGTCTTGCCGCCAGGCCCATTAAGTTCGAGGAGCTGATGAACAGCTGGTTCAAAGAGTGTGCAGATCTCAGGCTGAAACCGAACACTATCACGGGCTACCACTCAATGGAACCGAGAATTATCAAGGCTCTCGGACACATCAGAATGGATAAGCTCACCGCAAGAGACATTCAGAAATTCATTATCAGCTTATGCGAATGCAAGCGCCACGACACACAGGACAAGAATGACGGAAAGCTCTCCACCAAGACTATAAAGCTGTACAAATCCTTTATTTCTACGGTCTGCACTTATGCGGTCAAGATGAATATCATCAAGGAGAATCCGTGTAAGAACGTGACGATCCCGAAGGTCATCACTCCCGAAAAAGAGTTTTATTCCATCGAGGAAACTCAGCGGCTTTTCGACCTTTTCGAGAAAGAGGACAAGAGCAACTTCATCTTTGTCTGCTTCTTTACTCTCGCAATCTATACTGGATTCAGACTCGGCGAGTTGCTCGGGCTGGAATGGAAAGATGTGAACTTTGACGCGAATGTGATCTCGGTGTGCAGAACGTGCTTGTTCAACAAGAACAAGGGCGGGAATTATACCGAAACACCGAAAACCGCACAGAGCGTCCGCAGTCTGAAAGTCCCGCAGGAGGTCATCGACATTCTCAGCGAATGGAAAGACTTACAGGACAAACAGCGCGAACAGGCGGGCAACCTTTGGACGGAAACTGACCGTATATTTACCAAGTGGAACGGTGAAACGCTCCGCAGATCGGCACCGAGAGATTACTTCGTCAAGTTCTGCGAAAGAACCGGTATGCGCTATGTGTCAAATCACTCGATGCGTCACACCAACACTACGAATTCACACATATATGAAAAACAATCACAACAACAACTCCCCCTGCAAATAGTAAAGATCCACCGGCGTAGCCGGTGGCTTTTCAAAGTCGCCTAAAAGGCTCCGTTCTGGCAAACGTCTAAAGACGTAAAAACGGTCTGACACTTGCAGAAAATATTATTGCTTTATGCCAATTTTGTATAACAATACAACTACTTCTGTTCAATAATAATTTGTAGGATTATATTATGTGTTGGCACAAAAGCTATACTACACTTGCAAATCCCAATCGTATGTGCTAAACTTATATTGTCATTCACTTGACATACCTCCTTCGTGGCTTAACGCAGTTGCCAAACCGCATTTCTATTTAACCACGTTGGAGGTTTTTGTTCAACGCTAAAGCTATTTTGAACCCCCGGCACAGCCGGGGGTTTTCTAAATACAATACAAAGCGTATAACCTGCTTCCGCAAGTTATACGCTTTGTATTGTATTTATAGTATTATTATGCAACTTAATATTTTTATTCCTGCCGGAACAGCTCATCACGCGGTATCCCGTACTGTCCGAGAAGATCTATGGTGCGCGTGAACAGCTTGTTTATGTTTATCGTGAAGCCGTTGCCGTAGTTTTCTCCATAGTTTACCCAGAAATACCCGTTATCGCCTGCCCTGTGCGCATTATAAGACATCGCCTGATAAAAGTCGATATTACCGCAGTCGGCTTTTATTGCTTCGAGGAGCTCTCCTGACGGCACCTCGGCGCTGACGATATGTTCATCGGGATAATCTCCGGGAGCGGCAACTTTTACAAGATCGCTTTTACCTATTCCCTCAAACTCCCAGAGTCTGAGATCAGGAAGTTCTGTGAATTCAAACGCGCGTTTCAGATATTCCTCCGAGACATTGTACTTTCTCGATACCGCAACGCCGTTTTTCAGAGTATATGATATCGTGACTTCGCCGGTATCGCCCTTGCCTCCTGTAATCATATCCCTGTGCAGTTTCGTTATCTCTCCCGGGTCGGGCTGATCATCAAGTACCTCGCGCCCATATATCCCTTCCTCGAAGTACTGACCGTATATCTCCTTGTCGAAGTAGTCGGCACCGAAATACATATCACCGATGTCAACGCTCATATGGATCCACTCGATATTGTCAGAATCCGGCACATAGTAAGCCGCACCGAAGCCCTGAGTAAATGTGAGAGCGAATGTAGCTGCGGCACCTATCACAATGAACGGTGCGAACAGCCCGAGTCTCTTCTTTCTGTCCTTTTCACCCTTGCTTTCCGCAAATTCACATGCGCAGAAAAAACCGAACGATGTGATGAGCCAGAGCGCGGCATCAACCGCTATGATACCCGCGACAGTTCCTGCTGCGACACCAGACCACGCCATATCGTCAAGGCTCGATATCACCGCGGTGAAGATGATAAGAGTTACCGCGAGTACGGCTGTCGCCGAAACAACATGACGAGCGTTCCTATACACATACGCTTTTCCCGTGCGCTCGTGGCGGCGGTGCTTCACGAGGAAGTATGCCGCAGCTGCGAAAGCCACGCAATACAGAATAAACAACAGTATTTGCGGCATTCCGATAATACCGCTCGCCTTTGTCCCGAAAACGCCCTGAGCAAGATATTTTATCAGCAGACCGAGCGGCGAGAACCAACCGACCCTTTCGATCATTTCGTCAACAAGACCCGTATTGAGACCGTAGCCGTAATGGAACGAGATAAGCCCGGAGCAAATGGTCACAGCTGGAACGGCAAAATTCATAAATACCGTAAGTACCACCGCTGTTCTGATCCTTCCGCACACCGAGATTATAAGCGCGGTCGAGCAGTAGAAGAGAACGCACATCATAAGCCCGTAGATCATCATTCGCCGGTATGATTCGTTCACATTATCAACTATCCTAACACCAGTGTCCGCACCCACTATCAGCAAACCGGCAGCCGCCGCGATAATATGCGGAACAAGATAGATCGTAAGCCCTGCGAAGAAATTTCCGAAGAAACGCGTTCCGACTGTTACGGGTGCGGACATTTCCATATCAGCAAGAGATTTTTTGCTGAGATACCCGAAGCACTTTGTAAGTATTGGTATTCCAGTCGTGAACATAGCTATGAGAGCCACAATGCCGATGATACCGATAAAAACGGTCGTACTCAGCTTATCTGTGAGAAGGTCGTTCAGCCTGCATACCTCGGGTGAGCTGTAATTATAGCCCGCCTGTATCAGTTTGTCGTATTCCACATAAGTCCCAAAGTAGTCTTTGTATGCCACCGAAAAGAGCGGGTAAGAAGCCGCCGCGAATATGCACATCAGCACGATATGCACTTTAAGCGTTCTGAGCTTGTACAGAAAATATTTCATTTTTCTCACCCTCTCCCTAAGTAATTATTTTTTATGCCGAGATACTTTGTTATTTCCTCGTCTGAAACGGCGGGAGCGTTCGCGTAAACTTCCGCGGCTTCGTCAAGGTTCGGCTCGGTCACATAGTAGACGTACCATGAGCCGTAGTATTTCGCTCCGTCTCCGTTTACCAGCTCGTATGTCGGCGTGATGATGTATATGTCGCGGCTTTCCGAATACGCAGTCATAACCGCCGATTTGGATATCAGTTCCTTAGCTGTCGCATCATCGAGAATATGGTATTCCATTGGTTCCTCGGCGGTCGCAGGGTTGCCGTAGTCATCGAAGGTTCGCATAAGCTTTTTCTGCGTTGTGTAGTTTCCGACGCTCGTTGCCTTGTACATATAGTATTTCAGAGCGTTGCCGGACTTTGAGTCGAAAGTGTCGCAATTATGCTCTTTAAGCAGCGCACGGGTCTCCTCAAATGTGTCCCAAATCTCGAAATTATACTGCGACACCATTCCGCCTTCGGGCAGCAGGGCTGCCTGGATATAACATGCTCCGTCATGTCTGAAAATGTCCTCGTAGGCAGTCTTTGCAATATCACGTTTGAGCGCGGCTAAAAACTCGCTCGTGTCGATGCCGGTATTCTTCCATGCCACTGCTCCTTTAGTTTCACTGCCATAATCAACATTGACGGAAAGCCTATCAATATCCACTTCCGCAGGCATTCTCCCTTTGTAACTTCCCGCAAATGCGCCGCACTCAAACCACATCTTCATGCAGTCGTGCGTATATTCCGACGGTAGCGTATAGTGCCGCGGAACCGTCTTGCCGTCTTTAAGAGTATAAGACACGTTAAAAAACTGATATATGGAATAGTTGTATTCATCCGTGCTGTTATCCGGTCTCTCCGCAACTATACGGCGGTGAAAATCTGTTATCATCTTTTTCGCGTCTTCGTTGTCAAGCTCGGTGTAATGGTCGATATACACATCGGATCCGTAGGTCATAAGATGTATGCTGCTTATATCCGACACATCGGGGACATACGATGCCGCACCGAAGCCGTCGCTTTTCAGCACTCCGAAGCATATCAGGAACGAGAGCCCCGCCGAAGCCGCAAAACGAACTGCCGCAAGACCGAGCTTCTTCGGCTTTGTGAGCTTTTCGCGGCTCACGAGCTCAATGATGACAAAGATGATGATGTTGATTATCAGCCATGTCGTAATAAGTATCGGCACCGGCACGTTCATAAGGCTGTAAACAAGCCCTGCGACACCGTAAAGCCCGGTTTCAGAGCTTTGGTAGCTGAATGTGGCGAAATAAATTACCGATGCAGATGAGAGCATTATCACAAACTCCGTTGCATAGCGTCCGAGTTTATAGACAAATGCCGAGCCCGTTCTTTCTTCGCGGCGGTATTTAATCATAAAATATGCTGCCGCACCGAGAGCAAGACAATACAGTATCGCGCGCAGCCAGAAGAGATCGTGAAACAGTTCGCCATACCGCGACTGATAGGACGTGAACGCTGAGAGTATCATGCCCACGGGCGTGCAGTCCCAAAGCGGTCCGAACACCAGCTCGCCCATGTCAACGCCGTAGCAGCCCACACCCGCGATAACGGATAGGAAGAAGACAGAGCAGGGGATACCGAGCCCGAAAATGAACGGAACGATATTCGCGGTGAGCTTTCTCCCGCAGAACGAAATTATCATCAGAGAGAAGAAATACTGCATTACATTTGCGCAGAGAAGATAGCCGATGATGCTGCGGAAAAAATCACACGTGCTTCCAACGTCGGACGAATTAAATGTCATATACTGCCGTATCTCAGAGAGCATACCGTCGGCGGGAATGAGCAGGAGCAGAGCGACACCCGCTGCGATAAGCTGCGGAAGAATGTATATTCCGAAGCCGGATATCACGTCGCCGGAGAAGCGGTTATTAAAGCTTACCGGAAGTGACATATCCATGTCGGTGTATTTCTTGTTCCATAAGTGCCGCATACTTTCCTTCGCTGTGAAAAGCCCTTGCAGGAACAGCACAAACAGCAGTACGCACGCCGCGATAATAAGTATCATGCCAATCGCGTTTATAAGTGCTGTGCGTGCGTTAAGATCGGCGTAGGTCTCGGGAGGTACCGCGCCCTTCTTCTTTTCAAGATCCGAGTACATCATCAGGTCCAGCCCGACGGAAACCAGCGGGAACGAGAACAGCGACATAAGACACAGCGCGATAAGGCGGCTCTTCATTCCGGATAGCCGGTATAATATATATGTGCGCAGGTCTTTACCTGTCGAGAGCAGAGCTGTCATAGCCTTGTCCCTCCATTTCGTACACAAATATCTCTTCGAGCGTGAGCCTTATCTCATCATATACCTTTGGCGAGAGTTTTTCGATCTCTGCGCGAATCTTTTCACTGCCGCCCTTCGCAATAATGTATGTGATGCTGCCTGTCCTGTCGATATGAAGAACTTCAAGTCCTGGCAGGTCGTCGGCAGTTATCTCTTTATCGAACGAAGCCTGCACCTTGATAACGTCGCCCTTGACATTGTCAAGCTCGCGGTCGAAGATAAGCTTGCCGTTGTGCAGCAGCCCTACTCTGTCGCAGAATTCGTCGATCTCGTTCAGATTGTGGGACGAGAAAACTATCGTCATTTCGCGTTCAAGCATAGCGTCGATCATCATCTTCTTGACGATAAGACGCATAGTAGGGTCAAGTCCGTCGAGAGCCTCGTCGAGCAGAAGATACTTCGGTCGGCAAGCGATACCGCAGATGACAACCGCCTGTCGTCTCATGCCCTTTGAAAACTCGTGCAGTTTCTTATCGAGCGGAAGTCCGACGGTATCAACGAGCTTTCCGAACAGCTCATTGTCGAACGATTTATAGAATGTCGCATAATATCGTTTCATAGCACCGAGCGTCATATCCGAGAACTGCGATGTTTCGTCGCTTATGTAGAACACCCGTTCTTTTATCTTAACGTTGTCGTAAACGTCCTCACCGTCGATCATGACTCTGCCGGACACGGGGCGATAAACTCCCGCGAGCATACGCAGGAGCGTGGATTTGCCCGCGCCGTTGGAGCCGAGAAGCCCGTAGCAGCTCCCCTCGGGAATATCGACAGACACAAGATCAACAGCGTTTATGTCATCAAATCTCATAACACAGTCTTTTATTTCTATCATTTTCATAGTCCTCCCGTTAATGCCATATTTCATCTATGATCTTTTTCGCGGTCTCTTTTGGAAGCCCCGCGTTCTTTGCGCTTATCATGCTCTGTTTCAGCTCGTCGGACGCTTTTTTCAGCTTCGCATCCAATGCGGCTTTGTTATCCGAGACATAGCTGCCCTTCGCGGGTATCGAGTATATGAACCCTTCCTGTTCGAGACGATTGTACGCTCTCTGAACGGTATTTGGATTTATCCCGAGGGAGCGCGCGGTCTCGCGTACTGTTGGGAGCCGTTCACCTGCCGATAGAACGCCGCTCGTTATAAGTCCCGAGATCTTCTCGTAGAGCTGCTCATAAATAGGTGCCTTTCCTTCTATCCGTATGTCAAACAAAGCAAATCCCCCTTTGCATAATAGTGTTAACTGTATTATTTCGCTTAATACAGTTGTATTATACCACGGTGTTTTTCATTTGTCAAGAGGGTAATAGATATTTTTATATCAGCTTTTCGTATCGAAAAATTAACAGAACGAAAAATTGGGGGGGATATATACTCGGCGCTCCTGCGCCGCATTTTGGGGTAGGTCTTGGGAGGGTGCTACCTGCCCGCCGTAAATTTATCGGTTTGGCTATACTCGGCGGGCAGAGGCGATGAAAACAGCGGGCGCTGTCAAATTTCAGCAGATTTGGTGTAAGCGCGGTATCATCTCTCGCACGAAATGGTATATGCCGTTCAGGTCATGGGAATGCCGGTATTAAATCTGCTCGGAATTGGTGTTATACACGGAAATAGTGGTGTTACTGTGGCGCTGTTCAGATTTACAATGAAAATGTCAGAAAAGAAGCACAATAATATCATGATACCGGCGCACGAGTCGAAACCCGTGCGCCGCTTAATATTCAGTATCACTTTTTCGGTACGAACCGCAAATAATAGATTGTCTCCTTGCTGTCAATATCGGAGTGGAGTTTTCCGTTCTTTACATCGGTTCCGATATTGCCCTCGGTTATATCTACATCGGGGAGTCCGATGACATCAACGCTCTGCGACGATATATCAAGCGTGCTGCCGAGAGTGGTATACATATAGAGACCGTAATCCGCGTGGCCGTCTTCGTCAAGCTCGTTCATGTCAGCATAGCGCCTGTGTTTTGCATTGACCATGACGCTGCCGCCGGCGGGGACCGTTACATCGAAGGTCGCATACATAATTCGTTCGCACAGCACCGCGTCATCAATCTGATTCTCCATTCTGACTACTCTCGAATATCTCTCGATAGGCTTCTCGGAATACTGACCATACTTACACATATACTTCATCACTGCATCATATATGGTTCCTTCGGTCAGAATGCCGTCCTTATAGCTTGCATACGCGCCGCGCAGGTTAGAACTAAGACCTATGCGGGTAATGAATATCTTCGGGAGCATCTCCCCAAACGTCATCTCGATACGCTCTATCTCGCCGTATATATCTGATGTTTTTTCGCCCGCTATATTCAACATATCAATAGGCGCACTCAGATAACCCTGAAGCGTGATATCCTCGATATCGCCGCCGCGAACGATGATGTAGCGGTCGCCGAAATAGCCGTGCTCGCCGTCCCAGCCCTCGACCGGGACGCTGAACGTATCGCGTCTCATACCGTTATCGTTCTGCTCCATACCGTTAAAGCCGTATGTCACTATATCCGCGCTCGTACCGAGATTGTAGCTTACCGCAATTGTAAGTGTGTCACGTAGCTTCCCACGCTCAATTGTCGTCCCGTAGTCGTGTATTCGGTATACAACGACCTTTTCGCCGATCGTCTTCGGAGCTTCGAGAGCTTCTTTCAGATACGACCCATCCGCGAGCAGATCAATGAAATTCTCATAGCTGTAAAATTCGTTCAGATTGGATTTATCGTCTCCCGCAGGATATGCTGCACTTGAGAAATATCCGCTGAAATCGCCTGCTATCAGTCCAGGCTTGGCTGCCTTTCCGTCAATGGTAACAGTCGGGATCTTCGTACCTATGTAGTCGGTGCTTGCGAACGGGTCGCCTTCAAGAAAATCAAGCCCGCTCTCGAACGGGTACATAAGCGATATCGTTTTGTCCCCGTCTGTCGTGTTTGTCAGAGTATAGCTGTCGTTGACTTCGATTATCCCAACCTCGTCAACAGTGGACATTCTACCGTATTCGCCCATTTTCCACGCATCGTTAAGATCAGCGTATATTTTGGTATCGGTAAGATCAAACGTGATATTACGCTCGGCGGTTATCCCGCTTGTATCGCCTTCCGCGGTAAGCGGCATAACAGGCGGGTTATATCCGCGCATCATAAGAAATCCACCGCCGCCGCCCGGGTTAGCGTCATCGTCGCCGTTGTCTATTATCACCTGACCGGGGTTTACGTCATCGCCGCCGTCATCGGGAACTACAACAACATTTTCATCTGCGCTGCTTTCCTGTGTTGATTGTGTTGTGTCCGCCGTTTGTACTCCGTACGCAGGAACATCTGCCGGACTCGGATAGCCGTCGGGGTCATATGTGGCTATTACTGCTTCCGAAGTCGTTTCACCGGTATATGCGGCATCGTGCTCACTGCCGGGCGGCAAGGTCTCAACACCCTCGGGGATCGTCGTACCGAATGTCACGATCGAAGCTAAAGTTCCGGTAGGATATACCGTTTCCTCCGCGGCTGTCGTTACATACCCCGCGACGATCTCCGACGCAGCGGTAACAGTCGCGTTTCCTGCAGCCTCAGTCACGGAATTTGCAACAGGTATCCCTCCTGTGCCGGAAAGCGTTGAAACTGCAAAAACAGCCGCCCCGCCCACAAGACAAATGCTCGCCGCGATACCGAGAGGCTTTATGAGCCGCATCGGCGACTTTCTGAATTTATAGTCCGCCGCTTGTTCTATTATATCGTCACGAATTTCCGTGACCGCGTCATACATTATCATGCCTTTGTCGCTCATATCTCGTCACCCCTTTCCGTAAGATGTTCCCGAAGGCTTTCTCTCATCCGTGACAGTTTCCGCGACATACCCGCTTCGGATAAGCCCGTTTTCTTTGCGAGCGAGACCGCCGTGTCGCCGTACCAATAGCGGCGGACGAATATCATTCTGTCCTGTTCCTCAAGGCCGTCGAGCCAGTCGCTTATATGCATGCTGAGCTCCTTCGCGTCAAACTCCCGCTCAACGGTCTTGTCAGACGGAAGGCATTCTTCAAGCTCTGACAGCGCTGTCTCGACTCCGTCATACCGCTTTTTCGCGTGCATTTTTCTGTACCGTCCTATCGCGATGTTGCGCGTGATACGCCCGAGGAATGTGCGAAATCTTTCCGGCAGGCTCGGCGGTATCTGTTCCCAAACCGACATATATGTATCATTCACGCATTCCTGCGCGTCCTCCATTATACGCAGCAAATTAAGCGCTATTGCCGTACAGTAAGCGCCATATTTGCTGTCTGTTTCTTTGATCGCCGATTCATCCCGTTTGAAATACAGCTCGATTATCCCCGCGTCTTCCATTCTTCCCTCCGTCACTTTTCATTTGTAATCCTGATATCATTATACACCTCTTGACCGAAAATGTAAATGATGTTTCCCGTAATATATCTGTCTTGCTTTTCTTTATTGTCATTGATACGGTGCAGACATTCGATACGGTAAAGATGTGTGAAAGGCTCGAAAACCACTGTTCCACCGTCGTTGACTATTTTCTTTATCGGGAACATCAAAGCGAGCGGGAAAAGCAACTCAACAGTCATAAAGATGATAAGACATATAGTGATGAGCTTTTTGGTTTTCATCATCATCCCCCCTTCACTTATACAGTCGCAAAAAGTTTATCATTCTTTCACTTTTTCTAAAATATTTTCAGATTTAGAGATCTTATCCATACAAATATTATAGTATGGTATTTCTCGCATTTTTCGTCAAATAGGCGTCAAATTGCGCTCATAGAGTTCATCTCGGTTTTGACGTATACTAGAAATAGAGCGGTACCAACAGTCAACGAAAATAGCATAACCCGTCGTCAGTGCGATACTGCCGCAGATTACAGTTATATCAAGCCCGAGGAGAGCCGCTTGTCCCCGTTCGATATATAGAACGCGAGCTCCCGAAAACGAAAAATATTCTTTTTATGGCATATACGGCACAGGGCTTTCCGGTATGCTATACTTATCTCAAATCGGAAATGCCGACACGGACACAGTCAACTTCTATGTCGTTTCTGCACAAAACCAGCTGTCCCTGATTGGTCATAACGTAGATTTATGATGAAAGTTCTGTGAAGTACCCGATAATTATTATATTTTTTGTCCCCATTATTCTAGCACTACCTGTTTGTGACCGTATTTCAGGACTGCCAAACCGGAGTAAAAATATACAACTCCAAAGATCACAAAAACATCCTTCCTGTTATTCTGTACGAACTTTTCAAAAAGTGTGGAAATACGGCGGTTTTAACCTTAAAAAATGATGTTAAATTTTCCCTATTAGTGAGGGGCATTGATTCCGCAGCACATATCCGATATACAAAAACGCCTGCCCCGGCATCTGAATATTGCACATATCCATATCCGTTCTTTTGTAGGGAATGTAGAAAATTAGATTTTGCCGCCAAAATGTGTCCCATTTTTGCCGTTTTTTGTAGGTATTATTGAGAGGACTTTTTTCAGCGCCCCTTCAACTACATATTGCACAGTGGAAACAGAAATTTGACTGCCCCACATAGTCAATCATACAAAATTGTTGAATAAGCGGAACAAAAACGCCGTTTCAACCCTTAGAGATATGAGGGGATAAAAATTTGAGCCGAAGGAGGTGATCTATCACGACAAGAGAAAAAAGGTG
>CACZGM010000089.1 GCA_902780695.1 uncultured Ruminococcus sp. | reverse complement strand
GTCGCCTGCAACTACCATGAGCGGTTCGAGAACAACGCGCTTGTAGCCGCCGTTCTTTGCGAATGCTATGACATCTTCAAGAGAGGGCTCGGCTTCTACTGTGCCTATGCAGTAATTCGTCTTGCCGGCTTCGGTGAGCATGGACTGGAGTTTTGCGTAAGTAGCGTTGGAAGAGTGTTCTGTGCCGTGTCCCATGAATACGATAGCGGTCTCGCCGTCGTCATACTCGGCAGTCACATCCGTGATAGCAGCGATAACATTTGTGTAATCCGCATCGCTTGTGAGCAGCGGAGCACCTACCTTAACGCTGTCGAACTTATCCGCATTTGCCCTTACAACTTCCATAAGATCGTCGTACTCAAAACCGTTCATAACGTGTGTCGGCTGTACAATGATCTCCTTGATGCCGTCCGCTTCGAGACGCGCGAATGCTTCCTCAACGTTGTCTATTTCAAGACCGTCACGCTCCTTGAGCTTGTCGATGATGATCTGGCTTGTGAATGCGCGGCGTACTTCACAGTCGGGATTTGCTGCCTGTATAGCGTTCTCGATGCCGCCTATCGTGATATCACGGCTGTCGTTGTAGCTTGTGCCGAAGCTTACGGCAAGGATAACGAGCTGATCTGCACCGAGAGGTTTCGCGTTCTTCACATGGTCTACATATATAGCCTGTATCGCTCCGATCTCACCGAGGCCACGCAGAACAGGAACTACCTCAAAACCTTCGTTAGTGAGAACAGTTTTCCATGAATCTTCCTCGTCGCCTGTCGCCTGCAACTACCATGAGCGGTTCGAGAACAACGCGCTTGTAGCCGCCGTTCTTTGCGAATGCTATGACATCTTCAAGAGAGGGCTCGGCTTCTACCGTACCTATGCAGTAATTTGTCTTGCCCGCTTCGGTAAGTTTGGACTGGAGCTTTGCGTAAGTTGCGTTGGACTCGTGTTCTGTACCGTGTCCCATGAATACGATAGCCGTCTCGCCGTCGTCATACTCGGAGGTCACATCCGTAATAGCAGCGATAACATTTGTGTAATCATCGTCGCTTGTGAGCAGCGGAGCGCCGACCTTAACGCTTTCAAACTTGTCCGCGTTTGCTCTTACAACTTCCATAAGATCGTCATACTCAAAACCGTTCATAACGTGTGTCGGCTGAACGGTGAGATCTGTTACGCCGTCCGCTTCGAGACGCGCGAAAGCTTCCTCAACGTTGTCTATTTCGAGACCGTCACGTTCCTTGAGCTTGTCGATGATTATCTGGCTTGTGAAAGCGCGGCGTACATCATAATCGGGATTTGCCGCCTGTATAGCGTTCTCGATGCCGCCGATAGTGATATCACGGCTGTCGTTGTAGCTTGTGCCGAAGCTGACGGTAAGTATAACGGGCTTTGCTTCTTCCGCGGTATCGTCTTCCGGTTTTTCCTCCGCAGCGGTCGTTTCGGGAGCCGCCGTTGTTGTCTTTTCCTCCGCATTTTCTACGGGAGCCGCTGTCTGCTCGGATGTTGTCGTTGTGGCAGCGGGAGTGTTTCCTCCGCAGCCCGCTAAAGCGAGTGCGCACACTGCGGTGCTGAGTGTCAGCGCCGCGATCTTTTTGATTTTCATTTTTTTACCTCCTGAATGATTGTTTTATATATCTTATAGTATTTCCGACACGGCATAAGCGGGGTTTGCCTTTACCGGCTGTGTCCGTATCGGGAATAGAATAATCTTGTCAGCCATGATATTTCTCGTAAAGCTCGCCGGAGATATCGAAATGCTCCGTGAGCGTTTTGCGGTCGAGAAGTTCGGAGGGCTTTCCGATTCCCGTGCAGTACCCGTTTTTGAGCAGAAGCACGGTATCCGATATCTTTTCCGCAAGTTCCGTTTCGTGCAGCGACATTACCACTGCGATATCCTTTTCCCGCCGCAGCCTGTCCAGCATTTCGAGAAATGTCAGCTTGTAGTGTATATCGAGAAACGAAGTGGGCTCGTCGAGCAGCAGGATCTTCGGCTCACGGCAGACCGCCCTTGCAAGCATAATGCGCTGCTTCTGTCCGTCGCTTATTTCCGTAAAGAAGCAGTCCGCAAGCTCCGAGCTGTCGGTCATTTCCATAGCATCGGCTACCGCTTTTCTATCGTCATCACCGAGCAGTCCGAACGTCCCTGTGTATGGGTATCTTCCTGTTTCAACAACGTCGCGGCAGGTCATCATATCCGTCTTAGGCCGGTCGGTAAGCATCGCGGATACCAGCTTTGCAAGCTCGCTGCGGTTAATTCCGGCGGTGTTCACTCCGTCTATAAGCATCTCCCCCGACAGCGGCGGTATCTGCCCCGCAATTGTTTTCAGCAGCGTGGATTTGCCGGAGCCGTTCTGCCCGATGAATGTCAGTATCTCGCCGCCGCGCACCGTGAACGATATGTTGTGCGCTATCTCACGCTTTCCGTATCCTGCGCATATATTTCTAATCTCTAACACGTTCCTTGTTCTTCCTCAACATTATCATCAGCACCACCGGTGCACCGAGCACCGACGTAACTGTGCTTATACCAAGCTCCGACGGAGAGATGACCGTCCGCGCTATCATATCGCTGATTATGCAGAACACTCCGCCGCCGAGAAAGCAGGCAGGTATCATCACAATAGGTTTTGCCGTACCGAACAGCATTTTTATAAGAAACGGCACCGCTATACCCACGAATGTGACGGGTCCGGCGAACGCTGCCACACAGCCCGAAAGCAGGCTTGACAGCAGTATCATCGCGATTCGCACGGCCTTTATGTTCACGCCCATGTCAACGGCGTAGCTCTCACCGAGCTGATACGCGCTGATCGGCTTCGACATGAAGAATACCGCAGCGAGTGCCGCAAATATTATCACAGCGCAGACAACAAGCGACTCGGTTTTGAAGCCGGAAAATGTACCCACTGACCAGCCGCGCAGGTTCACGATATCCGAATCGTCCGCAAAATTCACGATTATATCCGTTATCGCAGTACAGATATAACCGATCATAACGCCGCAGACGACAAGAAGCGACATACTCCGTATCTTCGATGACATAAGCAGCACTGCCGACATTGCCGCCAGTGCGCCGGCAAATGCAACTGCCGCCATGACAGCAGAGTTGAGAACTATTGCTCCGCGTGCCGCGAGTATCAGTGCTACGGCGACGGTTAGACGCGCACCCGACGAGATACCGAGCACGAACGGACCTGCGATTGGGTTATGGAAATACGTCTGGAGCATATATCCCGAAAGTGCCAGCGCACCGCCGAGAACAGCAGCGGCGAACGTGCGCGGGAGACGTATTTTCAGCAGTATCATCTCCGACGTATCGTCAGAAGCGCCGCCCAAAAGTATCCGCACGACCTCGTCCGGCGAAATATCCGCGCTTCCCGCCGAGATACTGAATACGATGAATACACCGGTCAGAACCAGCAGAAGCGCAAATGACAAAAATATCCTTTTCTTCATCAGGTGATCTTCTCCGTTTCCCCGTCATCTGCTGCGGGAAAACATTCAGCTTATTTTATATAAATATGTGGTTTCTTCTCCCGTATCGGCAAATACCGTGTGCAGGTCGGTCAGTATATCTCCTGTTTTCATTATATCCTGATACACGCTTCGTCCTGTACACCACACATTCCCGTTCTTTACCGCGCGGAACTCTTTCAGCAGCTCATTCTTTGCGGTCAGCTCCGCGATACTGTGTATCTCGCCGGAAATGTTGCAGTTGTATATGATGATATCCGCGTCCTTCGCGTGCAGACAGAACTGCTCCGGTTCAAGGGTCACTGCGGACAGTGCGTTGTCGTCACCGATAAAATCGAACACGTTCCTGCCGCCCGCCATCTGTATCATCTTTGTGATGTAGTCGCCCGCTTTTCGCGTGACTATCCTGCCCGACGATGTTATGTAGAAGAACACGGCGGTAGTGTCGCCCGACTGTACATTATCAAGCTCGTCAAAATGCTTTTTCTGTTCGTCGAACAGCTTATCTCCGAGTTCCGGACAGCCTGCTATACGCGCATATACCTTTATCCATTCGCAGCGCCCGAGCGGGTGAGGCTCATAGCTCGAACGGTCAACGAAAACCGGTATGCCCAGCTCGTTCAGCTTCTCCGACACCTTCGGGACGTGCTCCGACATCGTTGATTGTATCGAAAGTCTGCACCCCTGCGACAGCAGCAGCTCATAATCCGGCTCACGGTATTTTCCCGCATAGACGATATCGCCGTTCTCCATAGCCTCACGGGCATTTTCAATGTACCAGTCGTCCGCAGCTATTGCCGAGAAGCGGATATCGGATATCCTGTCCATAGCGTCATAGAAGCACATTACAGCGCTTGCCGCCATATAGATAAGATCCGGCGAATGCGGAATGACCGTGACATCAGCCGAGAGCCCCGCGGGAGCGCTGTCAGATATCAGATATGCCTTTCCGTCATTCGTTGTTATCATGGCATCACCGTTATTGTATTCATATATCGTGAAGCATTCGGCATACGCGTTAACGGTCTTTACCGGCTCGCCGTAACCATCTATAACAGTCGGATCAACTGCTGCAGCCGGAGCACCCGAACAGCAGCAGAGGTTCGCGATCACGACCGTTACAAGAAGGCATGAAATTATCTTTTTTATCATGATTTTCTCTTTTTGGTTTTTATTACTGCGATCACCGCACCGACAATGACAACAACTCCGAGTGCGGAACCGCCCGCAATAAGCGGAACATTCGCTGTGTTATCCGCTGGGAGTGAGGACTTGTCAAAGGTTATCTCGTAGTCTATCAGATGCGGCTCGCTCATTGCAACAGTTTCAGCCTGAACGGAAAGCGGCTCGTCAAGGGTATATACGGGTATCTCGAACACGGAATTGCCGCTCTCGTTCACAGGAAGGAATTCCTTGCCGTCAACGATCATCAGATCGTAGTTCGGACTGCTCCATTCGACCCTCGCAGTCATACTTCCGCCTGAAACGGTAAGCTGTACAGGGGAGACTATATACGCTCTGCCCGTACCTCCGGTCATGGTTATCGCTGCGCTGTAAACTCCGTCGGTCATACTCCAGCCAGCTTCTTTCCGAGCTCACGCAGTTCGCCGAGCTCCGTTTCATTCGCATCAAGATTGGTGATGTAGCCCTCTTCTATAAGCTCCGCACCGTCGTTCTTAACGCGCTCTTCCCATGTGTGCATCCAGTCGCCGGTTCCCCAGTCGTATGAGCCGAAAAGAGCGACCCGCTTGCCGGAAAGCTCATTTTCGATACGGGCGAAGAAAGGTTCGAATTCCGCTTCCTCCAGCTGCTCATCACCCATTGCGGGGCAGCCAAACGCGAGAGCCTCATAATCGGAAATGCTTCCTGTGAAGTCCGCAACATTCACGGCTTCAACTCCGGCACCCTCAGCCAGCGCTTTCGCCATTGCCTCGGTATTGCCCGTTCCGCTCCAGAAAATAACTGCTGTTTTCATATAAATACCTCCTGAAATTAAAAATCGGCGCGCCATCCGTTTAATGGCACGCCTTGAAAGAGACACGCCGAAGGCGCATCTCCCGATGACGTGATTCCGGTTCCGGCAGAAACACAGCCTGCTTCCACGTATCTGACTTATCCCGTCTGTGCCGAACGGCATGACAGGCTTCACAGTGACCGACTCGCGGGGAATCGTGCTTTCCGGCAGGAAACGCACTCACCCACATTCCGTGTCCCGATACATTAAGTTCGGGTAAAGCTCAGGCTATATATTTAATTGTGGAGTTTCAAACACAAGTGATATTATACCGCATAAGAACTGAGATGTCAATAGTTTTGAAAAATCTTTTTAGATGCCGCTGCCGGTCATAGCAGACAGCTTCCTGTATTGACTTTTGGTCTGTTGTGTGATATAATATTGACGTATATGCGGTATCTCCGCTGCAATTCCGATTTTATAAAGAAGAAGGATAAATATATGAAAACAAGAACACAAAAACTTATACACGCGGCATTCTGTGCCTGCGGTGCATCGCTTGTATTTGCCATACACTCTGCCGCTTACATAGACCCCGCGACCACCAGCTATGTGATACAGATAGTTGTCGGAGTCGTAATTGCGTGCGGTACCGCGGCAGGTATCATCTTCAACAAGATGAGGCGCAAGTTCAAGAAAAAAGACAATGCCGATACACAGGCTGCCGACACTCCCGCAGAAGGAACCGGCAGAGGCGGAATTGTGACTGCAGCAGATCTGCTCGACGACGACAGCACAGAAAATGCTGCGGACACCAGTACAGATGAAAATGCCGCCAGCGGCAAAGATACCGACTGAACGGAGTCATTATGTCACAGGTCATTGATTTTCTCATCGGCATACTCGGTTATGTGATGATGTTCTGCTATTTTCTGCTGAAGGACTACGGTACAAGCATAATTCTTTTTACCCTTATAACGAAGTTCGTGCTTTTCCCGCTTAGCATTATAACGCAGAAAAACTCCATACGAATGGTGCAGCTGCAGCCGAAACTCGATGAGCTTAAGATAAAGTACATCGACGACAAGGACAAGTACACCGATGAACAGATAGCGTTGTACAAAAAGTACAAGTATAATCCGTTCCTCGATTCCGTTCCCCTGCTCTTACAGATCCCGATAGTTCTCGGACTCGTGGGAGTTATTTACCGTCCGCTGAGTTTTGTCCTCGATATAAGTGAAAATGTTATAAACAGCCTTAACAGCTGGCTTGTGAATATTGTCGGCATAACGGATGCCGGCAATATGTTCCAGCTTTCCATACTCGAACAGCTCCGCAGAGGTGCGGTACCTCCGTCAGATATACCTGCCGATGCGCTTCAGAAGATAATATCATTCGATACGCATTTTTTCGGCATTGACCTCAGCAGCACGCCCTCGTTCACGGGCGACCCGCCGCTCCTGCTGATACCGCTGCTTGCAGGACTCAGCGCATGGCTGCTTTGCTTTGCGCAGAACAAGCTCAATGTCCTGCAGCTTGCGCAGGGAAATCTCAATAAAATACTCACCACAGTATTTATGGTCGGATTTTCCACATACTTTGCGTTCATCGTTCCAAGCGGCGTAGGTCTGTACTGGATATTCGGAAATCTGTTCGCAATACCTCTCATGGTCCTGACGAATCTTGTACTCCCGCCGAAGAAATATGTCGATTACGATATGCTTCTCCGCACAAAAGAGGAGAAAAAGCGCAAGGAAGCCGAGTTTAAAAAGCACAGCAAGCGCGAGGCTGCCGATTACAAACGTTTCTTTGCTGTCAAGGATATGCAGCTGATGTTCTACTCAGAGAGTAACGGCTTCTATAAATATTTTGCCGGAATGATCGACTATATCACATCACATTCCGATATCACGATACATTATGTGACGAGCGACCCGAACGACAAGCTGTTCACAAACGCGCCGAAGAATGTTATACCGTATTATGTCGCGAGTGACAGATATCTTGTTCCGCTGTTCATGAAACTCGAATGTGATATGTGCGTAATGACCATGACCGACCTCGAAAAATACCACATCAAGAGATCGCGAGTACGCAAGGATATCGAATATGTGTTTGCCTGTCACGGAATGGGCAGTATCGTTACATACCGTAAAGGCGCTCTCGATCACTATGATACTATCCTCTGTCCAGGCAAAGCGCAGTATGAGGAGATACGCGCTACCGAAAAGCTGTATCATACGCACGAAAAACTGATAGTTGAAGCAGGATATCCTCTGATAGACGATATGCTGAAGCAGTACGAAGCTGCGGAGCACAAGAAGAACGATCCGCCGCAGATAATCATTGCTCCGTCATGGCAGCCGGATAACATTATCAGCCTTTGCGGCGAGGAGCTTATCGACAGGCTATCGGAGACCGGTTACCGGATAATACTCCGTCCGCATCCGCAGCACGTCCGTCATGAGCCCGAGACCTTTGCCGCTATGAAGGAAAAATATGCCGGCAACGATATGATCGAAATACAGACCGACTTTTCGGCAAACAATCCCGTTATGGAATCAGACCTGCTTATCACCGACTGGTCCGATATTGCGTGGGAATACGCATTCGTAACAAAACGCCCGGTTCTCTATATCGACACGCCGATGAAGGTCATGAATCCGGAATATGACAGGCTTGGAATGGAACCAATCAATAAATCCTTACGAACATCTCTTGGCAGAGTTATAGGTGTGAATGAGCTTGACGTGATCGGAAAAACCGTTTCTGAAATGCTCGGAAACAAAGAGAAATACTCTGAGCGTATAGATGCTGTATTTACTGAACAGGTCTATAATATCGGCAGAAGCAGCGAACTTTGCGGAAGATATATAATCCGTTCGCTGGGCGCAAAATAATTTATCATAACAGGTGATACCCAAATGGCGACTGTATCAAAACACAAAACGTTAAAAGATCGTTTCTGTAAAAAGAATATTATAATATCTGCTGCCGTCTGCCTTTTCACCGGTTTCACCTTATGCTTTTTCTCTCCCGCGGAGATGTATGTTTCCGACCCTGCGGAATATCTCATCGGGGTATCTGACGCTCTCTTTCCCATACTCATAACAGCTGCCGCAGTATCTGCGCTGCTGTTCGGAATTGTGCTCGCGCTGCTTGCCGTGAATGAAACACTTTCACAGGCGGCTGTGCGTCTGCTTTTCGGATTTACGCTTGCCGGATATGTGCAGATGCTGTTCCTTAACGGAAGACTTGCGAAGATCACCGGCGACAAGGGCAGATACGACATCACCGATCCGTTTATTGCGGCAGATTTCTTTGTCTTTTACATCGTACTGCTGCTGCCGGTAATACTGTACGCCGCGAAGCGATCAAAGCCGGAAGGAAAGCTCTCAAAAATCCCCGGTGAAAAGGTATTGCCCGCTGTGAGCGGAGCTCTGATACTGATGCAGACTGTGGGCATCATACCCGGTATAATGTCCGCGTCCGAAACTATGAAGGAACGTTATACCTTCTCGGACTATTATCTCTCGTATGAACCCATACTGTCGCTGTCAAAGAAGAACAACGTCATAGTATTCCTCACCGACCGGCTTGACGGCAACTGGATGCAGCGGACGATAGACGAATACCCTGAGATGAATGATTATCTTGAGGGCTTCACCTTCTACCGCAACAGCGTCAGCCGGTATCCGAACACCGATCCGTCGGTTCCGCAGATGCTTTCGGGACTTGATCCCGAGGAACACGGCGGAAATATCGCGGACATTTTCTGGAGCGGGAACAAAGTTCTAAAACCGCTCCACGACAACGGATATAATGTGAATATTTACATAGACAGTTTTATGTACAAATCGCTTGAAGATGTTGTCTCATACGGCTGTGTCGATAATATCCGTTCGGAAAATATAGAATACAGCCTGAATTATTTTGGAACAGACGGTATAGTTCCGCAGCAGATACGGTTTTCGATGATAAAGATTATGCCGTATATCATAAAGCCGTTTTTTTACGATGAAGTATATGCAGGTTTTGCAGATAGGTTCATAATAAGACATACGGACCTGCCTGTTATTTCAAGAGTCAGCATTACCAGCGACCTGTTATTTCTGAATTATGTAAAAGAACACGGACTGAACGCGGACAGCGATAAACCGGTATTCGATTTTGTTCATCTGAATTGTGCACATGATGTGAGCGGAATGTTCGCTGAACTGTACCCGCCTGCTTATGAAAACGGCGCCGATGAAGTCAGCAATATCCGCAGCGAATTTGAGGTGCTGAATTACTGGTTTTCGGAAATGAAACGTCTCGGGATATTTGATAACTCAACTATAATAATAACCGGTGACCACGCAAGACAGGTCTCGTTTGAGGAAGCCATAGCCGAAAAGCTGGATTCTCCGCTGCTGACCGGGCTGCTCATAAAACCCGCCGGTGCGGAGCTTCGCCCGCTTGTGACGGATACGGAAACAGAAATGCATAATCCTTACTTCTCGGCAAGCGTTCTTGAATACGCGGGTCTCGATCATTCCGGACTCGGAGTTTCGTACAACGACGTCATAACACAGGATCTGCACATCGAAAGGCTGTTCTGTCCGCTTGATTTCGGCGGACATAATGACAGACCGCGTCTTCCGGGAGTGTACCATATAAACGGAAACGCAGCCGATCCGGATAATTGGAACTATATCAAACAATGACAGCAATTAAAAACGATGTTCTCAAGATTGAGAACATCGTTTTTCTGTTTATCAGAATATTTATCATCTGACCTGCTTTTTCATAACACTGTAACAAAGATAATCGCCGCCAGGTGCTTCTATCAGGTTATATCCGGTTTCTCTGTATCCGAGTCTCAGATAAAGAGACTTCGCACCGAGCGACGCATCAAGTATTATCTCATCACATCTTTTCGTTATCTCATCCTCCGCAAATGCTATCAGCGCTTTTCCGTACCCTTTTCCCTGAAAGCGGGGCAGCACGAACAGCCTGCATATCTCATTGTCCTTTATCGTTACGGTACCTGCCGCATTTCCCGCATCGTCGGCAAGCAGATAAACGCGTCCTGCCGAAATATCCGAGGATATATTCCCGTCACTGTGATGTTCAAGGAAATAAGCGACCGCTCCTGCGGGATAATAATGCGGATATATCTCATTGATCGTTGTCCGTGTGATGTTTCCTACAGTTTCAAGATCGCGCATCTGTGCCTGTTTTATTGTCATTTTTCTTTCTCCTGTTATACCCGTTTTACGAACAGGACATTGTTCACCCGCTCGGTGACAAATATCTCGTCACCGGTGATTTTTATCTCATATCCGTCAACGACAGTTCTTTCGTGCCTTGCCATGATGTCATGATACACGCGCTCATATTTTCTCGGAAAGCGTATAGTGCTTTCAAAGAACTTCTCGGAATAAAGCCCGGCACAGCCGCAAAGACGTTCCCAGTCACCAAGTGAGTAAAACCGTATATGCCCGTCCTTTTTAACCCGCATATATTCGTCGATAAATCCTGCCGTGTCGTTGCCGTTCGGTGCCGGATCGGAGATAAATAAACGGCCGGAGTCTTTCAGAACGCGGGATATACCGGATATACTCTTTTCAATATCCGGAAAATGGTGCAGAGCGTACCGCGATACAACGATATCGAATACGCCGTCCGCAAACGGGAGTTCGATACCGTCATAGCTTACAAAATCTATATTATCAATACCCTCGCCGGCAGCTCTTTGCCTGTCTGTTTCCAGCGTCATTTCAGCAATATCCAGCCCTGTCACGCTGACAGACGGGTATCTCTTTGCGAGCGCAAATGAAAGATATCCGCTTCCAGTGCCGATATCAAGAATTCTCATACCGCCGCTGACCGGGATAAAATCAAGAATCGCCCTGAGATGACTGTCGTCACGGGTCTGTCTGTTGTAAAAAGCATTTTCCGCAAAACTCGCTTCAAAGCTGTTCTTCGCGGCTGCCACAACCTCTTCCGCAGTAATCACAGTGATCACGCCTCCGTTCTGCATTCCTTATTCTGGCTATGGCTTTATGAACGGACATAGCGGAACATCGAAGAATATATCGTCTGTTGAGCATATATACGCATCTATTATATCACCGTAACTGCTGTTTGTGCATATCTGCGCATAACGCGGCTCGCCGTTTTCCGGAACAAGCTCATAATAATAATCATAACCTGTGACATTGAAAAATTTCTGCTCTGCGTTTGCAAGACCAATCTTTTCACGCACCTCACGGGCTCCGAGATCGCGGTACCGCGTCAGAAGCTCACGCATCTCGTCCGCCGTCAGCTTCGGTGCGTCGGTATCCGTCCACAGGTAAGCGCCGCCGTTTATCCGCCGCGCTTTTACCTCATCACTGCTGCGTATGTCGCAGAGAAGGTGCATATCGTCGTAGTATAAACAGTCCCGGCTGTACATATCCGTATGCACCGCATACGCTTCAAGGTTCATTATAAGGAAGGATTCGACTCCGACCTTATCAGGTTCGGCAGTATTAACATAACAGAAAGAGAGATCAATTCTGAACCACTTGCCGCCCGGACGGCAGATAAAATGCGTCGCACCGCCCTTTCTGCTGTCCATGCCCGCATAGGAGCCGCCGGCGGAGACCGGTCCGTCTTCGCGCAGCGCCTTCGACAAACCGCCGGGATATGCTGCAAAGAAATCGTCGAGCAGCTTGTCAAATCCGGCACTTTTTCGCAGCTCTGCGGTGAAGTTCTTTGCGAAGGCTTCTTTGTTGCCTTCGTCCGCAGATGCAAGCAATGCTTCAATGACTTCTTTTGCCGCCTCATGATCGTTGACATGCTCGTTCTGCCACCGTTCGGGGATAGAGTCATATACCTTTTCCTCATGATCGAACAGACCGCCGGCTATTTCAGATATCTTATCTCCGACATTTCCATCCTTGCAGCCCGACATTACGGCGCAAACCGTCAGCAAAGCACTCAAGACGATAATTATTCTTCTTTTCATGGGTTTTACCTCGGAATAAAGTGTTCCGGCCTGTAATTTATTATGCAGTCTCTCGACCGGTCTGCCGCAAGATCCCTTTAATGCATCTGTTGTATCGGACCCGTCTCCGGCACCTGAACACGAGCAGAGTTATACTTAATGTCTGCTCATCAACCGTGAACAGGCTTCATAGCGCAGCTTGAAGCAATTTTTCTTGCACTTTTGTCCGACCGTAGGTCGGAATGAGCTTGACATCAAGGAATGTGTCCGCCTTAAAAATACGCTGAAAGTGTATTTTTAAGGCTCTACGAAGTCCGCTTTGCGGATTTCGGAACAACAACTGCCATAAGGCAGTTGTTGAGGACACATTACTTAACCTGCCGATAATGTTATTATACCATATATTTTTTATGTTTGCAACACTATATATCCCATGTTTGCATCGAGCTATTGCTTTTTTTGTCACACTGTGATATAATATCTTTCGGCAAAGCTATCAACAGATAAAAAGGAGAAAGAATAATGAAAAGAAAAGGATATACAGTGCTGATTATCGCGGCTGCTATGCTGCTTTCATCTTGCGGCGCGCCGAAAACAGCGCCCGCAGATAATACCGTGGCTGCCGTAACCACAGCCGCCGAAACCGTACCCGTATCTACCGCCGCGGAGCAGACTACAACCGCTGCGACCACCACGGCTGCTACTACCACCACTACCGCGGAAACGACACAGAGTCCCGCAGAGAAGGCGCGGAGTTTGTCGAAGGAGTTTACCGAGGAATTCCGCGGTTTTAAGATGACAGAGGTGAAACAGGCTATAATAGAGCAGAACTGTGCGCTCGAATCGAATGTATTCATGTACACGGATGACGGTGAAAGCCTCGATCACATCTATAATGCACCCTCTACATACGATATCACGGAGATAATATTCAATGAAGACGGAACAGTTGAGCTGTACGGTGTGAAAAACAGAATAATTCCGGATAAGGCAAAAGAGATATTTAATGACGGCGTTATACAGGGGATCAAGGACAAGATATCCGACATAGTATCTGGCAGGAACAAAAGCGAAGAATAACTGCCGATAAACGCAGTCCCCTTAAAAAAAGGGGGCTGGACACCCTAAACAGACTGCTGTCTTACAGAGCCCTAATTTATGTCAGGCACAGACTGAAACGCAGTGGGGCTGGCAAAGGCACTGTTCCTAAGAATAACAATAACCGCACAGAGTATTGATCTGTGCGGTTACTTTTATCATATATAGCAGAGTATAGCTGCGCAGTCCGCTGAGGGGGGCCGCAGCCGTCACTTCGACATCTTGAGGATATCGCCGAGCTTGAGCCTGTTGCCCGTGTGGAGTATAAGGCTTTCATATACCTTTGCAACAAACATCATTATAAGTATGTCGGCCACGGCAAGCACTGCAATCGCTATAAGCGTTCCCACAAGATCTATCCTGCCGAGCAGATAGTCGGACGGCAGTACGAAAGGAGACGATATCGGGAGATATCTCGCAAGAAGCGCCATTGTGTTCTCCTCCCCCGTTACCTGCGGGAAGTACGCCAGATAGAAGCCGAGAACTCCGATCAGCGAAAGAGGCTGTATAGCGGAAGAAAGGTCTTCCATTTTGCTTACACTCGCACCGGCAAGACCCGCGATACCCGCGTAGAACAGGAATCCGAGAATGAACACTACGATCATTAATATAAATGCACTCGCATCAACGTGCGAGAAAGATTCGCTGATACCGCCGACGATCTCCGCGGCATTGTCAACAGCACCGGCTCCGGCACCAGAAGCTGCGGCAGACTGCATCTGCTGCGCCGCCGAACCGATCATAGGTCCCATTTTCGTTAATATTCCGAACGGCAGCGATACCAGAAATCCGAATGTTCCGCCGAGACCTATCAGCAGAAACTGAAGGATAGATACACAGCACATAGCAAGTACTTTGCCGAGAATTATCGCAAGCGGCTTTATTGAGGTGAGCAGATATTCGATGACTCTCGAAGCCTTCTCTATAGCTACGGACTGCGCTACCATCGAGCTGTACGAGAATATGAACATGAACAGTATTATCGCCGATACCATGGGGACCACGGTGTTGAGTATCTGCTGTACAAAGCCGACCGGTTCCTGTCCCGCGCTGCTGCACGATACGGCTACCTCGGCTTTTGCAAGGCCGAGACTGTCTTCCGGAACGCCGAGCTTCAGAAGCACCTGATCTCTTACCGCACGCGCTATTGCCGAGTTCAGCATCTCACTGTCGTACTTGTTGACAGCCGACTTACCGTCTGCATATCTCGAATCCACGGAAAATCCGTTATCGCCCGCAGTGATCTTCGTAACAACGGCTCTCTCCGTTGTATCTGCGATCTCAAGGATCTTCGCGTCCGCTTCCTCGGCAGTCACTTCATTTATCGCGACATTGTTTTCTGAGGCTACCGTGTCGAAGTTGAAGTCGTAGCCTGTTTCATTGTCAAGGTATACTATCTCCACGGTGAGCATATTCTCGCCGTCAACTGCCCTCGAAACCTTGTTTATCTCGTCCTCAAGCAGTATCGCGGGCAGGAAGTCCGCAAGAAACGCCATTATAGCGGCAATAAAAGCAATAACGACCGTGCTGATGATGAACGACTTTGTCTTTATCTGCTGCATGAACGAGAACTTGAATACGTCTTTCCAGCCTTTAACCTTCATTTATCTCACCTCCGCATTTCTCCACGAAAAGCTCATGCAGCGAAGGTTCGCGCAGGTCAAACTTAATTACGCCTATCCCGCTTTCAAGCATTTCTTTCAGCATTCTTTCCGCGTCACTCTCGGACTTCACCTTGAAATCCGAGCCGTTCGGCGTTTCTTCGACAAGCGTGAGCCCGCAGCGCTCCGCTATCTCACCGATAGGCCTGTCTGCCTTAACTGTAAGATTTTCGCGTCCGCGCTCGCGCTTTATGTCATTGAGGTTGCCCTGCATTACTACCTTTCCTCTGTGCAGAAGAACGATGTCCTCGCAAAACTCCTCTATCGTCTCCATCTGGTGCGACGACATTATGATGTACTTGCCGCTGTCGCGCTCCTCGCGGATTATGCTCTTGAACAGGTCGGCGTTGACCGGGTCAAGACCGCTGAGGGGTTCGTCAAGTATTATAAGCTCCGGGTTGCAGAGAAGCGCCGCCGCAAGCTGCACCTTCTGCTGATTGCCCTTTGAGAGCTGCTCTGCTTTCTTTTTCCTGTACTCGTCTATCTTAAGTCTTGAGAAAAGATAATCTATCGCCGATGTGGCTTCCTTCTTCTTCATTCCCTTTAAAGATGCGAAATAGTACATCTGCTCCAGAATGTTGTACTTCGGATAAAGTCCGCGTTCCTCCGCGAGATATCCTATCTTCTCGGTCGTTATGTCGAGCGGTTTTCCGTTCCAGAGAACGGCTCCGCTGTCCTTTGACAGCATTCCGAGTATCATGCGGATAGAGGTGCTCTTACCGGCTCCGTTTGTACCGAGGAACGCGAATACTCCGGGCTTTTCGATGCTGAAGGACAGGTCCTCAACGGCAACGTGATCCCCGAATTTTTTTGAAAGATGTTCGACGACAAGCGACATATCGTTTCCCCCTTTATTAATTTAAAATCGCGGCAAAACCCGGAATTACAGACGAGTGTTCCATTCTAAAGAATACTTCTTGATGTTTTACCTTTGGATTCAGCTTTTCTTATTAAAATTCGCTCCGAAATGGTAAATGCCACTTACATCATCATACCATACGAAGCGAATTTTGTCAATAGTTTTTCCTTATCTTTTTTCTATCGTGAGCTTCATACCGGTCTTTGTATCGCCGGCAACCTCAAGCTCTTCAAAGGACGGTATGCATACCGCATCGGTTCCCTCTTCCAGAAGGAAGACTCTTGCTACCGCGGCAGCCTTTACAGCCTGATTTACCGCTCCCGCACCGACAGCTTCCACTTCCGCGTGTCCGGTTTCACGGATAACTGCGCAGATAGCTCCGGCAACCGCCTTCGGCACACTTCGTGACGAAACTTTGATAACTTCCATATTCAATTTCCTCCCTTATTATGATCTTATTCCTAACAAGCGGCTCCGCCGCCGCTTTGATTAAGCCGTAAAACGCTTTATGTCAGTGCATCTCCCGTTTTTTTCGTCTATGGAGATTACCGCGGCATTTATCATTATTTCTCCTTCCGGGTAAGTATGTTTATGCGGATAGTATGAAGTGAGCTTCGAGATTATTGCGTTCTTGTCCACGCCGAGTATGGAATCACGCACTCCGGTGAATCCGACATCGGTAATAAATCCGGTATGGTCTCCGAGTATCTGCTCATCGGCGGTCTGTACATGAGTGTGAGTACCGATAACAGCGGATACCCGCCCTTCGAGATAATATCCCATAGCCTTCTTTTCGGAAGTCGCTTCCGCATGGAAATCAACGATTATGTTCGGTGTGTCGATCTGTTTCAGCAGCTCGTCCGCACAGCGGAACGGGTTGTCGCAGCTTTCCATGAAAGCCATTCCGATAAGGTTCACCACCGCGACTCTCGTTCGTCCCATATCGAGTACGGTATAGCCCTTGCCGACCGTGTCCCCTAAATTGGCGGGGCGTACTATGACCGGGCTTTGCTCATAAAGCTCGTCCATTTCCCGCCTTCTGAAGCAATGATTGCCCGTGGTTATGATATCGGCGCATTCGAGCAGTATACCTGCCGAACGCGGAGTTATACCGTTGCCGTCCGCGGAATTCTCGCCGTTGACTATCGTCATATCGACTGAATAGGCGCGTTTGAGGGCAGGCATGGAGTTTTTGAGATGCTCCGCGCTTCTCTGCCCTACGACATCACCGACAAAAAGTATATTCAGCACTGTGTTTCGTTATCTTTCGAGTATCTGGCTTCTGTCGGGACCTATGCCGACCATCGCGATCCTGCATCCGCAGAGCTCCTCAAGACGGAGTATATACTTCTTGCAGAGTTCAGGAAGCTCGTCGAACGAACCGCACTTTGATATATCATCGTCAAATCCGGGGAATGTCTCATATACGGGCTTGCAGTCCGCAAGCTCTTCAAGTACCGGCGGGAAATCCTTTATGATCGTTCCGTCAGGCTTCTCATAAGCCACGCAGATCTTAAGATCGCCTATGCCGCTCAGCGTATCGAGCTTGTTGATAGCGAGCTTGGAAAGTCCGTTCACGCGCACCGAATGACGCACGATGACAGCATCGAACCAGCCGGTTCTTCTCGGCCTGCCGGTCGTTGTGCCGAACTCACCGCCCTTGTTGCGGATAGTATCTCCGGTCTCGTCGTTGAGCTCGGTCGGGAAAGGACCTTTTCCGACACGGGTCGTATATGCCTTTGCAACACCGATTATGTCGTTTATTATCATGGGACCCACGCCTGTGCCGACGCATACGCCTGCTGAAACGGGGTGAGATGATGTAACATAGGGGTATGTACCGAAGTCGATATCGAGCAGAGTAGCCTGTGCGCCTTCGAACATTATCTGCTTGCCCGCCTTTGCGGCTTCATAAACAATGACGGAAACATCGTCAACGTACTTTGCAATACGCTTGCCGTACTCGGTGTATTCCTTGATTATAGCTTCGATGTCGTGAGCCTTACCGCCGTAAACCTTGGTGATTATCTCGTTTTTCAGCTTTCCTGTGGAGCGTACTTTTTCCGCAAACACCTCGGGATGCACAAGATCATATACCCTTATGCCGCAGCGCTCATACTTATCCATATATGTAGGACCGATGCCGCGCTTTGTGGTTCCGATATCGCTGTTGCCGCGGAACTGCTCCGAAAGTCCGTCGAGAGTGATATGCCACGGCATGATGACGTGTGCTCTCGGGTCTATTTTAAGGTTATCGAAGGTGACTCCTCTTGCGCCGAGACTGTCCAGCTCGCCGATAAAGTCCTTCGGGTCGAGAACGACTCCCGCGCCGATAAGGCACAGAGTGTCCTTATAGAGGATACCGGAGGGGATAAGGTGGAGCTTATATGTCTCACCCTCATTCACTACCGTATGTCCGGCGTTGTTACCGCCCTGTGAACGCACTACAACGTCCGCTCTTGAAGCGATGATATCAATGATCTTTCCCTTACCTTCGTCGCCCCACTGTGTTCCGACTACAATACTTGCAGGCATCTTTTAACCATTCCTTTCAAATTGTCCGTTTTGTACATTTCCTGCACAATCCAATATATTATATCACACTTTCTTCATTTTGTCACCCCATTTTTGAAAAAATTTTTTATTTTCTTTGTGGTAAGGCATATACCAGCATCGGGTGACTGTACGCGGACTTATTTTCTGTTCGTGAAGATACGTCTTTTTATCGGCTCCAGCGCTCCGAGCAGCAGACTGCCGAGCACACCGCAGGATATTATCTCTCCGATCCCGACGGTCAGCATGAGGAACGGAAGCGCATCCTCGGCACCGTAAGCGTATTTCAGCACAAACGGTATTATAAGCGTGTTTGCAAGTATCGGCGGTACCGATGACAGCCACTTGTTCACATATTTTCCGAGGAAGTATGTCCCGACTGCTCCGATAAGTGTGGCAAGACTGCCGAATATCACGTCCCATATCGGCGCCCCGATCAGTATATTGGACAGGACGCACCCCACGAATAGTCCCGGCACAGCTGCCGGTGTGAAATACGGCAGTACGGTAAGAGCCTCGGATATGCGTATCTGTACGGCCCCGTTGGCAAGTCCGAATGCCGCGATCGTCAGTGTCAGCACTGTGTACAGCGCAGCGGTCATTCCCGCGTGTGTTATGAACAGCAGCATCTTTTTATTATTTTTTTCCTTATGCATAACTTTCCCCTTTCAGAACGGATCAATGCGCGCAGATACACCCGTATCCACGTACAGCGTATAATTATACAACATTTGTAACGAAATGTCAAAATATTAACCGCCGGGAGACATGGCAAAAAGCGCGCATTTCTCCGGATAATATCGTTTACCGGCACAAAATCTTCCAAAACACTTGATTTTTTTCTTAAAATAGTGTAATATTAATAGGTAAAAATTGCCTGACGGCACAGAAAAAATGAAAGGATATATGAAAATGAACATTTTGGTTATCAACGCAGGAAGCTCGTCACTCAAATACCAGCTTATCGAGATGACGGACGAAAAGGTAATAGCGAAGGGTCTCTGCGAGAGAATAGGTATCGGCGGACACATCAAGCACGCTACCTTCGATGACAGAAAGTATGAAGCGGACTGTGAGTTTCCGACTCACACCGAGGCTTTCGAGAAGGTAGTTGAAGTTCTCACGACCGGTGACGCGGCTGTTATCAAGGATATGTCCGAGATCGCGGCGGTAGGTCACCGCATAGTACAGGGCGCGGAAGTATTCCCGAAGTCCGTGCTCGTTACAGACGAGGTAATAGATAAGATCGACGATCTGCGCGAGCTTGCTCCCGTTCACAACCACGGCCATGCTCTCGCTCTCCGTGCCTGCAAGAAGGTAGTACCCGCTTCCGTTCCGCAGGCGGTAATCTTCGATACCGCATTCCACCAGACAATGCCCGAAAAGGCGTATATGTTCGGTATGCCTTATGAGGTATATGAGAAGTACGCAGTAAGAAAGTACGGCTTCCACGGCACATCTCACCGCTTCGTTACAATGAAGTATGCTCTTGAGACAGGCAAGGATCTCAAGGATCTCAAGATAGTTTCCTGCCACCTCGGAAACGGCTCTTCCATTACGGCTGTTGACGGCGGCAAGTCGGTAGATACATCTATGGGCTTCACTCCTCTGGACGGTGTTCTTATGGGAACACGCTCCGGCTGCGTTGACCCGTCCGCGGTAACATTCGTAGCAGACAAGCTCGGACTCTCCGCTCCCGAAATGGCTGAATACCTTAACAAAAAGTCCGGCTTCCTCGGAGTTTCCGGCGTATCGAGCGACAACCGCGACGTTGAAGCGGCAGCAGCAAAGGGCAACAAGCGTGCTATCCTCGCGGGTGAGATACTCCGCTACGGCATCAAGAAATACATCGGTGCTTACACGGCTGCCATGAACGGACTTGACGTTGTTATCTTCACCGGCGGTATCGGCGAGAACGCAGACCTCGTAAGACGTGATGTCTGCCGTGACATGAGCTACTTCGGCATCAAGATCGACGAGGCTCTCAACGAGACTATCCACGGCAAGCTCTGCAAGATATCCACACCCGACAGCAAGACCGAGGTATGGGTCATCCCGACCAATGAAGAGCTTCTTATCGCAAGAGACACCAAGGAACTCTGCGGACTTTGATCCACTTCACAATTCACAATGTCCAATTGTGGAGTGCGCCAAGCGCGCGGAGCTAAAAAAACGGCGTAATCAATGCTGATCTTATCCTGTTGAAAGACCTGATATAGCCGCAGTAAAACACAGAACAGACCGATAGAAGTTACTATCGGTCTGTTAGCTTTATTGTGGGTGTTTTTCACGATTCAGATATGCCGCCGCAGAGGCGACACACCAATTGTGCATCGGTTAATCAATGTTTGTTTTCGTGCGCTTTCTTTTCTTGTGGCTTCTTACGAGGAAAACGCAGATAAGCACAACAACCGGGATAACCGCTGCGATCAGTGCGCCGGTATGCGGATTCAGACCTCCGTTGTAGCTCGGACGCGGCTTGTTTGTGCTATCGTCAACTATCTGCGCATCGGGAGTATCTCTCTGCGATTCCGTCTGAATGCTTCCGCCGCCGTTTTCATCTTCATCATACGGCTCAACTATCTCTCCGATTTCATCGTCCGGCTCGTTCGGCATCGTCGTTTCCTCATCTATAACGGGAACACTGCCGTCCGTCTCGGCAAGAAGCATATACGGCGAGAAGCTGTCGGACTCGAACTGCAAACGCTTAACACCATTTATATCCTCAATAACCGAGCTGCGCAGAAGCTCCGGAGTCTCATCATTTATGTGATATACCTTTATCCTGTCCGCGTAAGGAAGAAGCTCGTTCGGTATCGGGAGCATGAACGTGATCGTTCCCCTCGCCATAATGTTCTGATTTTCTTCCCCGCTTTCGTCAAGCAGACTGATATCGAAAGCGTAGTATATCGCGTCTTCCGCTCCGTCAAGTGATTCCGTCGCACTTCTCGCGGCTTCATAGGCATCTTCGGTGTTCGTGATGCGCACGGTAGCGGGAGCTATAAAGTAATCTCTCTGCGTAACTATACGCACATTCTGACCGTTTACGTCCTCAAGATCGCTGTCAACGGTGATATAATCGCTGTCCGTATCATCTACGGGACGCGTCGTGTCTCCGGGCTGTCCATCAACCGGCACGTCATCACCGGTTATCGTAACAGCTACAGTCGTCCGCGATGTCGTTGTCGTTGATTCCGGAGGCAGCGTCGCTGCGGTAGTCGTCGTTGAAGCCCTGTCCTTGTAGGAAACGAAGATGTTCACGTCCTCGTTCCCGACGATATAGGTCGTACCGTTCGCAAACTGAGCATTGTTTATCAGAATACGGTTTATCTCCAGTCCGGGAGGTGCGCTTACGCTTATGGTCAGCTTGTCCCCGGCTGCCGCGGAGGACGGCGGTATGAGGAGCAATCCCTTGTCAGTGGTTATCGAGATATTATTGACAGTCGCATTGTAATTGTCCGAAGAGAACGTGATGCGTGACAGCGTACCGGTAAATCTGAAATCAAGCCCGTTTCTGTGTGCGTAATCCTCCGCATATGATCCGGTATATCCCCAGATGACCGCGCGTGTATTGTAGAACGCTCCGTCGGAAATGTTATCGAGGTCATACGGAACGACCACAGTCGAAAGATTCGTACTGTTTGCGAAAGCCTGTCTCGCAATTGCCTCTATGCTCTGCGGCAGATTTATCGCCGTGAGCGATGTACAGCCGGAAAACGCGCCCTCACCTATGGAGATAAGGCTCTCCGGCATATTGATCACCGCAAGAGAGCTGCAATTTCCGAATGTATAGTTTGATATTGTCTCAAAATACTTAGGGAGCTTCACCGTTGCAAGCCTTGAACAGCCCTCAAAAGCGGAAGGTCCTATGTATTCTGTCGTATCGGGGAATTCCGCCGAAGTGAGCTCCGTACAGCCGGCAAAGGCAGACTGTCCGAGATTAACAAGGTTCTTGGACATAGTTACCTTCTTGATGCCGGTACAGCCGTAGAAAGCGGAGTTTCCGATATCCGTTACGGTATCGGGGATCTTCACCTCGCTCAGCAGATAGCAGCCCTCAAACGCGGAATTGCCTATTTTCTGAAGATTTTTGGAGAAATCGACCTTTGACAGCAGATAGCACCCTCTGAAAGCATTGTCGCCGATGTAAACAAGGTCTTTCGGCAGCTTGACATTCAGAATGTATGTCTGATCGTAGAAATCCGAGAACGCGTAGGGCGCTATGCCGGTAACGGGATATTTGTTCTGGCTTATGGTGTCGGGAATGTTCACCGTTCCGGTCGCCTTTGTCAGATCGACGGGGCTGTATGCGGTGATGATCGCGGTGAGCTTTCCTGTCGAGTAGTCAAGCTCATATCCGAAATCGCCGTCATATATCGTGCCGCTGGTCGGGTATGTCTGATTATACGGCGCATACGCCTCTGCCGCCGTACCGAGGCATGGCGCAAGAAACACAGCCGCAGCTATGAGCAGAGCGGCTGCCGGCACTGCTTTCCGGAATATATTGTGCAAAGAGAAGCTTTTCATTTTCTTCACCGATCTTGCCGGCAGTCTTATACCGCCGGATATATTGTAACTGCCGTTTAAGTACGACAGCATTATACTTCAATATAAATTATACTACAAATATACCGATTTGTCAACATCTTGTATAAAGTTTCTTCACAAATGTGCATATATTGACTGTCCGCATTAATAACGGGACTGTTTCATACTTTTCCGCTGCTATTACCCGGAAGCAGCCGTATATACAGGAAATACCGCACAAAGAATGTGCGGTACAGCCTTTATTGTTTTCCGTCTTTTCCGAAATATCGCAGTGTCAGCATTGTCAGATCGTCAAACTGCGGTGCATCGCCGACAAACCTGTCAACGGCAGCCTTTACCGTGCGGAGAAGCTCCTCAGGCTCCGCGTCGGGATCCACGTTCAGTGCGTCTGTCATTCTGTCCGTACCGAACAGTTCTTCGTCTGAGTCGGTCGCTTCGGGAACACCGTCGGTATATACAAAAACAGAATCGCCCGGTTCGAGCTTTATCTCGTAATTGCGGTATCTTATTCCCGCCACGGTACCGACTGCGGCGGAATGCTTGTCTTTAATCAGCTCAAATCTGCCGCCTGCCCGCTTTATCGCCGGGTATTCATGACCGGCATTTCCGCAGGTGAGGATACCGGTGCTGAGTTCAAGGATGCCGAGCCATACGGTCACAAACATATTGTCATCGTTGCCGGAACAGATACGGTTATTTACGAAACCGAGTATATCGGCCGGTGTGCCGCCTATCATAGCCTTGTCGTTCAGAAGTATCTTCGACATCATCATAAAGAGTGCCGCCGGAACTCCCTTGCCGGAAACGTCCGCGATCACAAGCGCAAGATGATCGTCGTCTATAAGGAATAAGTCGTAGAAATCACCGCCGACCTCCTTCGCCGGAGTCATGGTCGCGAAAACGTCAAATTCGCTGCGTTCCGGGAATGCCAAACGTCAAATTCGCTGCGTTCCGGGAATGCCGGAAATACCGAGGGCAGAGCGGAAAGCTGTATCCTTGCGGCAAGATCGAGCTCGGCAGCCGCACGCTGCCGTCCGCACCCTCGGCCAGATCGAGCAGGCACACTGCGTCATATCCGAACTGCCCGCGCATCGTAAACAACTGATCCTAAAAGACACCGTAGCACATATCCGCAAGGTCATGCACCCAGATCTGATCGCATCTTTCAAGATAATCGTCGGTTTTGTCCTGCGAATACCATTCAAAATCGTCCGGAGCATTGCTCCAGAGGTCCTGCAGATACTCGTTCTCTTCTTCGGTGAATCCCGACTTCATCTCCTCGGGATGGGTCTGCCAGTATTCTATAAAACTGCCCAGAGCTTTTGTTTCGTTCAGTGTATCGCTCATGACCCTGAGGTCGCGCTCGATCATCTCGTTTTTGGCGCGCAGATAAACATTCTCTGTGCTCGTATAAAGCACGATCTCCACAGATATCAGCACAGCGGCAAGGAACAGAGATGTAACTATAGGGAACCTCTAAAAACCCTATTTGAGAGAAAATGAGCTATGCACTTTATGCCGCTTTGTATGCGCGCATCCTGCGCGCTTTTGGCGGCAATACCACGGCTTCCTGCCGTGACCGTCTACTGCGTCAAGTCTCCTCACCGGGCGCCAGCCCGCTTTCGGCGCCTTTCC
>CACZGM010000088.1 GCA_902780695.1 uncultured Ruminococcus sp. | reverse complement strand
AGACCGTCCCCGGGGCTGGCGCGGCCGGCGGTATGGGCGGCGGCATGCTTGCCTTTTTCGGAAGCGGGCTGGAAATGGGTATCCAGGTAGTTCTGGACACGGTTCACTTTGACGACCTGATCCGGGATGCCGACTGCATCTTTACCGGAGAGGGAAAGCTGGACAGCCAGAGCCTGGGCGGCAAAGTGGTTATCGGTGTGGCCCGGAGGGCAAAAGCCCGGGGCGTACCCGTTCTGGCAGTTGTCGGAGACATCGAGGATCCCGTGGAAGAAGCATATCAGGAGGGCGTCTCCGGCATTTTCAGCATCAACCGTGTGGCGGTGCCGTATGCACAGGCAAAACCCCGCGCAAAGGAGGACCTGTACCGGACCATGGACAATCTGTGCCGGTTTATGTGCTTCTTAAACTTTTAAAGTCACAGCGGAGCGGCTGCTGCCGCCCCGCTGTTCAATATATTGCCGTGGTAATGCTTGACAAATCACCGTAGCTTCGCTAATATATAAGTATGATGTAATACAACTACAAAAGCGTGAAAGGAGCTTTCTGATGAACGAATCCATCCATAAGTATTTCAAGGTCGGCACCATCCAGTGGATGAGCTACCCAAAGAGCGCCCCCATGGACTCTCTGAAGGCTATCTGCAGGGACGACTATTTCGACGCGCTGATAATAACGGGTGCGCCTGTTGAGAAGTACGAATTTGAGGATGTCACATACTGGGACGAGCTATGTATGATAATGGAGTGGTCGAAAACTCACGCGTTTTCCTGCGTCCATATCTGCTGGGGAGCATTCGCGGCGCTTTACTATCATTACGGTATCACAAAATATAACCTTGAAAGGAAGATGTTCGGAGTATTCCCGCACCGCATAACCGTTGACAATCACCCGCTGTTCAAGGGCTTCGACGATGTGTTCTATGTACCCCATTCCCGTCATTCCGAAGTGCGTAAGGAGGACATACTTGCCTGCCCGAAGCTGCAGCTGCTTGCGTATTCCGACATTGCCGGCGTTTACGCCGTAGCGGACAAGTCGAACCGTCAGATATTCATTACCGGTCACGGAGAGTACGACCGCGAGACGCTGAAAAACGAGTATCTGCGCGATATGGGGAAGGGAATAACAGATGTAGATCTTCCGTACGGGTATTTCCCGGATGACGACCCCTCACAGACACCGCCGTTCGTATGGCGCACCGCAGCAAGCCTTCTGTATTCAAACTGGCTCAACTTCTGCGTATATCAGGAGACACCGTTCGACCTTACGAAGATGCCTCCGCTGGAAATATGAACGATACGCTCCTGCTTCGGCAGGAGCGTTTGGTGTAGTATGCGGTATAACGCTGAAGCCAATAAATACAATATGTATAGGTGTATTTCTGAATTTCTTGACCGCAGCGCGGTTCGTGCTTGACAAATCGGGAAAAGTGTAGTATAATATATGGGAATATCTGAAAATGATTAAAGGAGATA
Source organism: uncultured Ruminococcus sp. (assembly GCA_902780695.1). GTDB lineage: Bacteria > Bacillota > Clostridia > Oscillospirales > Ruminococcaceae > Ruminiclostridium_E. The sequence goes on along the minus strand of CACZGM010000088.1, from coordinate 14,864 downwards.
AATAAATGGGTCTTTTCAGCAAGCTTTTCGGCACATACTCCGAAAAAGAACTTAAAAGAATAGAAGGTACGAAGCAGGCTGTGCTTGACCGCGAGCCCATGTATCAGGCAATGACGGACAAGGAGCTTCAGAGTCAGACACCTCTGCTCAAGGAGCGGCTTGCCAAGGGCGAGACTCTTGACGATATCCTGCCCGACGCTTTCGCGGTGCTCCGTGAGGCGATGTACAGAGTAATCGGCATCAAGCCGTACCCCGTACAGATAATCGGCGGTATCGTACTGCATCAGGGACGTATCGCGGAAATGAAGACCGGTGAAGGTAAGACATTCGTAGCGGCGCTCCCGTCATACCTCAACGCGCTTACCGGCAAGGGTGTTCATGTCGTTACTGTCAATGACTACCTCGCAAAGCGTGACTCCGAGCTTATCGGACGCGTTCACAGGTTCCTCGGTCTTACTGTCGGACTTATCGTTCACGAAAAGGACAACGACCAGAGACGCGAAGCCTATGACTGCGATATAACCTACGGTACAAACAATGAGTACGGTTTCGACTACCTGCGTGACAATATGTGCATACGCAAGGAAGACAAGGTTCAGCGCGAAATGAATTTCGCTATCGTCGATGAGGTCGATTCCATTCTTATAGATGAGGCAAGAACTCCGCTTATCATTTCCGGACGCGGTGACAAGCCCACCGACCTTTACGAAAGGGCGGACAAGTTCGCGAGAACCCTTACTTCCTACAAGGTCGTTGAGGTCGATGCGAAAGAGGAGCAGGATGATCTTACCGCCGATTATATCATCGACGAAAAGGCAAAGACAGCCACTCTTCTCCCGAACGGCGTAAAGAAGGCAGAGAAGTATTTCGGCATAGAAAACCTTATGGATCCGGACAACCTCACCATACTGCACCATGTAAATCAGGCTATCAAGGCTCACGGCTGTATGCATCTCGATATCGAGTACGTTGTCAAGGACGGCGAGATCGTGATAGTTGACGAGTTCACAGGCCGACTGATGTTCGGACGCCGTTTCAACGAGGGTCTGCATCAGGCTATCGAGGCTAAGGAGGGCGTAAAGGTCAAGCATGAGAGCAAGACTCTTGCGACCATTACCTTCCAGAATTTCTTCAGACTGTACAGCAAGCTCTCCGGTATGACTGGTACGGCTATGACCGAGGAAGCGGAGTTCAGAGGGATCTACAATCTCGACGTTATCGAGATACCCACAAACAAGCCAGTTATCCGTATTGACAGGCAGGATCAGGTATATAAGAACGAGCACGGCAAGTTCGTTGCCGCGATAGAGCAGATAAAGGAGTGCCATGAAAAGGGTCAGCCGGTTCTTGTCGGCACTATCTCTATCGAGAAGTCGGAAGTGCTGTCAAAGATGCTCAAGAAGACCGGCATAAAGCACGAGGTGCTCAACGCGAAGAACCACGAGCGTGAAGCGGAGATCGTTGCGCAGGCAGGTAAGAAGGGCGCTGTGACGATCGCCACAAACATGGCGGGACGCGGTACCGATATAATGCTCGGCGGTAACGCCGAATATCTTGCGAAAGCGGATATGCGCAGACAGGGCGTTCCGGACGAGCTGATAAACGAAGCGACAGGCTTTGCCGAGACAGACGACGAGGAGATCCTCGCTGCGAGAAAGCAGTATATGGAGCTCAACGAGAAGTACAAGGCACAGATAGCTCCGGAAGCGGAAGAAGTGCGCAAGGCAGGCGGTCTGTTCATTCTCGGCACCGAGCGTCACGAGTCGAGACGTATCGACAATCAGCTCCGCGGACGTGCCGGACGACAGGGCGACCCCGGCGAGAGCTGCTTCTTCGTATCCCTTGAAGACGACCTTATGCGTCTGTTCGGCGGTGACAGAGTCCAGGCGGTAATGGAGACCCTTAAGATAGATGAGGATGTCCCGATCGAGAACTCGATACTTACCAAGACGATAGAATCCTCCCAGCGCAAGATAGAGGGCAGAAACTACTCCATAAGAAAGAACGTTCTCGACTTTGACGACGTTATGTCTCAGCAGAGAATGACCATATACTCACAGCGTGCGAAGGTGCTTGACGGCGACGATATCAGCGACAGCATAAAGTCCATGATAAACGACAGCATCAAGGAAAACGTGGATATGTTCTGTCAGGGCGATATCGCGGACAACTGGAACATCACCGGCCTGCGCGAACATTATGCCGGCGTTCTCACGATGCCCGACGATCTCACCTTCACACCCGAGGAGCTCAACGATGTGAAGAAGTCCGATATCGTCGAGATGCTCACCGAGCGTGCGGAAGCTATCTACGCCGCGAAGGAAGCGGAATACGGCTCCGAGACCATGAGAGAGCTTGAACGTGTTATCCTGCTGCGCAACGTCGATCAGAAGTGGATGGATCACATCGACGCTATGGACGAACTTAAGCGCGGTATCTATCTGCGCTCCATGGGTCAGAAGGACCCTGTCGTAGAGTACAGATTTGAGGGCTTCGCAATGTTTGACGATATGGTAGCGGCGATCAGAGAGGATACTGCGAGAATGCTGCTCACAGCGAGACTTGCTCCTAACAGACAGCCTCCGAAGAGAGTGCAGGTAATGCGTCCTTCCATGCCGCAGGGTACTGTCAGAAGAACCGAACCCAAGCAAAAACGTGAATACGGCAAGCCCGGTGCGCCGAAAGACAGCAAGTCAGATAATTGACAGTGAGCGGCGCTCACGCGCGTGTCCTCCCGGACAGGGCTGGGGCTACGCGCCCCCGTCCCGCGGCGGGGAACGCCCCGCGGCGAAATGCGAGTTGGTCTGATCAAAGTATTGTCTACAACCGAAATGCTTTTACAAAAGTAAATTCCCCCGTCACTATGGCGGGGGAAAACTGATTATCAACACGAATATATCTAAATGCGCAGAGCGGTTTGAATCTCCGTTTTGACGGTCATTACGCCGCGGGGCGTTCCCCGCCGCGATCCAGCCGCGCAGGCTGGCGCTGTCCGCGCAGGACAAAGCGCGTAAGCGCAGATTAAATAGCAGATACTGCGAAAGGAGCAGAAAAATGGCAATAGTAAGCGAAGCGAGAAAAGAACTCACAGAACACATCATCCCGTTCTGGGATAAGCTCCGTGATGACGAAAACGGCGGATTTTACGGGTTTATGGACTATGACCTTAACCTTGACAAAAATGCGGAAAAGGGTGTGATACTCCATTCCCGCATACTGTGGTTCTACTCGAACTGCTATCTTGTGCTCGGAGACACAAAATGCCTTGAAAATGCGAGACACTGTTTCGAGTTTATGAGAAAATACTGCGTTGACCCGGTGAACGGCGGTGTTTACTGGCTGATGAACGCGGACGGTTCCGTAAGCGACAGTATGAAGCATACCTACTGTCAGGCGTTCTTCATCTATGCCCTTGCGAGCTACTACGACGCTTCAAAGGACGGCAGCGCACTGAAGCTCGCGCTGGAGCTGTTTGAGACTGTGGAGAAGAACTGCACCGACGAGATAGCGTACCTTGAAGCTATGTCCGCGGACTGGAAGCTCATTCCGAACGATGCGCTTTCGGAGAACGGACTTATGGCGGACAAGACCATGAATACCACGCTTCACCTGCTTGAAGCATACACCGAGCTGTACCGCGTCAGCAGCGACGAGCGTGTGCTCAACAGACTGAAATTCCAGATACGGATATTCCTTGACAAGATATACTATAAGCCGGAGCACAGACTGTTGGTGTTCTTTGACCGTGAGCTGAATGTGATAGGGGATATCCATTCCTACGGACATGACATCGAGGCAACATGGCTCCTCGACCGTGCCTGTGAGGTGATCGGTGACGAGGCTCTTACTGCGGAAGTCGCGGAAATGAACGCGGCTGTAGTCCGGAACATCGCGGATATCGCATTCGAGAACGGCGCACTCAACAACGAGCGTGACAAGGACAAGATCAGCAGGATGCATATCTGGTGGGTGCAGGCTGAAGGCGTTGTGGGCTTCCTCAACGGCTGGCAGAAGTACGGCGTAAAGCGGTATCTCGATATATCGGAATCGCTCTGGAACAACATCAAAAATGAGATCATCGACAAGCGCGAGGGCGGGGAATGGTACTCGCAGATACTTGAGAACGGCGCTCCCGACAGCGCGAAGCCGACCGTTGACCCGTGGAAATGCCCGTACCACAACGGCAGAATGTGTCTTGAGGTGCTGAAAAGAAGCTGAGACGGAAGATGTCTGAAAAAAATATCCCCCGCGGAATGAACCGCAGGGGATATTTGTCGTTTTGATGATAATAACAGACCGCACAGCTTCTCCGGTCGAACGGAGTGTGATGCTCACGGATCTGCCGCAGGTGTTACCCCGCTCAGTTAAGATTGTACTTCTTCTTGAACTTATCAACGCGACCGCCGGCATCTACGAGCTTCTGCTTACCGGTGAAGAAAGGGTGGCACTTTGAGCATATTTCGACTTTAATGTCCTTTTTAGTGGAACGTGTTTCAAATACGGCTCCGCACGCGCACCTTATCGTTGTAGCTTCATACTTGGGATGGATTCCCTCTTTCATACCTGTCACCGCCTTTTCCTTGCAAAAATGAATCAATGGGGAGCAACCCAATGACCGTTGTCGAAAAATAATTATATCACCAATCTCTGGGTTTGTCAATACCCGGGAGAAAATTTTTTCGGATCCCGCCCAAGGCAGGACCCGAAATATTACGATATCGTTTAATTTTTCAGCAGCTCGGTGAATACATTCACGTTGGAGTCGAGAATATTTCTCGCAGGCGGGTCGGTGGTGAAATCGACCTCTATCTCGTACAGCTTTCCGGTCTTGCCGGTCGAACGGCTGGTCGTCATTATGGAGTAGGTATGAACGTCCGTACCGCTTACCTCCCATTCGATCTTGCGGGTAAGGCTGAGCTCCTTTATCTCGGTCTTTTCGGGAACGAGAGTACCGTCGACGTAGTATTTCATCTCGAACTCGCCCTCTATGCTGCTGTTTACGTTGACGGTAATGGTGGTGCGTCTTATCGCGGAAGCGTTCTCGCCGGCGATAACGACTTCGACCTTTGTGTTCGGCTCAACTACCGTATCGGGGTCAACGCCCTGCTTTATAACGGTTCCCGGCTCAAGTATCGAGGTGTTGTCGTAGGTGATTGTAAGGCCGATGCTGTTCTCCGTCGCGAGCTTGGTCGCGTCCTCTATGGTCATTCCTAGCATGTCGGGAACGCGTATCTCCTGCACCGCAGAACCGAGGCTTACATAGCATATCACCGTCGAACCCTTTTCGACCATGGTTCTCGGGGAAGGCATGGTGCTTATGATGCAGTTGCGGGCAACCGTCTCGCTGTCGTCGTAAACTATGTCACAGACAAGACCCTGCTTTTCGATCAGCGTCTTTGCGTCGTCGATGTTCCTTCCGGAGTAGTCATCGACTTCAACGAGCTTTCCGCCGAGGCTTATCTCGATCTTTATCTCGTCGTCCTTTTTGATCTTCGTACCCGCGGAGGGAGTCTGCGAGATGACCTCGTCCTCATCCGCCGTATCATCGTACTTTTCATCGAACTTGATATTCAGCTTCGGATATTTCATCTCAATCTGAACACGCGTAAGCCCGGAGAAATCCGGCACTTCAATGCTGTTCGGGTCGGCAGTTGTTGACGCCTGTGTTTCGGCGGGCTGTTTCCCGCTGTCGCAGCCGGCGAAGCAGCAGATCATTAAAAATGCGGCAAATACCGCTATCACTTTCTTCATAGGACTATCGTATTCCTTTCGGTAAGAAAATATACATTATTATAATAACACAGTTTTTTTAAAATGTCAATCACAAAATGCAGAATTATGCTGTACCGCAGCATCGGGAAGAAAAAATGCGGAAATATGAAAAAACTTTGCGGAAATCTTAAAAAACACTTGACAAAAAGGCTTATATGTGATAAAATATGTTTACCTCGAAAAAGGGGCTTATTTTTTTGTGCGTGTTTCCAGCAAAAACGCACTCTGCTCCTCCGCAGTCATACGGACTGCGAAAACCGAGGGAGGCTTTAAACGGTATATTAAAATAGGAGGTGCCAAAATGGCCGGAACGAGAAACAAGATTACACTCGCCTGCACAGAATGCAAGCAGCGTAATTACAACACCAAGAAAAACAAGAAGAACGACCCCGACAGAATCGAACTTAACAAGTATTGCAGATTCTGCCGCAAGCATACTCTCCACAGGGAAACCAAGTAAGGAGGATCTTGATGGCGAAGGAAAAACCGAACGCGGTCGCAAGTGCGGCGGCAGCAGCCGCTCCGAAGAAGAAGCACTCGATCGTAAAGTACTTCAAGGATGCCAGATCCGAATTCAAGAAGGTAGTATGGCCGTCAAGAAAACAGGTCGTCAACAATACGTTTGTCGTCATTGTTTGCTTAGTGGTATCGGGCATCGCGGTATGGGCTCTCGACACGGGCTTCGGCTCGCTGCTTATGCTCATGCTCGGAAGAACAGGCTGATTTTAACGGTATAGGAGACAAACCATGTCAGAAGCTAAATGGTATATCCTGCATACCTACTCGGGTTACGAGAACAAGGTTGCAAACGACATTAAAACCCTTGCGGAAAACAGAAATCTTCAGAACCTGATCGAAGACGTTATGGTGCCGATAGGCCCCGCAACCGACGATTACGGCAAGCCGGTCCTCGATAAGGACGGCAATCAGAAGGAAGAAAAGCTGTTCCCCTGCTACGTTTATGTCAAGATGGTCATGACGGACGAGACTTGGTATATCTGCCGCAATACCAGAGGCGTTACGGGATTTGTAGGTCCCGGATCGAAGCCTATCCCGCTTACGAATGAAGAGATCGAAAACCTCGGCGTTGCAAAACGCACAACGGCTCCGTCCGTAAAGGTCGGCGATATCGTGAATATCGTAGCCGGTGCGCTCAACGGATTCGAGGGTACGGTCAAGGAGATCGACGAGACAGCAGGCACAGTGCTTGTTACCGTCTCCATGTTCGGAAGAGAAACACCCACAACGCTGGGACTTTCCGATGTGGAAAAGATAAGCGTCTGATCGGCCGGTTCATAACGAAAAACAGTTCTTTAGTATTTTTTTGGAGGTAAAACAAAATGGCTCAGAAAGTAGTCGGATTTATCAAATTACAGATACCCGCAGGAAAAGCTACTCCTGCACCGCCGGTAGGACCTGCACTCGGTCAGCACGGCGTTAATATCATGGCGTTCACAAAGGAATTCAACGAGCGCACAAAGAATGACGCAGGACTTATCATCCCTGTTGTTATCACTGTTTACGCAGACAGAAGCTTCACATTCGTGACAAAGACTCCTCCCGCAGCCGTACTTATCAAGAAGGCTTGCGGTATTGAGACAGCTTCCGGTACACCCAACAAGACAAAGGTAGCAAAGATCACAAAGGCACAGGTAAAGGCTATCGCAGAGCAGAAGATGCCCGACCTCAATGCAGGTTCCGTTGACACGGCTATGTCGATGATCGCCGGTACCGCACGTTCTATGGGTATCGAAGTAGTTGACTGATTAAAACGGTCATAATTGATAGGTGTAAATAATTTCAGAGTACAGTGGGAGGTCGCAGACCGTTTGACCACAAGGAGGATATTAACATGAAGCATGGAAAGAAATATAACGAAAGTGTAAAGCTCGTAGATTCCACAAAGTTCTACGAAGTCGGCGAGGCTTGCGATCTCGTTTGCAAGACCGCAAAGGCAAAGTTTGACGAGACTGTCGAGCTTCACATCAGACTCGGCGTTGACTCCCGTCACGCAGACCAGCAGGTAAGAGGCGCGGTAGTTCTTCCCAACGGAACAGGTAAGACCGTAAGAACTCTCGTATTCACAAAGGGCGAGAAGATCAAGGAAGCTGAGGAAGCAGGTGCTGATTTCATCGCAGACGACGATACAGTAAAGAAGATCCAGGACGGCTGGATGGATTTCGACGTTGTTATCGCTTCTCCCGATATGATGGGCGTTGTTGGACGTCTCGGTAAGGTTCTCGGTCCGAGAGGACTCATGCCTAACCCCAAGGCGGGTACAGTTACACCCGAGATCGGCAAGGCTATCGCTGATGCTAAAGCCGGTAAGATCGAGTACAGACTTGATAAGACAAACATTATCCACTGCCCGATAGGAAAGGCTTCCTTCGGTCAGGATAAGCTCTCCGAGAACCTTGAGGCTCTCATGGGCGCTATCGTAAAGGCTAAGCCTGCCGCTGCAAAGGGTCAGTACATCAAGAGCTGCGTGGTAACTTCCACAATGGGCCCCGGCGTTAAGATCAATACTGCTAAGTACGGCGCTTAATCGTCCGCGCTCACGCAAGGGCAAAGCCATAAAGTCCGCAATGCCGGCAATGATCTAAAGTCTGATACCCCCATTCCGGAAGGAGTGGGGGTTTTGGCTTAATTTTATTCAAAAGGTATTGACAAATTGTCCGAATAGTGATATAATAAAACCACGGTAAGCATATAAATATAGTAGGCTTACAGAAAGGACGATAGTTATGAATGAAAATCTCAGAAAAATAATCACGGCTGCCGTGTTCGCGGCGCTCGCCTGTGCGGCTACAATGCTGATACAGATACCTACCCTCACAAAGGGATATGTTAATCTCGGAGACTGCGTTGTGCTGATAGCAGGCTGGGTCTGCGGTGCGCAGTGGGGATTCGCGGCAGCCGGCATAGGTTCCGCGCTCGCTGATATAATTTCGGGATATGCTCTGTTTGCTCCGGGAACATTCGCCGTCAAGGGGCTTATGGCAGTGCTTGCGGCGCTTATTGCCGCGGCGTTTAAGCACAGAGTTTTTCTCGGACGTGCGGTAAGTGCTGCGGCTGCCGAGCTGTTTATGGTTCTCGGCTATTTCATCTATGAATGGCTGTTTATTGTGGGAAGCCCGGAAGCAGCCGTTATCGGTATTCCCGAAAATCTCATACAGGGTGCGGTGGGGCTGCTTTCGGCAGCTGCCGTTATGACCGCGCTCGAAAGAACAAAGGCACTGCGGGTATTGCATCTGAAATGATCTGTTTTACATCCCGCAAAGGCACCTCGCTGAATTGCCGCATGATAGGATATGACAAAGACCGCTGAATTTTTTCGGCGGTCTTTTGCTGTGTGTGAATGTCCGAACAGTCACACTATTCATTATTCACTTTTATTCATCTTCCGTTCGTACCATTCCTGCTTGGTCATGATGACCTGACGGGGCTTTGCACCCTCGTAGCCGCCTACGACACCGAGCTGTTCCATCGTGTCGATAAGGCGGGCGGCACGTCCGTAGCCGAGTTTCAGGCGGCGCTGGAGATAAGAGGTGCTTGCCTGTCCGGCTTCGATAACGGCTTCGATTGCTTCATCGAGCTTGTCGTCGTTGACATCGACTCCTCCGTCATCTTCACTGTCACGCGACTTTCCGCCTTTTTCGGCTTTCTGAGCGGCAAGCTCCGCCTGACGGTCGATCTCGTCGATAACGCTCTGGTCGTAGTCGAGAATGAACGAGTTCTTGATGAATTCGACAACGCGCTCGACTTCCTTGTCGGATATCCAGCAGCCCTGTACACGAAGCGGCTTTACCATGCCCACGGGTGCGTACAGCATATCGCCTTTTCCGAGCAGCTTTTCAGCACCGGCACCGTCGATTATCGTGCGGCTGTCCACCTGTGAAGCGACTTTCAGTGCGATACGGCTCGGTATGTTAGCCTTGATGACACCGGTAACTACGTTGACGGAAGGACGCTGGGTCGCAATAACAAGATGCATTCCCGCGGCTCTCGCCATCTGCGCGAGTCGGCATATACTGTCTTCGACCTCGCCCGGTGAAGCCATCATCAGATCGGCGAGCTCGTCAATGAATATCACTATCTGCGGCATTACCGTCAGGTCTTCTCTCGTCTTTGCGAGCTTGTTGAAGCCGGTAAGGTCGCGGACATTGTTGTCGGAGAACAGCTTGTAGCGGTTCAGCATTTCCGTGACAGCCCACGCAAGAGCGCCGGAAGCCTTCTTTGGGTCGGTGACAACGGGTATCAGCAGATGGGGTATGCCGTTGTATATCATGAATTCGACCGCTTTCGGGTCGATCATCAGAAATCTTACCTCGTCCGGTGTAGAGCGGAACAGAATGCTCATGATTATCGAGTTCACGCAGACCGATTTACCGGAGCCGGTAGTGCCGGCGATAAGTATATGCGGCATCTTTGCGATATCTGCGATAACGATATCGCCGGAAATGCTCTTTCCGAGCACCGCGCCCAGTTTGCTCTTGGTCTCGCGGAATTCCTTCGTATCGACCATTTCGCGGAAAGGTACGCTCTCCACCGTCTTGTTCGGCACCTCTATGCCGACTGCCGCCTTGTTCGGGATAGGCGCTTCTATGCGCACTCCCGCCGTAGCAAGGTTCAGCGCGATATCGTCCACAAGTCCCGTGATCTTGGATATCTTGACGCCGGGAGCGGGCTGAAGCTCATAGCGCGTTACGGACGGACCTCTTGCCGCTTCAAGGAACTTTGTCTCAACGCCGAAGCTGCGGAGCGCATTTACAAGGGTAACGGCATTATGCTCGATCTCCGCGTTGATATCGGCGTCGGAGCGTTCGTGTACAACGTCGTTGAGCAGTTCTAGCGGCGGGAGCGTGTACTGGTCGCTTTCGGAGATTATCTCGTTCACGCGGCGCTGACCGTTCTCGTCTTCGCCTATGACGGTGCCGAGTACGCGGGCATTCTCCTCCGCAGCTGCGGCTCTTTCTGCCTGCTCGCGGGTGAAGTCCTTTATAGCTTCGACTATGTCGCTATCCTGCTTCTTTTCCTCCGGCGCGGGAGTTTCCTGCTTGCTTTCGGGTATATCGAACGGGAACTCGTCGTCATCATCGGTCACCGTTATTTTCTGTATGGCGGGCGCGGGAGCTTCGGTCTGAACAGGTTCCGCCGGCTGTGGGGGAACCGCTGTTTCGGCTGCTTCCGCTGCGGCGTTTGCTGCCGCGAGTGCAGGATCAAAGAGACTGTCATGCTTCATGACGGGGTTCAGGTGCTTGCCTGCCGTTTCGTCCCCGGATTCGTCCGCATATTTCGGCATATCGGGGCTGTACGGTTCGGCCGGCGTATCATCGACAGGGAAAGCCGGTGTGGGATTAAGTCCGCGTCTGTCGTATTTCACGTTAAGATATTCGTTAAGATCCTTCTGGAACTCCGCGCTGTCCTTTTTCTGCTCCTTTACCGGATCCTTTACTTCCTTTTCCTTGCGTGCGGCTTCTTTCTTATCCGCTTCGGAAACTTCCTGCTGTGCGCCGGTAGTTACGCTTGCTATTGACTCGAACTTGCTTCTGCGCTTCGCTTCGGCAGACTGCTCACGCTCGGCACGCTTCTCGGCTTTTTCGGCGCTGCGTCTTTCGCGCTCCTGCTCGCGCTGCATACGGCGCTCCTGTTCGAGACGTTCAAGTTCGGGGCGGATAAGCTCACGCTCCTCCGCGGCACGTTCATGGTGCTCTTTTATCTTTACGGCGGGCTTGCGGAACATATTGAACAGATCGGCGAGGGACTTGTCCGCAATTATCATAACAGCCACGAACGCAAAAAGAATAAGTATGATTATCGCTCCGACCTGACCGAACAGCAGCAGCGGTATGCCGAACACCATTCCCGCGACGCCGCCGCCTGTGAGCTGCTTGCCCATATCGTATGTATAGCTTATCTTATCGCCGAATGTCTGTTCCGCGGCAGCCGGGTCGCCTATGTGTCCGACGAAGAACACCTGCGCGGCGGCGCAGAGTATCAGTATTGCCAGCAGCATCTGGAACATTCGCTTTGCCACTGTAGCTTTTGTCATATCCGCGGATATCAGCACCGCTATGTATATCAGCACGGGCCCCACAAGGAACGAGGTTATGCCGAAAACGCCGAATAAAAAGGCGTGTATCGCGTCCCATGCCGAGGGTGTCTCCGCTGCCGCGTCACCGATGCACGCAAACGCGAGCACCAGCAGACCCAATGCGAACAGCACAATGGATATGGTGTGCCGTTTTTTCGCATTCGCCTGCATAAGCGCGGCTTTTCTTTTGTCCGGCTCCGTCGTCTTCTTTGTCTTTGTATGAGCCGACGAGCTCTTTTTTGTTTCTGCCATTTTTATATATCCCCTTTTCCGCGTTCTGCGGGGTAAGTTTCTGTTGCTTTATGCCATTCCGAAGAATATGTGAGTTCCCGTTACATGTTCATAAATGCCTGTGCCTATGCAGGCGATGCCGAGCAGGAGCGTGTAAATGCCGAAAATCTTGAACTTGTCATTCTTTATTATTATCTGCACGAGCTTTATAGCGAGAAGTCCAACGACCGCAGCCACGGCAGCTCCGACAGCGAGCGGGAGTACATCTACCGGTTCGCCGGATTTTATAACATCAACGCCCTCAAGCAGAGCGCTTCCGAGTATTGCCGGTATGCCGAGTATGAACGAGAACGCGGCTGCCGTTTCTCTTGTAAGTCCGCAGAAAAGACCCGCAGAGATCGTGCTTCCCGAACGGCTCACGCCGGGGAACAGCGCAACGCACTGAAACAGACCGACCGTTATCGCGTCCTTGATCTTCATATCCTTGCCCGTTTTCATGCCCTTTACGCAGGCATCGGACAGGAACAGCACCAGAGACGTAAACAGGAACGCGCAGCCCTCAAAAATGATATCACCGTCACCTGTCACCGATGTGAAAAAGTCCTTTATCAGCACAAACGGCACGAGTATCAGCGTCGCGATTATGACCATTATCATCATCCGTCTGTCGTCGTTCATATCGCGCCAGCTGAACTGTCCTTTAAAAATGTCTCTTATCGAGAGGAAGAACTCCTTTATCATGCCCCATATACGTTTGTGAAAGGCAACGATCACCGCTATAAGCGTTCCGAGGTGCAGAACGACGGAAAGCGTCATGCTGCCTTCCTCGACGTTCATGAAATGCTGTGCTACCGAGAGGTGTCCCGAACTCGATACCGGAAGAAATTCCGTGAGTCCCTGGATCACGCCCTGTATTATTACACTTATAATGTCGTTCATTATGTAGATCTCCTGTCTGTCGGTCTGCCCGTTATTTTGCGGGGAGACCGTGTTCTTTATATTCGGTGTCCGGCATATAACGCCGGTCAAGGTACATTGCCGGATCTGTCGATATCAGCCGTTTTATCCTGCCACCTTCGAGCTCCAGGATACCGCCGTTTACTGCGCGGTATTCGCGGCAGGGAAGGGAGCTTTCCGTATTACAGAATATGTCCGGAATGCTGACGATAGAATGAAGTATCACCCGTTTTCACCCGCCTTTTCACGCTCTTCGATAAGGGAGTACAGGCATTTTATCGCATCGGACAGTCCGCCGAGGTGATCTATCAGCCCTTCTCTTACCGCGGTCTCGCCGTCCACAACAGAACCTACGTCCATGACGAGCTCGTCTTTTTTCATCATCAGCTCGCGGAAATGTTCCGCGCTTATACGGCTGTTGCGGGTAACGAAGTTTATGATACGCTCCTGCATTCTGTCGAAATATGAAAGTGTCTGCGGTATGCCGAGGACAAGTCCGTTCATTCTTACCGGGTGTATGGTCATCGTCGCGGTAGGCACGATAAAACTGCGCTTCGCACAGACAGCGAGCGGCACTCCAATTGAATGGCCGCCGCCGACAACTATCGAAACGGTCGGAGTTTCCATTCCCGCGACGAGCTCCGCGATAGCCAGACCGGCTTCCACATCTCCGCCCACGGTATTGAGGATTATCAGCAGGCCTTCGATCGTCCTGTCCTGTTCGATAGCAACGAGCGCCGGGATTATATGCTCGTATTTGGTCGTTTTGTTCTGCGGCGGGAGGATATAGTGACCCTCGATCTCGCCTATAACGGTTAGGCAGTGGATAAGGTGATCGGCGTTGCGTGCGGCGACAAATCCGCAGTCGGCTTCTTCCGCTTCCTGCAGGTCTTTCTCCTCTGCCGGTTCCTTCTCTTTTTCGTTGTCCATAGCGCATTCCCTCCGGATACTGACCGCTTTTACGGTGTCATAAGGGTACCTCTGAAAACCGCGTTTTCTCTCAAATGGGTTTTTAGAGGTTCCCATTATACTATTATCCGAAAAAGGAGCGCAAATATACAGTTTATTATATCACAAAATCGTCCGGAATGCAAGCTTTTTTGAAAGTTTGAAGCAACTCCCGGAGCGGAAAAGGAAAAGGAGCCTTGCGGCTCCTTTTCGCAGCTTGTCAATAAACCACATTCCGTATTTAAGTGGTATGGAATCTTTACCAACCCCACTGCGTTTCAGTCGGCACATGACATAAATCGGGACTCTGAAATACTGCATTGAGTTTATCGGAAGTTTCTTTTATGCGCGCATCGTGCGCGCTTTTGGAAACTTCCTTACGGCATCGTGCCGTAGGGTGTCAAGCCCACTTTTTTAAAGGGGTGTCTCCCCCACGGGGGGAGGTGGCGCTTGCGCCAGAGGGGGCTGACCGACAGAAGGCGGGGTCACAGGGTCGCGGCACGATGCCGCGAGTAGGCTGCCAAAAGCGCGCACGATGCGCGCATAAAAAGCAGCCGAAGCAGAGCCCTGCCGCTGTCCGCGCAGGACAAGTCTGTCAAAAAAATTACTTTTTTGACAGACAGGGAAAAGGAGCCTTGCGGCTCCTTTTCGGTACTGTGTGTCTGTTATTCGATTGCGATATACTTTGTTTCGGGAACTTCGGGCTTTGCCTCTATCTTCGGGATAGAGAGCTGAAGCACACCGTTGTCGAATTTCGCCTTGATATCCGTTTCCTTGACCTCATCGCCCACATAGAAGCTCCTGCTGTATGAGCCGGTGAAACGTTCGCGGCGGATATAGTTGCCCTTCTTGTTCTTCTCGT
>CACZGM010000087.1 GCA_902780695.1 uncultured Ruminococcus sp. | reverse complement strand
CAACACCGGCGAAGAAGAAAGCATTATCGAGATCGATCTTGGCGAACTTGAATTATCCGGCAAGTTTGTTTGTACCGAGCTGTGGAGCGGCATAACAGCACCCACACCCGTATCGGGAAGCATAAATGTACGGCTTGCTCCTCACGGCGCAAAAGCGTTCAGGTTTATCCGTGAAAGAAGAGGAGTGTAATGAAAAGAATTGTTTCACTAATCTCGGCTGCTTTAATATCGCTGATGCTTATTATACCCGCGGGAGCAGAATCTTCCGGAAAAGGTATTATGCGAAACATCACCACTGCCGGGATCGTGCAGAATATGGGCATCGGAATAAACCTCGGCAACACAATGGAAGCCTGCGGCGATTGGATAGCACAATACGGAGACGGTACCGTGACATCATACGAGACTGCGTGGGGCAGTCCTGTTATCACAGAGAAGATGATAAATGGAATGTCAGATGAGGGCTTCGGAGTTGTGCGCGTTCCCGTTGCGTGGTCAAATATGATGGGAAAGGATTACCATATAAACGCCGATTACGATGCACGGGTACATGAGATCGTCGATTGGGTTCTCAAAGCCGATATGTACTGCATAATTAATATCCACTGGGATAACGGCTGGGTGAACAAATTTCCGGAAAACAAAGACGAATGCATGAAGCGCTTCACATCAATGTGGACACAGATTGCTGACAGCTTCAAAGACTACGGTGACAAGCTGATGTTCGAGTGTCAGAACGAGGAGCTCGGCTGGGACAGCGTATGGAATCCATGGGGCGGCAATTCCGGTAAGGAAGAGTCGTACGAGCTTGTCAATGAGATCAATCAGAAATTCGTGGATACTGTCAGAAAATCCGGAGGAAACAATCCCAAGCGTCATCTTCTGATATCAGGATATAACACCGGTATAGACCGTACCTGTGACAAGCTGTTTCGAATGCCTTCCGACCCGGCGGACCGCATGGCAATATCTGTGCATTATTACAATCCTTCGACCTTTGCTATACTGGAAGAAGACGCAAGCTGGGGCAAAGCACGTTCAACATGGGGTACAGCAGGTGATTTCAAAGACCTTGAACAGCAAATGGATATGATGAAGAAGAACTTTGTTGACAAAGGTATACCTGTAATCATCGGCGAATACGGCTGCCCCAAAAAGAATAAGGAAGAACAGTCGGTGCGTCTGTTTCTGAGCTCGGTATGCGAAGCCGCATACAAGAGAAATATGTGTCCCGTTTTATGGGATACTCCCGGCGGTCATTATAACAGGGAGACCTGCCGCCTTGATGACGCAGAACTGAAAAAACTGTTTTCAAATGTAGTATCAGGCAAGAAATCCTTATCGGACAGCAAAACAAGCCGGATTCCGGACAGGACAATTGTTGAAAAGATACTTCTGCTGCCGTTTTTTACAATAGAACAGTAAGTAAAAAACTATAACAAGTTCTGTTTATTAAGCTAAATTTTCTTAAAGAAGGGATAAAAAATGAAAAATTTATTCAAAATAGCCGGACTTATTGCCGCCGCACTTGCCGCTGCTTTGTGTCTGTCATCATGCGGGCAGATAAATGACGCGGTTTCGCAGGCAGCCTCAGCGGTCATGAGTTCTGCAGGCGCGGAAATATCGAGTGCTATTTCCGAAGGTATCGCGGAATTTTCTGACGGAATGGACGATTTCTCGGAAGGAATGAATGAGCTGTCCGACGGGTTCAAGGCTGTATCGGACGGATTGGGAACAGCCGGCAGCGTAGTTTCTGAAAAAATTGACAATATAAAGGAAAGCATAGGTTCCGAGATATCCGACGGTATTGAGAACGCCAAAAACGAGGTTTCCGACGAGATAAAAAATGCTGCCGGAATAATAAGCGATGAGCTTTCCGAAGCCGTGGAAAATATCGCTCCCGCGACATCGGCTTCATCCGATGAAACAACAAAAGAGCCGACGGAAAACAAGCAGTACACCTTCCGCAACCAAAAACGATTTGACGAGCACTATGAAAAGCACGGCAAGGAATTCGGAAACATCACACAGGAAGAATATCTTGAACTGGCGAATGACCTTATAAACTCCAAGTCCGACAGAGTTCTACACAAATACTCCGACGACGGCGATTATATGTATTTCGATCAGGACACGAACTACTTTCTTGTTCTCGCCTCCGATGGATATATAAGAACTTTCTTTATTCCGAGTGCGGGTATTAAATATTGGGAACGACAGTGACGGAGGTGCGGATATGAAGATAAAATGCGCTTGCTGCGGTCAGAGAACCGTGAAAGAAGAATACGATATCTGCCCCGTCTGCGGCTGGGAAAAGGATAAGGTACAGGAAAAATATGTCGGATTTGCGGGCGGTGCAAACAGACTTTGCCTCGCAGAGGCAAGAGAGATATACCGCGAAACCGGATATTCATACGAGCATCTGATACAAAACAAATAACACGAGCCCCGAAGATCAATCAGATCTCCGGGGCCTTAACTTTCAGTTGAATATTATTGGCTTTGATGTATTGTCCAGACCGCACACCCGTCTTTTGTCAAACGCGAGCGCATACAGATCACCTGCCCTGCTTTCAAGTGCAGCCATTCGCTTAGCTTTCAGCCCTTTCTTTGACAGGGATTTCAGCGACGTATCAACGGGCAGCTCGCAATCTGCAGCCGCAAGTATTTCCTTTCCCTTTGCATTCATTCCGAGAATGTGGATATAAGGCGGTTTTTCCTTTACATCAGATTTCTTTATACCGATAAATTCCGCCATGATTATTCGCCTTATGCGGGACATGGTATAGCGCTTCGTCTTTATCAGCATATACAGTTCCGCGAGATTGGCAGAAACACGTGCCGCCTTATATATACGGTTCTCAAGTCCCATTAATACGTTCGGTGCCTTTTCGAGCTCTTCCGGTGACATAGTACGCAGCTTTGCAAGTATAGCGGTTTCGAGATTGGCGAGTTTTGCCGTATCGTTAAGGCTGCTCTCCGGAAATTCCGGTACAAACGCGCTCATATCGTCTCCTGCGGCAAGTGACTTTCTGATATGAGCAGCCGATGCGAATTTACCGTTTGTGCCGTCACTGTCATGCTCCGCTCCGATACGCTTCACAGTAACGGGCTTTATGGACGAGCCAAGCTCGCCAAGAGCTTTGATGTATTCTACAGCAAGCGTGTTGTTCGGCTCTGTAAGAGCATCTATTATATCGTTCTCATAATACTTTTCGATCGTTTTCTGCAATGCAGCGGGAAAACTGTCTCCATGCCTCATAAAGGTAAAGAAATCTTCGTTCTGCTGTGCAAACATTACTGCACCCGCAGTTTCCTCAAGAAGTTCAACATCTCCGCACTCGCTGCCGAAGCTGATCATTTCCACACAGCCAAGACTGTGAAGAGCAGAAACCGCTCCGAACGCAAACTGTTCCGCGCTTCCGAGAGCATACGGCACCGGCAGCTCAATAACAAGATCAACGCCGTTTTTTAATGCTGTCTCCGTTCTTTTATATTTATCAAAAACGGCAACATCTCCGCGCTGTGTGAAATTACCGCTCATAACAGCGGCGATATGCGTCGCGCCGTACAGCTCTTTTGTCTTTTCTATATGGTATTTGTGTCCGTTATGGAACGGATTGTATTCAGCAACTATGCCGCATATCTTCATACAGTAAACCTTTCATTTAAGCGAATTTGATGAGTTGTTCCCGAATATAATTTCCCGCATCTCCTTCTCGGCGCGAAGGACCTCGTTGTGAAATTCAGACGCAGACATTCTGTAAGCGCCGCCTCCGAGAATTATTATCTGTTCGAGCCTGTCGGAAGTTGCCACTCTTACACGGTGCTTTTTACCGAGCTCATGTGATGCTTTCTCGATGTACATATCCGCAGTTTCAGCTTCTTTGGTATATATAACGGTTATGCCGTTTATCTCTTCGATCTCACGCACAGCTCCTTTTACCCGGTAGGCGTCAAAAACAAGTATCAGCTTAAAAGGTGTGAAGCCCGCATAATTGCACATCGCGTTTATCAGCGTTCCGCGCGCAAGATCAAGGTTCTCCTTTGCGAGATTATTAAGCTCGTCCCACGCAAATATTATATTGTAGCCGTCAACAAGCAGATATTCGTCCCCCGTGACTGTGGGTTTATAGACGTATTCCTTCTCTTTCACGGGCTTCTTTTTTTCTGTCTGCATCGCGTTTCGCGGATCACGGTTTATCTTGCCGTAAGTCCGCTCAAATATTGCCATAAGCTCCTTATCATCGTAAACAGCCGGCTTTTTATCAACACGACGGACAGTCTCCGGTGCATTGGTCTCACGAATGGGTGCAAGCACGGAAGGCAGGTGCATATACTGCGGAACATCGCACCACTTCACAAGGAATCCTGCCCCGTGTGAGCAGAAAACACTGTCGGCAGACTCGTCGGTGTCAGCTTCCGCGTCATATCCGATCTCGTTAATTACATTCCCGGGGTCCTTACACGGATAATACCCGCAGAAGGTAAGCGACAGTCTCCCTCGTCCCTTGCTGTAACCCGCCACATCTGTCTGATAACCACGCATTGCGGCAATAGGAGCCTTGCCTTTTATGACGGAAATATCCTCACTTCCCGAAACACTTTCCGGTTGACCGAATTCCGCGCCTATTCTCTGCAAATCGGTCATTGCACGCCCGACAAACTCGCCTGGCAGTTCTATGTGAAAATCATAATACGGTTCAAGCAGTATGCTTTCCGCATTCATAAGGCCCATTCGTACAGCACGGTAAGTTGCCTGCCGGAAATCGCCGCCTTCTGTATGCTTTAGATGCGCTCTGCCGCCGGCAACGGTTATTTTCATATCGGTTATCGGTGAACCGGTAAGCACACCACGATGTGTCTTTTCTTCAAGATGTGTGAGTATAAGCCGCTGCCAGTTTATCGCAAGTCTGTCCTCGGGAACATCGGTTTCAAAAACAAGTCCGCTTCCCCTTGGCAGCGGTTCGAGTATCAGATGCACCTCAGCATAATGCCGGAGCGGTTCGTAGTGTCCGACTCCCTCGACTTTGCCGGCTATTGTTTCCTTATAAGCTATCTTACCTTCGTCAAAACCAACGTCAAATCCGAACCGATCATGAATTACCGTCTTTAATATCTCAAGCTGAATCTCTCCCATAAGACTGAGTTTTATTTCGCCGAGTCTGTCATTCCACAAGACGGAAAGCGCCGGGTCTTCCTCACCCAGTATTTTCAGCTTGGTATAAACCGTATGAGCATCCACATTTTCGGGACAGATAACACGGTATGAAAGCACAGGTTCAAGAAAGGGCTTTACCGCGTCGCGTTCAGTTCCGAGACCTTCTCCGGCATACGCTGAAGGAAGTCCCTCAACGGCACAGAGCGTTCCCGCAAATACCTCATCCGCAGCACCGAATTTCTGACCGGAATAAACACGTATCCTGTCAGCTTTTTCGGGATTATTGTCTCTTCCGCATTCGATTACCGATTTAACTTTCAGACTCCCCCCGGTTATCTTCATGTGAACAAGTCTTGTTCCGTCCTCGGAGGATATCTTATATACCCTTGCACCGAATTTTTCAGCACGTTCCGGTTCCGCAGCATACCTGCACAGCAGATCTGTAAGTTCGTCAATTCCTTTCAGTTTCAGAGCGGAACCAAACACGCACGGAAATATCTGACGTTTCATTACCGCCGACGCGATCGACGCATCTGAAATGCAGCCTTCGGACAGGTACTCCTCCATAAGCTTTTCGGAACAAAGCGCAGCATTTTCGTCGATCACCGTTCTTTCGCAGGAAAAATCTGTTACCGCGCTGCTCAGACGGCGGGTGAGCTCCGAGAGCAGATAGTCCCTGCCAAACTGCGAAATATCGGTCTTGTTCACAAATATGAAGACAGGAACGCCGTACTTTCCGAGCAGCTCCCACAATGTCTCGGTATGGCTCTGTACTCCGTCGGTACCACTTATCACAAGTATCGCCGCGTCAAGCACGGAGAATGTCCGCTCCGTTTCGGCGGAAAAGTCCACATGACCGGGAGTATCGAGCAGAGTGAACTCCGCATCTCCGATCTTCATCACTGCCTGCTTTGAAAAAACGGTGATACCGCGGCTTTTTTCGATCGCATGGGTATCAAGAAAAGCGTCTCCGTGATCCACGCGTCCGAGCTTTCTTATATTACCGCTCTTATACAGCAATGCTTCTGTAAGAGTTGTTTTCCCGGAATCAACATGAGCTGTCATGCCTATTACAAGTCTTTTCATAAATACCGTTATAACTCGGCAGCCTGTCGGTACGCTTCATCATACAGCAGATCCTGCACCGATACAGGCTTATCCTTTCCGGGGGTGCGTCTTTTATAACTTCCGTCCGGAAGCATATCACGCGCCTGAATGTTGTCTGTCAGCATCAGCTCAAAGATACTGTCAAGACGCTTTTTAAGCTGTTCTGAAGTGACCGGAACAGCGACTTCAACACGACGCAGCGTATTTCTTGTCATCCAGTCCGCACTTGAAATGTAATAATCCGCATCTTCCCCGTCACCAAAAATATATATACGCGAGTGCTCAAGGTATCTGCCTACAATGCTGATGACCTTTATATTCTCCGAAAAGCCTTCAACTCCCGCACGCAGACAGCATATACCGCGAACTATCATTTCCGTGTGAACACCCGCACGGCTGGCTTCTATCAGCTTATCCATAAGAGTCTTATCTGTAAGGCTGTTCAGTTTAAGCCGTATATGACCTGTCTTACCGTTCTTCTGTTTGCCTATCTCGCGGTCGATCAGATCTATCAGCTTGTTCTGCAAACAATGCGGAGCCACGAGAAGCTTCTGCATATGATCTACCGTCTCACCGAGGGTGAGTGCCTGGAATACAGCCGAAGCCTCGTGGCCTATTGCCGGATCGGCAGTCATCAGCGACAGATCGGTATATAGGCGGCTGGTTTTTTCGTTATAGTTTCCTGTTCCGATCTGCGTGATATATTTTATGCCGTCTTTTTTTCTGCGAAGTATAAGGCAGAGCTTGCTGTGCACCTTAAGTCCGTCAAGGCCGTATATTACATGACAGCCTGCACGTTCGAGCCGTCTGCTCCATTCGATATTGTTTTCTTCGTCAAAACGGGCTTTGAGCTCAACAAGAACATCTACCTGCTTTCCGTTTTCGGCAGCCTCAACAAGACTCTCCACGACCTTACTGTCATGTGCGAGCCTGTAAAGTGTCATTTTTATAGATACAACACTCGGGTCATGAGCCGCTTCGTTCAGCATAAGAAGGAACGGACGTATGCTCTGATACGGATAATGAAGCATCTTGTCGCCTTCTTCGATCTGATCGAGGATAGAACAGGTCTCATCGAAAAACGGCGGTTTCATCGGATGACGCGGTGCATAGAACAGTTCGGAACGGCTGCGCAGCTGATCGCATATACCAGAGAAAAACGATACATCAAGCGGAGATTCGTACATGAACAGCATGGTACTGTCAAGCTTTATCTGTTCGCAGATCTTTACTGCGGTATCGTGTCCGAGGTTACCCTTTACTTCAATACGGACCGGGCATAGCTTTTTGCGCAGCTTTATTACCTCCGCCATGTGGTCGCGGTAGTTGAGGTCTTCATCATAAATACTGTCTGCGTCGATATCAGCGTTACGGGTGATACGTGCAAGAGCAGAGAGCTTTACCTTATAGCTGCTGAAAACAAGAGGCAGATAATGCAGTATAAGTTCCTCGGCGAGCATGAAGCAGCCGGCTCTTTCCGGTATCGGGATAAGTCTCGGGAAAACGCTCCCTCCGCAGGGAACTATCCCTATCTTTGTCTTCTCGCTCTTCTCTCCCTTCCCGCCTTTTGCGGTAAGAGTGGCAACTGCGTATATCTCCCTGTTCTGCAAAAACGGGAATGACTGCTTCTTTCCGACAACAAATGTTGACAACAGCGGCATAAAATCGTTCTTGAACAGTGCTCGGAGATATTTCTCGGCTTTATCGCTGAGCTGAGAAAAATCTATCAGAGTAATGCCCTGATCTTCAAGTCCGGCGATAAGTGAACGGTAGATCTTATCACACCTTACGCACAGCTCTCGTACCCTTCCGGCAGCAGCGGCTATCTGCTCACCGGGAGTCATCTTTGTCTTATTGTCACGGCTCTCGCTGTCAAGCAGCATCTGGTCATGCAGGCTGCCTATCCTGACCATAAAGAACTCGTCGAGATTACTGCGGAATATCGACAGGAACATCAATCTTTCGCAAAGCGGAACACGTTCATCCTCCGCTTCCTCAAGTACACGCTCATTAAATCTGAGCCACGAAAGCTCTCTGTTTTCAAAACACAGGTTTTCCATAAAGCACCTCATTCATTTTCTCCGCACGACTTACGAATTATTAATAAAACCGGGCGGTCAGCAAAACATATCAATATAATTTTATAACGTAACACTCCATTTGTCAAGATTAAAATTAGAATTTTGAAAATTTGATTTGTACATAACGCACAAATATATTTGACAAGTGTTGTAATATATTGACTTTTATTTGTAATTGTAGTATAATATTATGGAATAAAACGTTTACTTTATTTGAATGTATGTTTATTATATCAGGAAAGGAGGAACACCGATGATCGCAAAGTCTTTTTCTTATGATTTCTGCGCTTTCATTATTCTTTCATTTCTCCTTATTGCCGCATTCTTCCGCCGTATGACAAGAGGAAGATCCAACAGATACTACATACTGACACTGTGCTGCTGTATTTTATCGTGCTTTTTTGATATAATAGCGATATGCATAGACAATTATGCCGATCCGAAATTTTATACACTTCAAGTAGCGGCGCATACCGGATATCTGTTTGCTCACAATATGACATCTGTTTTCTATCTGATGTTCATTATAGCTCTGACAGACACCTTCCACCTTTTCGGGCAGAGAGACGTGGAGCTGTATTTTGCACTCTCGCCTGCCGCCGGACTTGCCACACTGCTCGCCGTCAATGTTTTCAACGGGATGCTGTTCACCGTGAAGAACGGCATCTACGAACGCGGAGACTTCATGCCTGCACTTTATATTATCGCAGCGATATTCGGAATAGTATGTTTTATATATCCGATATTGTATCGGAAACTGTTCACTCTGCCAAAACTGATCTCGTTGATAAGCACATTTCCCCTGATGTCGATCGCGGTGCTTGTACAGTATTATCACCCTTATCTGCGTATCGAACTTCTGGCTATCACCCTGTCGCTTCTTTATATCTCAACTTTTGTCCAGCGTCCGGAGGCGATGATAGATTTCAACACCGGTATCTATAAATTCAACGCTTATGCTCATGATATGAAGCGCTCGTTTTCCAACAATAAGCCGGTTGACGTTATACTTATAAATATAGCAAACTACCTGCAGATACAGGAGATATTAAGCTACGATGCGGCAAACGATATGCTTAAGCTCGTGGCAAACAGGATCTCCACTATCGTCAGACAGTCGAGGACAAACGCCGATATATACTATCTTGACAAAGGCAGATTCTGCGTAGTTATGATGAATTACGGCGGTCACGAAAAAACGGAATACACAGCTGAAACGATAAACGCCGCGCTCAAGCCGAAGCTTCCGCTTAACGGAATGGATATCACGCTTATCTCGTATGTCTGTATCGCAAAATGTCCCACAGATATCGACAATTTCAATATGCTTATAGAATTCGGCAAAGATCTGTCAGGCAAAACGGGCTTTACCGGTTCGGTACTCCACGCGGGAGAAATACTCGACAAAAACAAATACAATCTCATGGGCGATCTCGACAGGATAATCACAGATGCTATCCGTGACAACAGCTTTGAAGTGTACTATCAGCCCATATACTCGCTGCGTGACAAGAAATATCTGTCCGCGGAAGCACTTTTAAGGCTGTACAACGAAAAATACGGCTTTATTTCGCCCGATATCTTCATACCGAAAGCTGAACAGACGGGAGATATTCTTAAGATCGGCAGATTCGTATTTGAAGAGGTCTGTAAATTCATCGCAAGCAGTGAATTCAGAGAACTTGGTCTCGAATACATCGAAGTCAACCTGTCGGTCATACAGTGTATGCAGGGAGGACTTGCAGGCGATTTTATCACAATAATGAAAAAATACAATGTCAGTCCGAGCAGTATCAATCTTGAAATAACGGAAACCGCAGATTCACATACCCAGAATATAATTGCGGAGAATATGAAAACCCTCTTAGATGCCGGATTTACTTTCTCGCTCGATGATTTCGGCACAGGGTACTCAAATATGCAGAGAATGGCTTCCCTGCCGCTTAAAATAGTAAAGCTCGATAAGACGTTCGCCGATTTTGAGTCCAATCCGCGTCTGCTCATCGTTCTCCAGAATATCGTCAAGATGCTTAAGGATATGAATATGGAGATAGTTGTCGAGGGTGTCGAAACAAAAGAACTCGTGGAACGTTTCAGTATGCTGGAATGTGAATTCATTCAGGGATTCTACTACTCCAGACCTCTGCCTAAAAAAGATTTTATCGAATTTATCAGTTCTCATGTCAACGATACCCCAGAGGATATTATATCTTCAATACAGAAATAGCTTATATATGACATTCCGATTATTCCGTTATATCCCTCCGAAACATTCGGAGGGATATAACAATATACACGGATTTTTAATTACAGAAATAAGTCAGTCACAAATAGCAGACTCTCAAAAATCTTTACAAAATTTATGTTTCGGAATAAGCGACAAATATTTGAACCCGATATTGTACAAACTTACAAAAATAATACGGAAGGCTTGAAAAATCAGCTATAATATGTTATATTTAGTGTAGGTTATTGTAAATAATAACCGTGATTTGTGTTTTGAAAAAGGCAACATCTGATCCCCTGCCGTATCTCTGGCGGATCCGATCGGAATAAACGGGATAACGCGGAATCTGATCAGTTTCGCGCTCCCGCTCAATACTCCCTCAGGATGCAATGGACTGCGGCAGGCTCGGAGGCTGCCGAAAGTCAGGGGGGATATGAATGACGTTGGAAGCACTAAAGATCAACACAAATGTTTCTGCTTACAGAAACGCACAGAATTCATATCTCAGAATGTCGGAAGACGCAAAAAAGCTCGGTCTCAAGGAAGAACAGACTGTTCAGAAAAATGAAAGCCGTTATGATCTTGACGGAACACTCAAGGAAGAGCATTTACCCATCGGTTCTTTGGAAAAAGCAAAGAAAAAGGAAGAAGAAGCCGAAAAGCTTGGCTTGTCGTTAAATAAAAACGATAAGACCGACAAGACGGATTTGACCGGTAAGGACGAGAAGCTCGAAAAACTTGAAAAGCTCGAGAAGCTCGGATTATCCGGTGTAACCGAAGGAATTGATCTCGACAAAGACGTTCACGGCAAGGAAAAAGACGAAGAAAAAGGTCTTTTTGGCAATAAAAAAGACGGCTTTGAGAAAGACCCGCCAAACTGCGAATGTGAGACTTGCCGTAAAAGGCGCTATCAGGATGATTCAAACGATTCCTGTGTCTCATTCCAGATGCCTACGACTATGTCTCCTACTGCTGCCAAGAGCAAGGTCAGAAGCCATGAACTTGAGCACGTTCGCAGAGAAAGCATGAAGGCAAAACAGCAAGGCAAACAGGTCATCTCACAGACTGTTCAGATAAAGACCGCTACCTGCAACGAATGTGGACGTATTTACGTTGCCGGAGGTCTTACAAGAACCGTGACACGCACTGACATGAGAGATTTCCACAGAATGTTTATGCTCGGATTCGACGGAAAAGACGAATACGGAAAAGACATAAGCTGATGAGGAAGGATTATAACGGCGGTTTCTCATAAATCCGCCGTTTTCTCTTTTTGGAGGAATTATGAAACTGTTCAAAAAGAAAAAGTTTATCAGAACGGAAAATGCTGTATGCATATACGGTCCGCCTGAAATGCTTGAAAAATACAGAAACAAAAGCAACAGCAGCATAGATGAAGATAATGATGCCGAAAACGAAAAGACAACTTCCGACGATATCAGCGACGGGGAGGAAAAGAAATGAAAAAGCGTGTATTAACAGGTGCAGCAGCAGCACTGACTACTGCGCTGACCATGGGTTCATGCGGTATTTACGGACCGGATAATACCGCAGTCGCCGTTTATGGTCCTCCGGAATGGTTTGAGGGCACCGACGAAAGCGAAGCATCCTCCCCTGCCCTTGAAATAAATACGGAGACCTCCATTGCCGCGACAGAAGATACCACCGTCAAACCCACAACAGCAGAAGAAACTATAGTCACTACTGAAATGACAAAAACAACAACGAATACCACAGTGCCGGAAAATACTGCAGTAACGACCGAAACGACAAAAATAAAAACGAATAACACGGTGCTGGAAAATACTACAGTAATGTCCGAAACGACATCAGGAGCTTCACAAGATACCACGATCAAAACTACTGAGGTGACAACCGGATCAACAGCCTCGGGCATCTTATTGAGTAAGTTATTACC
>CACZGM010000086.1 GCA_902780695.1 uncultured Ruminococcus sp. | reverse complement strand
TAATCTTTGTTGGTGGAGGCATTAGCTTCGGAGAGTCGAAATCTTCAACGAGAGGGGCTTCTGTTGAAATCAATCAATACGCTGTTTCTCATACTATGGAAATCATCGAGAAGCAGATGGACCGCATAGAACACTGTGCGGCGCTCGGGGCCTACGATTTTTCAGCATATGTGCTTTCTCCGAACTGTCAGCTTGCCAGTGAAGTGGCGCATATGTATATGTCTCTTACCCAAGGCAATGAGTCTTACTATGAGAAACCGTCCATCAATGTATGGAACGCTCAAAAGGACGATATCACAAGAGAAAAAATACAAGTTATGGCAGAATATCTCCGCCGGCTTGTTCATCCTGTGTTTAAGTCTGGTGAAGTGAGCGCTAATGTAAAAGCAACTGCGATGATTTCAGGCGCAGAGCTTGCTTTGGCAATGAGTCTCCCGAGAAAGTCTCTGCCTGGCTTTACTACGATTCAGTGTGCTGCATTTGGCAGAGAGATTACATCTTATGATTCGGAATACAGAGGCAACGTTCCACTTGGCTGTATTCATCATATGCACAGGGACGAGGAAAAGGTTGTTGAACTCAACAAGAATTCCATAGCCTCCCATGTGTTTGTTACGGGTTCCACTGGAGCTGGTAAGAGCAATGCAATCTATACCATGCTGGATTCGCTCAAGACAAAATTTATGGTTATTGAGCCGACAAAGGGTGAATACAAGTATGCCTTTGGCAGCAGTGCTAAAGTCTACGGAACAAATGCTCAGCAAAGTGAATTGCTAAGAATTAACCCCTTTGTCTTCAATTCCAGCGTTCATGTCTATGAACATATTGATCGTTTGCTCGATGTTTTTAATGTGTGCTGGCCAATGTATGCTGCAATGCCTGCAGTACTGAAAGATGCAATTATCAAGGCTTATGAAGACTGTGGTTGGGATTTGATTTCCTCTAAAAACAGCAAAGGTAAGATTTACCCGACATTTGAAGATGTTTGTGCTGAGATCGATGATATCATCAATCATTCTGACTATTCTGATGAGAATAAGGGGAACTACCGGGGGTCACTGAAAACAAGGTTAAAATCACTCACAAATGGTATCAATCGTCTTGTTTTCTGTAGCGGCGATGTATCAGATCAGAACCTCTATGAGCAGAACGTAATTATCGATTTGAGCCGTGTCGGATCTTCAGAAAACAAGTCCTTGATTATGGGTATGCTACTTATTCGTCTTCAGGAATACCGCATGAATGAAGGATGCATCAATTCAGAACTTCGACACGTTACTGTACTGGAGGAAGCTCATAACCTTCTCCGGCGTGTATCCGAAGGCGGAAACAGCGAGTCGGGAAATCTTGCTCAAAAATCGGTGGAGATGCTGGCCAATTCCATAGCGGAAATGAGGTCTTATGGTGAAGGCTTTATCATTGCGGATCAAGCACCTGGACTTTTGGATATGTCTGTGATCCGTAATACGAACACAAAAATCATCTTACGCCTTCCGGATCAGAGCGATCGAGAGCTTGTAGGGCGAGCTGCAAATCTCAATGATGCACAGATAAATGAGCTGGCGCGTTTACAGCGTGGTGTCGCAGCCATCTATCAGAACGAATGGACCGAGCCAATCCTCTGCAAAATATCAAAATATGCGCCAAAACAAGATGCGGCGGTTGAGGTGTTTGATGCTGAATCCATAGAAGATGATTCAGCAAGACGGTTTATTAATTCCTGTGTGTATGATCCGGATTATCTTCAGCGGCATTCAGAACGCGAATTCATTGATAATCTTGAGCGCATTCCTGTTGACGGTATCATTAAAGCTCGGCTGATGGACTATGCTCGCACACCTTATGTGAATAAGCGTAATGCATGGCAGAAAGCAGCTTTTAGTTATTTCAAGCTTTCACAGTGTGTGTGCGACAAGGACGCATCTCTCGAAGACTGGCAAGATGCTTTGCTCCGCCGGCTTCAAGAGTTTGAATTCGAACCGGATATTAGTTTTGCTCAAGATACAGAGTCTTTTTACAGATTTGTTCAGATTATGACTTATGAAGTCATCGTTGGAATAGGAAACCGACAGCCAGAGATCAGTTTGAGACTGTCTGAATTGATGAAGGAATATAAAACCACGTTTTGTAAGCATTGACATTATAGGAGGAGACCGGCTCGATGATTGCAGAGATAGTGGCAAAAGCAGCAGAAACAGCAAGGGAAGTTGCTGCTGTTCAGGAAATCGACTTAGCATCTGTTGTTACAGATGCTGAAAATATAGCGAATGAAATCTGGCCAGAGTCTGGTGAAACGCTTTCTCCTATAAACGCTAAGGATACGCCGGAATCAATCGCGGATGAAGCCTGGAACAAAGACTTCGCTGTCGAAGAAACATATGGAAAAGGGACTTTGGATAATCCGCGATATGTAATTACAAGAAATGAATTCCTGGCAAACGATATCCATCCTATAACAGGCGTAGAGTTCATTCGTAAAACAGTTCAGCTTTCAGAAGAAGTGATTGAAGGTGTTTTTCCGAAATTTGAATTCGTTTTCGAGACAAAACTCCCGGATCATTTGCTTTTGGAAACGGACAAAAATCAATTTAGAGAATGCAACCGTAAACTTGTTTCCGACCTGGAAGCCAATCCGGAGTTAAAATCCCAGTTTACACCGGAGCAGATAGAGCAAATCTATGATGGTGTAGAGGATGGGACAGCACCGGACGGTTATGTATGGCATCACAATGAAGAGGTCGGTATCATGCAACTTGTGGATGCTGAAACGCACGCACGAACCGGCCATACGGGCGGCAAGTCCATCTGGGGCGGCGGTAAAGAATTCAGGTAAGGGGTGAGCAATATGTATAACACTACTTGGAAATATGTAAAGCCTTTACAAAACAAAAATGCAGTTGCTGATTATTTGGCTAAAGTTGGTGTGGAATTGCCTGCTCCTCTTGTAACGCTGTTAACGCTTTATAACGGAGGAAGGCCTTCATCGAAGGACTTTTATACAGTGGATGGCCATGAGGCTGTGTTCAAGTCACTCTTGTCCTATAACGAGAATGATCTTGAAACGGTTTATCGTATTTATCCGGATGTGTTTCAGGGTACTCAATTGTATCCTATCGGTTCTGATCCTGCAGGCAATTTTATTTGCTACGACATAAATCAGAAGAATTATACTTTATGGAATCATGAAACAAATAGCACCGAAACAATAAGGAGTCTGCCATTTGATATTTGAGCGACGGGGAGAATGTCATGAACAAGACAGCAATCAAGAACTTTGCGATATGGGCCAGACGGAAGCTCATCTCGGATATCACCTATAAAGCAGGCATGCTGGGCATTACGGAAGCCAGCATTGCCCAGCCGATGCAGCAGTCCACCAAGGACCTGCAGTTCTTCGATATCGGAACAAAAGACTACGTGGAGATTTCCGGTGCTGAGATCCAGCAGCATTTCCGGTGCTGAGATCCAGCAGCGGAATGCCCTGCTATCCGCAATCCGGGCAAAAGAAAAGACCACCGACTACAAGACTGCTTTCCGCAACGTTGTAGAAGAGGTGGCCTATACCTGGTTCAACCGTCTGATCGCTGTCCGTTTCATGGAGGTAAACGACTATCTCCCTTCTCGTGTTCGTGTTCTGTCCTCCACCAACCCCAACAAGCTGGAGCCGGACTTTGTCACGACGCCCTTCGAAACGGATCTCGAGTTCAGCCCTTATGAGAAGGACGTAGTTCTTCAGTTGAAGGACCAGAACAAGCTGGATGAGCTCTTCCGGATGCTTTTCATCAAGCAGTGCAACAAGCTGAGCCAGATCCTTCCGGAGCTGTTTGAGCAGATTTCCGACTATACCGAGCTGCTCTTGACCATTTCCTTCACTGACAAGGACGGCGTTATCTGGCAGACAGGCGAGCTCGGCAAGGTGGATTTCGGCGGCGGCGGAACGGTAGCGATGTATGTCGCAAATCTCGACATAGATACGATAGATGTCGGCGTACCCGTGCTTTCCATGCACGCGCCGTTCGAGATCACAGCAAAGAACGACGTTTATATGGCATACAAGGCGTTCAGAACGTTCTTTAAGAACTGAAAATAACTTGTCTTTTGTCACTTTTCCGTGAATACACATATAATGTGTGTATAATCTATAATACCACTGTGATACGGAAGGTGACAGAATGGCAAAGAAAAAGAGAATCCTGCGCAGGCTCGGCACTCTGCTCGTCATACTCGGCACAATTTGCGCTCTTCTGCTTGCGGTGACGGACATATTCATCCGTCCGGCGCTGAAAACGCTGCTCGACTATAAATGCCGGACAGCCGCCGAGCGCATCATCAGCAGCGCGGTTTTCGATAAACTCGGCAGCGACAGTGCCGCGGGCGATATAATCAGCTTCACATTTGACGAAAACGGGCGTATCGCGGCGCTCAATACCGACCGGGTGAAGATCAACAGCCTGAAGGCGCTGCTCAATGACGCGGTGAACGAGGGGATAGATGCTCTCGGAGACGAGACTGTGCGTATATCTCTCGGTACTCTCACAGGGATCAGCTTCCTGTACGGCACCGGAACCGAGCTCGTGTTCCGTATGGAACCGAAGGGCAGAGCAGAGACAAGGCTGAAAAGCAGCTTTGCAAGCGCGGGTATAAATCAGACGATACACAGCATAATACTCGAAGTGGATACCGAGATATCTCCGATGATGACGGGCTACTCCGGTAATGTGGCAATAACTTACGATATCCTTGTCGCGCAGACGGTTATCGTGGGCAGTGTCCCGGATTCGTATTCAAACATAATCCTCGATGAGGGTAACATTTCCGAGCTCGCGAATATAGACGTGTGATGCGGGCGGCACGAAAGGCGGTTCTGCCGATGAGCGGCAATGACGTTAAAGCAAGGCTCTATGAGCTTTATGATATTATCGAAAAGCACAACTACAACTACTATGTGCTTGACGACCCGACCGTTGAGGATGACGAGTATGACGCTCTCATGCGTGAGGTAAAGGCTATCGAAGCCGAGCACCCCGAGCTTGTTACCGACTATTCGCCCACAAGGCGTGTCGGCGGCACTGCGCTCTCCACTTTTGAGAAAGTCACGCATACCGTCCAGATGGGTTCATTGCAGGACGTTTTCAGCGAGGCGGAGCTGTACGCTTTCGATACCTCAGTGCGCAGGGAAGTCCAGCCTGAATACTCCGTGGAGCCGAAGATCGACGGTCTTTCGGTATCGCTCGAATACCGTGACGGAGTTTTGGTGCGCGGCTCTACTCGCGGTGACGGGTTTGTGGGCGAAGACATAACCGAAAATCTCCGCACCATAAAAAGCATACCGCTGCGGATAAACGAAAAAGTACCGTTTCTTGAAGTACGCGGGGAAGTGTATATGCCCCGTGAGAGCTTCGCGAAGCTCGTTGCGGAGCAGGAAGAAAACGGCGAGCAGCCCGCGAAGAATCCACGCAATGCGGCGGCAGGCTCACTCCGTCAGAAGGACAGTGCCGTGACCGCTAAGCGCTCGCTCGATATTTTTATATTCAACATACAGCAGGTCGAAGGAAAGACATTCTCCCGTCACAGCGAGTCTCTCGACTGGCTTACCTCTCTCGGATTCCGCACCGTAAAGCATAAGCTGTGCGGAACGATAGACGAAGCGGTCGCCCGCATACGCGAGATAGGCGAGGAAAAGCATGGCTACGCATACGATACCGACGGTGCCGTGATAAAGGTCGATGACCTTGCGCAGCGGGATATCCTCGGCTCGACATCAAAGGTCCCGAAATGGGCGGTCGCGTTCAAATATCCGCCCGAGGAAAAAGAGACCGTGCTCCGTGAGATAGAAGTGAACGTCGGACGCACCGGTGCGCTTACGCCCGTAGCGATATTCGATCCTGTCCTGCTTGCAGGGACTACCGTTTCCCGTGCGTCACTGCATAATCAGGATATAATGGACAGGCTGGAGATCGCGGTGGGTGATACCGTTGCTGTAAGAAAAGCGGGCGAGATAATTCCCGAGATAGTGCGTGTGACAAAGCACTGCGGCGGTGCCGGCTTCCGGCTCCCGGATAAATGTCCGGTCTGCGGTCATCAGACGGTGAAAAGCGATGACGAAGCGGCAATACGGTGCATCAATCCGAACTGTCCGGCACAGCTTTTACGCGGCATTGAACATTTTGCGTCGCGTGACGCTATGAATATCGAGGGTCTCGGAGAGGCGGTTGTAAAGCAGCTCTGCGAAAGCGGACTGGTACATTCTCCTGCCGACCTTTACTCGCTGAATATGCAGGATGTGCTGTCGCTTCCCGGTTTTAAGGAGAAGTCCGCGGGAAATCTGCTGAAAGCTATCGAGAACAGCAAGCAGAACCAGCCGGACAGGCTGATATTCGCGCTCGGGATACGCGGTATAGGCAGACGCTCGGCGGAGCTTCTGTGCAAACGCTTCGGCGATCTTGACGGGGTAATGAATGCTTCTGCGGACGATATACTCACGATAGACAAGTTCGGTGACGTGCTTGCAAAGAACGTTGCGGACGCATTTGCCGACCCGCAGATGCGCGAGCTTATCGAAAAGCTGCGCGGACACGGACTGAAATTCGATTACGACAAGGCTGCGGGCGGAGACAAATTCGCCGGAATGACATTCGTGCTGACGGGAACGCTCCCGACGCTCAGGCGCGAGCAGGCAAAGGAAATGATAGAAAGCATGGGCGGAAAGTGCGCGGGCTCGGTATCGAAAAAGACGAATTACGTCGTTGCCGGAGAAGCTGCTGGCAGCAAGCTCACAAAAGCAGAGGAGCTTGGTCTTGCGATAATAGACGAGAATGAGCTGCTGGCTATGATAAACGGAGACTGACATGAGAGAGCTTGAGACGAAAAAACTTCGTTTGCGGTATCTCACCCGTGACGACACGCAGACGATGTTCGACAACTGGACGAGCGACCCGGAAGTCCCGAAGTATATGACGTGGAACGCACACGAAAGTGTGGAAGTGACATACGCCTTAATGGACGGATGGCTCCCAGAATACGGCAGACCCGATTGCTACCGCTGGGGGATAGAGCGCAGAAGCGACAAAGAGCTCATGGGCATGATAGATGTTGTAGGCTACAGGGACGGTGTTCCGATGGTAGGCTACTGCTCCGGAAAACGCTTCTGGGGAAACGGCTATATGACAGAAGCTCTTGAGGCTGTGCGGGATGAACTGTTCTCTGACGGATATGAAAGCATCATCGTTGAAGCGGTTGACGAAAATACCGGCAGCAACCGCGTTATACAGAAGTGCGGCGGTGTGCTTACAGCTTCCGAAAAGAAGGCACTTTCCGGGATAAAGCCTGAGCCGGTACTGATAAACACTTATGTGCTGCATTTAAAACAATGATTATTTCTTTCTCCTGTCCGGAACGGGAGAAAGATAAAAGATAGAAGAAAGTATCTATGAAAAAGCTTGTTATCTTACTTATAATGATAGCCGTGATAGGCGCGGCAGCGGTATTCATGCTCGAAAACCATTCCGATATGCAGGTGCAGCTTGCGACTTCGTACACCGTGGAAAATCACGAAGAGGAAGTACCCGTTACGGAGGAAGTTTCCGGGGAGATTCCCGACATCGTCTCATTCTCGCCGTCAAAGGCGTTTCATGACGGTGATATCGACGTTGAGCTGACATTCCCGGACGAGAACGCAGTCATTTATTACACGACCGACGGAAATGACCCGACCGTGGATTCAAAGCGCTATACCGGACCTATACATATCTCCGCGAAGAACAAGGTCACCGCGAGTACGGTAAAGGCGATCGCCGTTAGCGACGGCGTTAAGAGCGATATCGCAGTCAGGAGCTATGTCACGGGCAGGAATGTGTCCGGGCGTTTCACCGACGATACGCTCATTTTCGTGCTGTCCTCCGACGAGTACAATCTTTATGATTACTACAACGGCATAGCTATAGAGGGATTTCTGCGCGACGAATACAAAAAGAACGAGTACAAGGGCGGCGAGATCAAGCCGACAGAGCCCGCAAACTACAATATACGCGGACGTGAGAGCGAACGCCCGATGTACGTTGAGGTATTTGACAGCAGCGGAGAACGGCTCGTTTCACAGGCTTCCGGAGCAAGGGTTGTCGGCGGTTATTCAAGAGCCGTGGATCAGAAGTCGTGGCGGCTTTTTGCGCGGAACGATTACGGCGAAAGCAGCGGAAAGTTCAAATATCCGTTCTTCCCCGGAGATCGTGACGGTTCCGGTAATTTCAATTTGCGTTATGACCGCATCACACTGCGCAACGGCGCGAACGACCGTGAATTTGCGGGACTTCGTGACGAGCTTTCGATGCGGCTTGCCGATCTCGCGGGATTCCCCGATACACAGGCAGTTCGTCCCGCCGCTGTATTTCTAAACAGCGAATACTACGGCTTTTCGTGGCTGCATGAAGCGTATTCCGACGATTATCTCGAAATGATGTACGGCGGAGACAAGAACAATTACCGTATAGTAGGAACGGAAGAGCTTGGTGTTGAAAGTGATGACCCGGAGGACGAAAAAGCAGTAGCGGACTGGCATAAGGTAGTTGCCCTTGCGGAAAAAGATCTCACGGTCGATCTGTATTTCAACGAATTCTGCTCTCTTGTCGATATCGACGACCTTATGCTGTACTATGCGATGCAGATATATATTGACAACAAGGACTGGCCGGGAAACAATTTCAAGGTATGGAAGTATTACGCGTCCGAGGGCGAGGAGATCACAAACGAATATCAAGACGGAAAGTGGAGATTCCTTCTGTTTGACGCAGAATACGCGTGGAGCCTTTACGGCAGCGGATATTCAGATGATACGCTTCGTGCCGTGCTTACCGGAAAGCACATGAAGGGTGCTTCTCATATACTCGGCGGACTGCTGAACCGCAAGGATATGCGGGAGAAATTCGCGAACACGATATGCGAGCTTCAGGATGGGGCATTTTCTCCGGATAATGTGAAGGCGGTGCTTGACGAGCTTATTGCCGAGAGTGACAACGAGTTAATGTACGCTCTCAAAAACGGCTATACCTCCGGCTGGGCGAACGAGTGGTCTTTTGCGGACAGCAGGCAGCAGATACGGGATTTCGCGGATAACCGTTCATCAGTGCTGAACAAGAGCATGATCAACCGGTTCGGTTATTCCGGTATCAAGTACAGAGTGAATTTCCGCACACCCACAGGTACGGCGGTGAAAGCGGGTTCCCGCACGCTGAAAGCGGGTGACGGCTTCTCGGTGAACTACTACACCGAAAATTCCGTGACATTCCGTGCGGAGCCGTATGACGGATATGCTGTGGATCACTGGGAAGTGAACGGTGTACGTTATGACGGAGATACTGTGACGATAGACAGCGGTCTTGCCGACAGCAGCAATACCGTTGAGGTATCGCTTTTCTTAAGCAGGGCAGAGAACAATGCCGGTGTTTATGTAAGCGAGGTTTACACTGCCGGTGAAGGTGACTGGATAGAGATATGCAATCCCTCGGCCGCACCCGTAAACATCAAGGGTATGTATCTTTCCGATGACATTTACGACCTTCGCAAATATACCATACCCGATCTGGAGATAGCTCCCGGAAGCACTGCGGTGATCGTTTGCAAAAACAACCGTGAGACCTCCGCGCTTATGCGCCACCAGACGAATTTCAGTCTCAAGACCGGTGAGACGCTGTATTTTGTCGATAAAGACGGCAATATCATATCACAGATACCGGT
This sequence comes from uncultured Ruminococcus sp., assembly GCA_902780695.1. Lineage (GTDB taxonomy): Bacteria > Bacillota > Clostridia > Oscillospirales > Ruminococcaceae > Ruminiclostridium_E. The sequence goes on along the minus strand of CACZGM010000086.1, from coordinate 6,577 downwards.
GCTTGCTCTTGCTTCGGACAAGTCGCTTACCCGCGGAGCCGACGGTCTGTATTATATCGGCGTGATCACCGAAAACGCACATTCCGACTAATGATATATAACATTTGCTGAACAACAAAAAGGGTACGGTTCACACCGTACCCTTGATTGTGTATTGGAGCTGCTTACTTAAGGTCAACCTTAGCGCCAGCTTCTTCGAGCTTAGCCTTGATCTCTTCAGCTTCTGCCTTAGCAACGCCTTCCTTAAGGGTCTTAGGAGCAGCCTCAACGAGCTCCTTAGCTTCCTTAAGTCCGAGTCCGCAGATATCCTTAACAGCCTTGATAACGCCCATCTTGCTGTCGCCGAAGGATGTGAGAACTACGTCGAATTCTGTCTTCTCTTCAGCTGCTGCAGCGCCTGCGCCTGCTGCGGGACCTGCTGCTACCATAGCGGCAGCGGATACGCCGAATTCTTCCTCTAATGCCTTTACTAAATCGTTGAGCTCAAGAACTGTGAGCTCCTTAACGTCTTCTACGATCTTTAATACTTTCTCTGAAGCCATTTTGTTTTCCTCCTGATAATAATTAATGTTGTGAGTTTAAGCGGCGCGGGTGCGGTTATGCAACCTCTTCGCCTTCCTTTTTCTTGGCAATTTCGCTTGCCGCAATAGCGAGTCTCTGCATAGGAGACTGGAGCATGAAGAGAAGCTTGGAAATAAGAACTTCCTTGCTCGGGAGCTTTGCGTACTCCTCTACCTCCGCTACGGAGATAGCCTCCTTACCGATGAAACCGATCTTGATGTTGAAGCGGTCGCCGGAATCCTGGGACTGCTTGTAGATGATCTTCGGTGCGGAGATGATGTCGCTTTCATGAAGCGCGATAGCCGTAGTACCTTCGAGATGTTCTTCAATGCCGGTGATGCCTGCCTTCTCGGCTGCTCTTCTGAGGAGAGTGTTCTTAACTACGAAGTAGTCAACGCCTGCTTCTCTGAGAGACTTACGGAGAGCTGTATCTTCCGCAACGGTGATACCCTTGTAATCAACGATAACGCCGCCTGCCGCATTTTCGAGCTTCTTTGCGAGATCTTCGACATACTGCTGCTTCTGCTGAAGTATTTTTTCGCTTGCCATTGGTTGGTTTTTCCTCCTTTATAGATTTTGCTGTTAAAAGAGGGGAAATAGAAATCCCCGTTCAAAGACAGAACGGGGGAATAATCGTATGATCTCCCATTCCTCGGCAGGCGGTTACCCGTTAGCTGTATGCGTTATAAAATGCACACAGACCTGCTGTCTTTAGAACAGCTTATACATTATAACACATCATACAGCTATTGTCAATAGTTTTTTTGAAATTTTCCGCAATATGTTTTTTGCAGAGCATCATACTGTTTTTGCGGTTAATCTTGTTTTTGGCTCTGTTATGTGATATAAGCGCGGAGCCCGCGCCCCCGAAACTGTGTTTGTTACACTCAGCTGTTTATGTTCTCTTCCTATATTGCTTTTTTATCTTTATATGATATAAGCGCGGAGCCCGCGCCCCCGAAACTGTGTTTGTTACACTCAGCTGTTTATGTTCTCTTCCTCTATTGCTTTTTTTAACTTTATATGGTATAATAAAAAAACTGAAAAATTGCATACCGGCATTGCCAAAACGGCGGTATCAGACGTATAAATAAGTATAACGATAAATTTGAAAGGGGTAATTACCATGGAAAAAGATATCCTGATACAGGAAGTAAACGATGATGTTCTGGCGACTGTCTCCGGCGGAGCTTCCACAGAGAAAGCGATTTCGGTTTCGGATTTTAAAACGAACGGAAAGTGCAGGATCTGCGAACAGAACAAGAAGCTCAATTCGTCTAAGCTTTGCTATGACTGTGCCTGCCATATGCTGCGCAGATCGGGCTGAACAGGGTCTGTTGATGAAATCAGGTAATACCGCACTGCTTGTGTGCGGTATTATTTGTGTGTATGGAGAAATACAATGGAAGAGAAACACGTTACGCACGGCTTTCCGCCGGTATATGACCAAAATAGCAGGATACTGATACTCGGCAGTATGCCTTCGGTGAAGTCCCGCGAGGTGAGCTTTTATTACGGACACCCGCAGAACCGGTTCTGGAAGGTGCTGTCGGCTGTAACGGGGGAGAACTTCCCGGACAGCATACCGGGCAAGCGGGAGATACTGCTGCGCCGCGGAATAGCTCTCTGGGATGTGATAGCGGAGTGCGATATTACAGGCTCGTCCGATTCGAGCATACGGAATGTTGTTCCGAATGACCTTTCGGTGATACTTTCAGGTGCGTGCATATCCGCGATTTTTACGAACGGCAGCACAGCATCCGGTATATATAAAAAGTATCAGCTCCCGCAGACGGGCATAGCAGCCGTCCCGCTCCCTTCTACAAGCCCCGCGAACGCTGCGTGGACACTTGACAGGCTGATACAGGCATGGTCCGTGCTTGCCCGCTTTGTCCTTCCGGACGACAGCGCGGAAGCCCGCGCCGGCATTTGCTGTATTTCGTAGTGTTCTGCAATGGGTCGCTCTGCGGGAAATGAATGGGGGTCGGCAAAGACTCCGTCTGCATTATGATATTATAGGAAGAGACACAAGCAAAACAGGCTGTCCTTTCGGACAGCCCGTTCTTTTGTCTAATGCTTATGCCTTGTAGTAGTCAACGAGTCTTACGAGATCGTCATACTTCTGCTTGCTGTTTTCGATAGCGATACCGAACAGCTTTTCAGCTCTCTCAGGGTTAGCACGTGCGAGGGAGTTGTAACGAACTTCACGCATCATGAATGCCTTGTAATCGCCTGTCGGAGCCTTGCTGTCGAGCGTGAACTTCTGTTCAGCATCAGGGTTGAATCTGAACAGATGCCAGTAACCGGCCTCAACAGCTTCCTTCTCAACCTGCTGTGCGATAGTAAGACCGCCCTTGATACCGTGGTTGATGCGCGGTGCGTAGCAGATGATGAGAGAAGGTCCGTTATAAGCTTCAGCCTCAGCGAATGCCTTGATGCACTGGTTTCTGTCTGCGCCCATAGCTACCTGAGCAACATATACATAACCGTACTTCATAACGATTCCGGCGAGGTCTTTCTTCTTTACAGCCTTACCTGCAGCAGCGAACTGTGCAACAGCACCGATGTTCGTAGCCTTGGAAGCCTGTCCGCCTGTGTTGGAGTAAACCTCTGTATCGAATACGAGAACGTTGACGTTCTTGCCGCTGGCGAGAACATGGTCAACACCGCCGTAACCGATATCGTATGCCCAGCCGTCACCGCCGAGGATCCAGTTGGACTTCTTGGAGAGGTAGTTCTTGAGCTTGAGAACTTCGAGCTTCTCGGGCTTCTGGCAGTCGCACTTCTCAAGTGCAGCTACGAGCTCTTCAGTTGCCGCAAGGTTAGCAGCGCCGTCGTCAGCTGTCTCGAAGTACTTGTCGATGAGAGCCTTTGTCTCGGGCTTTGCGTCTTCCGCAAGAGCCTTTAAGTGCTGCTGTGCTCTGCCGCGGAGTGTATCCTGTGCAAGGAACATACCGAGACCGAATTCAGCGTTATCCTCAAAGAGGGAGTTGCCCCATGCGGGACCTCTGCCTGCCTTGTTTGTGGTGTACGGAGTAGAAGGCTCGGAACCGCCCCAGATAGACGAGCAGCCTGTAGCGTTTGCAATGTACATTCTGTCGCCGAAGAGCTGTGTAGCGAGCTTAGCATACGGTGTTTCACCGCAGCCTGCGCAAGCGCCGGAGAATTCAAGCAGCGGCTGCTTGAACTGCGAACCCTTTACTGTAGTGGGCTTGAACTTTTCGAGAACCTCGGGCTTGTCGGATGTCTTTACTGCATAGTCGAAGTTCTTCTGCTCTGCTTCCTGTGTTTCGAGACCCTTCATAACGAGAGCCTTTGTCTTTGCGGGACAAACGTTTGCACATACGCCGCAGCCTGTGCAGTCCATTACGGAGATACCCATAGCGAACTTGTAGCCGGGCATACCGGTCATGTCCTTCATCTTCATGCCCTCGGGAGCAGCAGCTGCTTCGTCAGCGTTCAGGGCGAACGGACGGATAACGGCGTGCGGACATACCATAGAGCACATATTACACTGGATACAGTTCTCGGGGATCCACTCGGGAACGTCAACGGCGATGCCGCGCTTCTCAAATGCCGCTGTACCCTGCGGGAATGTACCGTCAGCGATGTCAACGAATGTGGAAACGGGTATCTGGTTGCCGCGCATTGCGTTTACGGGAACCTGTACGTTGTTGATGAAGTCGATGAGGAACTTGTTGTCACCCTCGAAGTGGTGCTTTGCAAGCTCGCCCTCGGCATTTGCCCATGAAGCGGGAACGTCAACCTTGATAACTTCGCCTGCACCCTTGTCGATAGCTGCGTAGTTCATGTTGACAACGTCCTCACCCTTCTTGCCGAAGGACTTGAGAGCAGCAGCCTTCATGTACTGGATAGCATCTTCAGCGGGTATGATGTTTGCGATAGAGAAGAATGCGGACTGGAGAACTGTGTTGGTTCTGTTGCCGAGGCCTATCTCCTTCGCAACCTTTATAGCGTTGATGATATAGAAGTTGATGTTGTTCTTTGCGATGTAAGCCTTAACGGGAGCAGGGAGCTTCTCGTCGAGCTCATCGACTGTCCACTGCGTATTGAGCAGGAAGGATCCGCCGGGATTTACATCCTGAACCATGTCATACTTGTCGATGTAAGACGGGTTATGACAAGCAACGAAGTCTGCCTTGTTTACGAAGTATGTGGACTTGATCGGGGACTTGCCGAAACGCAGATGCGAGATCGTAACGCCGCCGGACTTCTTGGAGTCGTACTCGAAGTAAGCCTGAGCGTACATATCGGTGTGGTCGCCTATGATCTTGATTGAGTTCTTGTTCGCGCCGACTGTACCGTCAGAGCCGAGACCCCAGAACTTGCAGCATGTTGTGCCTTCGGGAGTTGTGTTCGGATTTTCGGTGATCGGGAGCGAGAGGTTTGTGACATCATCGTTGATACCGATAGTGAAGCGGGGCTTCTCGGTATTGTTGTAAACGGCGATGATCTGTGCCGGTGTGCAGTCCTTGGAGCCGAGGCCGTAACGTCCTGTGAATACGGGAACGTCCTGGAACTTGTTCTCCTGCTTGAGAGCTGCAACAACGTCGAGATAGAGAGGCTCACCTATGGAGCCGGGTTCCTTTGTTCTGTCGAGAACTGTGATCTTCTTTACAGTGGACGGGATAGCCGCTGCGAATGCGGAAGAAACGAAAGGTCTGTACAGTCTTACCTTTACAAGACCTACCTTCTTGCCCTGCTTGAGCATATAGTCGATAGTTTCTTCAATAGTATCGTTTACGGAGCCCATAGCAACTATTACCTGCTCAGCGTCGGGAGCGCCGTAGTAGTTGAACAGCTTGTAATCGGTACCGATCTCCGCGTTCACCTTGTCCATGTACTCGGTAACGATCTCGGGGATCTTGTCGTAGTAGGTGTTGGAAGCTTCTCTTGCCTGGAAGAAGATGTCAGGGTTCTGTGCGGAGCCGTGGAGTACAGGCTTCTCAGGGTTGAGAGCTCTGCTGCGGAATGCCGCTACAGCGTCCTTGTCAACCATCTTGTCGAGAGTCTCGTAATCCCATACCTCGATCTTCTGGATCTCGTGAGATGTTCTGAAACCGTCGAAGAAGTGGATGAAAGGAACTCTGCCCTTGATAGTGGAGAGGTGAGCAACAGCGCCCAGATCCATAACCTCCTGCGGGTTGGTGGAGCAGAGCATTGCGTAACCGGTCTGACGGCACGCGTAGATATCGCTGTGATCGCCGAAGATCGAGAGTGCATGGGACGCGAGAGCACGAGCTGAAACGTGGATAACGTTCGGGAGCAGCTCACCTGCGATCTTGTACATGTTCGGGATCATTAAGAGAAGTCCCTGTGATGCGGTGTAGGTAGTGGTCAGAGCGCCTGCGGACAGAGAGCCGTGTACAGCACCTGCTGCACCTCCCTCGGACTGCATCTCAACGATCTGTACTTCCTGACCGAAGATGTTTTTTCTGCCTGCGGCAGCCCACGAGTCCGTTACTTCTGCCATAACGGAAGACGGGGTAATGGGGTAGATCGCGGCTACTTCGGTGAACGCGTATGACACGTGACCGGCAGCGTTGTTACCGTCCATTGTAAGTTTTTTTCTTGCCATTGGAAAACAACCTCCTTAATTTTAAGCGATTCCGTGCGTTTTGACGGTTTTCGCGTTGCATTACCTGTTTAGCGTCAACGGTATGCATTGTTATAATAATACCACATTTTTACCAATTTGTAAACAGGTATAAAGAATTTTTTCTCAAATTTTGAAAAAATTTTCACAAACGGTTGACACGGCTTGTTCATAGGTGTATAATTAATAGAACAACTTTGATATTTTTTCGGGGCGTGGCGCAGTTGGTAGCGCGCGAAGTTTGGGACTTCGATGCCGCAGGTTCGAATCCTGTCGCTCCGACCAGCGGGGAACGCCCCACCGCGAATCCGCCTATGGTTTTCCGTAGGCGGGTTATTTTTTCGCCCGTATCACCGGAGTTATCATAAAATCTAAACCGTTCGGTACATACAGCGGGGA
>CACZGM010000085.1 GCA_902780695.1 uncultured Ruminococcus sp. | reverse complement strand
CTCACTCCACAATTACAAAGGAATGCGGAAGCGGAAAGATCGAAATAACCTCGGACGAGAACGGCAGCGTCATAAAATACACAAGCTTCTTTGTTCCGCTCGACAAGGACGATACGCTGAAACTGTACATCGGCGATCTTACCGATCACGTCGAGCGCCGAGCAGGCTATGTGGAAGTACCGCTTACCGTTCCGAGACATGAGCCGATAAAGACTGTGACAGAAAATGACGAATTCGGCAGGTGGGAGATCACGCTGTCACCTATGGGATTTGTGATCGAAAAGGACGGCAGCGACTTCTTCCTTGACCCGAAGAACACAGACTGCACTGTTGTGCTCACTGACGGAAGAGAGGAAGCGCATACGATGCTCTCTACCGGTCATTATGATAAGTATTCAAGCTATGAATACACGTTGGGTGTGTTTGACGCGCCGCTTGACCTTGACAATATCCAATCTGTCTCCTTGTACGGTCAGACTATCGTTTTCGACGAGACAGCAGAATAACACAGAACCCCCGTACTGCTGAAAAAAAGCGGTACGGGGATTTTGTTGCATTTGTTGCAAAAGCAGTGTATAATATTGTTGATAATGCCGATTTTTTTAAAAGGAGTTATACTTTTAGCCGTTCCCAATTGTTTTAAGTACAGAAAGCGCTTTTGATTGAAAGGAAGTGGGTCGATGTCCGGACTCGATCTTGACCGATACATAGAACTATATCGCAGAACGGTGACAGATACCGCGTTGTTTATAGTGAAAAATCCTGCCGATGCAGAGGATATTGCACAAGATGTTTTCCTGAAACTGTTTACATATCAAGGCAGCTTCAACAGTGACGAGCATATAAAGGCATGGCTGATAAGATGCACTATAAACCATAGTTTCAATCATCTGAAGTCTCATTGGAACAAAAACTATGTTTCTATTGACTCACTGGGAGAAATGCAGGATAACAAGACCAATGATGACAACGGAATCAGAACCGCATTAATGTCACTGAACCCAAAACTCCGTACTACGCTGTATCTTTATTATTACGAAGGTTACGGAGTCGCCGAGATCGCCGGAATGCTGAGGATAAGTGCAGCGGCTGTAAAATGGCGGTTAAAGCGCGGACGGGATAAGCTGCGTGATGTTCTCGATGATGAAAGGAGCTTAGATCATGGACTATAAAAAGGCAATTGATAATACACTGAGCGATATGAACGGCTCTTTTCGTCCTATGAGCAATGCTGAGTTCAGCAGAAAGGTACAGGAAAGGGCAGAGATAATGAGCAGCAATGAGAAAAACGCACTACATCCCGGTATTGTGGAATTATCACCGGTACAGCCGGAACACAAGAGCAATAAGGTATTTAACGTTATTGCAGGCATTGCCGGAGCAGCGGCAGTACTCGCCGGAGCAGTATTCGGACTTCACTGGCTCAACGAGCACGGCGGGCTGAAAGAGGGAGGTATCGAGAGCAGTAACGGCGCGGGGCATTCGCAGAATACAGCGGCGGTGACAACAGCAGGTGAGGAGCAGCCGGAGTTCACGTATATATTTCAGGCATACAGCTCTGACGGGCTTGCCGCAGAGTCTGACAATAATGCGGAATACACGACAGTCGCCGAAATAACGCCTGCTGAAACTTACAAAACGACTGTGACAACGGAGGTTTCCGATATCACGACCACTGCAACAGCCGAATGGACAGATGATACAACATATAATATCCCACAGGTTAAGATAACCGACGGAATGCTCGACCACACAGATGTTACGCTTGCGCTCGGTGAGGGAAATGTAAAAATACTGCCAGGACGGATATATGACGGACGGATATTGAAATTAGAGCTTACGGGCGATATAGACGATGAAACACATATTGGGATAAGGTCTGTCAAGAATCCCCGTAACATAATTCAAGGAGGGAGTAAGAACGACGACGGAACATTTACGTTCAGTGCGCTGATAGATATTCCCGAAGGCGAGACAGACACATTAGAGCTACTGGATATCGGCACGCTAAAGACAGAAGGAAAGCCAAAAGCGATAGAGGTCATCAATGTCAGCGGTATCAAGGATTACGAACCGCTTACGGAGCGTGTCGGTCTGGATATGACTCAGTGGGGTATACCATACGAGACACTTGAATGGCTCACACTTTCGCCGTTCGGACTTGAATTGTCGTTCACGAGCGATACCAATTGGAAATCTCCGAACATCAGCGTTGAATGGACAACGCTTAACGGTACAGTATGTAAAAGCAGAGGTCACTCCGGAACTGAAGATTATGACGAAAGCACAGGAAAATATCATACAACCCTTCTTATCGTCCCCGATGAAGATACAGACCTTACACAGATGAAAGAGTTTTCCATAAACGGACTGAAGATCAAGCGGGCGGAGTTTATGCCGAGAAGCTTCTGGGACGATCCCGAAGATTACGGCGAAACGATGACACCCGTTGAAACTTTCGTACAAATAGCGGCACCCGAAGAATAAAACATTACCCCGTATCGCTGAAAAAGCGGTACGGGGTTCCTGTATCTTCCGGAGATCACTCCTGCTCCATTACAGGCGGGTGATCTTCATCTGCGTTTGTTACATCAAAGATGAAATGCTTCTCTGTTTTCTCCGCGCTTCCGTTCCTGCCGTTCGGATAGCCGGTGACGGTAAAATCTATCCGTATCTTTCTTGTATCGTTTCTGTCATCGTATGCGATACGGTATCCGAGATTTGCGCAGTTATCATACTTTGAAGCTATCGACTCGGCATATTCTCGCAGAGGGCGGTTTATCGCCTCATAAGTTTTCGGGTAATCAAAGAACGGATTGGAATTCTTAAACTTTGGGTACTTTATCAGAAAGCCGTTATCGTCATCTCTGTACAGCACTTCCTCATCCGTGAAATAGTTTATTACTTGAAGAGATCCTTTTATCCATTCCTCGTCGGCGTATGGAGCGCCAAATCCGCTGATGTAGTATGCCTGTTCAAAGGGACGGTCATACTCAAAATCCTCGCTTATCAGCTTCGGCAGCCGCTGAAGACTCGCATTCTCAATATCAAACACAAAGGTCTTCCCGATAGCATCGCCGTTTTCGTCGGTTTTTACACCCTCATTCTCTATACCGTCGGGATATGCTGTTACGTCAAATGTTACGGTAAGCAGCTTTCCGTCGTTGGTCACATCGTATGACATCTTTAAGTTATTTTCGTACTCGTCCATAAGTCCCCAGTAGTAGTCGCTTATCGGTGCCTGTACGCGTTTATAGACAGGTTCGTTCTTCTCACTTGCGCCGAGGGGATAGCCCTTTACGCCGCCGCTGTTTTCGGTAAGAGTAGCGGAGTTGCCGAAAAACGGATAATGCACACCATAGCCTTCTTCCCTCATGCGTTCGTCCAGCTCATAATCGTCTGTTACCACACTCATATTGCCGTCAACATAGTCAAAGCGTATCTGGTCTGCATACAGGTAGTAGATCCCGCCCGCCGCTGCAAGCAGAGCGACGAGCACACATATTGTGATAAGCATCGCCTTCAATATATGCAATATGACCCTTATCGGCTTACTCAGCATCATTTTCGCTCACCTCCCGGAATTCTGTCTCTGTAACGAAACTGTCAAGGAGTTCCTTGCCGGAATTGCACTCATAGCACATAAGATACTCGCCGGTGCAGATGATATAACCGCAGGTGCCGTATGTCGTTTCGAAATACACTGCATTCCAGCCGTTTATCGTCGTGACCTCCGGCTCTGTCTGCATCGTATCACCGAAAAGGTACGGCATACCATAAAAAAGCGCAGCCTGAACGACCGTAATCTTTATATCCCCGTTTGTGTACTCACGGCGCAGGTGGTCGTATCGGCGGTAATAGTCCTTTACGCTGTAACACGACAGGTCTGTGTCTATATAAAACTCCTTCTCTATTCCATGTGTCACAAAAAGCTGTTCAAACTCCGTGACCCCGAGCATTTCATAAACGCTTATATTCGGCTTGCCGGGTGCAGGCTTTTCGGGTGATGCTCCGGCGATTACCGAAATTATGATCACAGATACAGCCAGAAGTGCAGCTATGATGATATATTTCAGCTTTATCCGTTTATATTCGGTAATTCCCGCTTCCCTTTCGGGATACTTTATTATCTTTTTCCTGCGCTTTCTGTAACGTCCCGAAAAACGTCTGTCCCGCATTTCGGGTACATCTGCAAGAATGCTGTCAAGAAAGATCATATCTGTTTCAGTCATTGTACTCCTCCTCTATAAACTCCTTTATTATCTCTCGTGCGCGCCTGATACGGGAATATACTGTCGGTACGGAAATACCGAGGATATCGGCAGTGGTTTTTGCGTCATCACCGCGGATAAAGCGCATTACGACCACTTCCCGTATTTCTTCGGGAAGCTGTTTTATCAGCTCTGCCGCGCTTGGAGCTTCGAGCTTCAGATACTCTTCTTTGGCGGAGATATCTTCGGTCTCTTCCTCGGATTCGTCGATAACAGGCATAGGCTTTGCGCTTGACGGTGCTTATGAGCGGCTCGCGGAGCTTGGCCGCGCGGTCGGAGCCGCCGAAAGCTCGGACCCCGACAAGACGGCCTCCGAAAAATTCCTCGCGAAGCTCGGAGATATATGCAGGATATGCGAAGTCCCGACGCTTGAAAAGTACGGTATCGACAAGGAGGCTTTTCTCGCGGCTGCGGATAAAATGGCTGATGACGCTCTCGCGAGCGGAAGCCCCGCAAACACGGTCAAAGCTGTGACCAAAGAAGATATTCTCAGAATTTATCCTTCTCTCTGGAATTGACAACAAACTCTCAATAGTTTTCTTCCTCATAATAAGGTGACATACTTGTTATATGCCGCCTTATTTGAATTATAGGATTGTATATAATGCATAATAATTGTATTTATAAGGCGTAATCAGCCGTAAATATCACAATTTTGCAAGTGCTGAAGCACAAAAATTCATATTTCCTTGACATCACTTATTATTTCTGATATAATATCAGTATGGTTCAAGGCAAAGGTGCCACTCTGTGTGAGCGGCGCCTTTCGCTATTTTGTGAAATAAACAGTAAGGAGTGACCCCTTATGTACAAAGGAGACACGCTGTACAGGTGCAGCGAAGAAAGAATAATGGCATTACTTTCTGATCTGAAAAAGCACAAGGACAGCAGAAAATATATTATAACACGGCTTGAATCGCTCGGTTGTACTGCACAGACCGATGATCTCGGAAATATATATGTTACCCTTCCCGGTAGTGCACCGGACAGCAAGAGTATAGTCCTGTCCTGCTCCGACAGCTCAGATACTTCCGGAGTATGTACGGCGCTGGAGCTTATAGAGACCGTCGTCACCGAGGAAATACCGAACATTCACGCGATAACGGTGCTGCTGTGGAATGACGAACCGGCGGAAGATGAATGGGAGCTTATTCCCGCAATGGGTACACTCTGCCTTGACTATCTTCCCGAGGAAATACGCGGAGATTACAAGGATATAAAACCAAAAAAGTTCACGAAAGGCAGCAGCCGCAATCGTCTGAATACCCACGATCACCGCTTCATGTTTGAAGTACACACGGCGGCAGTACCCGACGGGATAGGTATTGCGGATACCGTTTCCGCATCAGTCGGGCGGTCCGAGTTCAGATTCAACGCCAAACTTACAAAGCTCACAGAGGACAGCGCGGCAGCCTGCGGTGTAAAAACGGAGAAGATGCATTATGCTCCCGACCGGGATCTGTGTATAGCCGCCGATATGCTGCCAACTGCGGTGATACTCGTGAGCCCGGACGGCGCGAAAGAATATACGGAAGCCGCAACCGTACTGCTTAACGCGGTATTGCAGGCAGACAAGATGTAAAGAAAGGCAAGTTTTATGAACGAAAACGTATTGCGCGGATCGGCTGATTTCACCGAAGCGATAGGAAATGCAAAAGAGATAAACGAGCTTCTCCGCCGGTACGGAGTGAAGTTCGGAATATACAAGAACGGGGTTTTCAAGGAACAGTTCTTCCCCTTCGACCCGATACCGAGAGTGATCGACGCGAAGCAGTTCGCCGCTATCGAGAAGGGGCTCATCCAGCGTGTAGATGCGCTCAACCGGTTTCTCTACGACATCTACCACGAAAAGAAGATCGTAAAAGACGGAAAGATCCCCGAGGATTTCATATATATCTCGTCGGGCTATCTTGCCCAGTGCGAGGGGATAACGCCGAAAAACAGGATATACAGCCACATTTCCGGCATCGACCTTGTTCAGGGTAAGGACGGCGAGTGGTACATACTCGAAGACAACCTTCGCATACCTTCGGGCGCTTCATATCCGCTGATAGCGCGCGAGCTCACGAGGATAGCGAGTCCCGAAGCCTTTCGCAGCAACAACATAGTTGACAACCGCAACTATCCCGATCTGCTGCGCGAGACCATGGACTATGTAAACTGCGGCGGGGTGCGTGCCATACTTACCCCGGGCAGATACAACGCCGCTTATTTCGAGCATTCTTATCTTGCGGAGAACACCGATTCTCTGCTTGTCCGCAGCGACGAGCTTTTCGTCGAGAACAATATGCTGTGGCATAAGACCTATTCCGGGCAGAAAACCCGTATAGGTGTGCTGTACAGACGCATTTCCGACGAGTACCTTGATCCGCTGACATTCCTGCCGGAATCGCTGATAGGCATACCGAATCTCATGGAAGCCTACCGCTCCGGAAATGTGGGAATCATAAACGCTCCCGGCAACGGTGTGGCAGACGACAAAGGTATTTATTACTTCGTGCCGAAGATGATAGAATATTATCTCGGCGAGGATCCGATCCTCAGAAACGCGCCTACATATCTGCCGTTTTATAAGGCGGACATGAGCTATGTCCTTGACAACCTTGACAGGCTCGTTATCAAGGATGTTGCCGAGGCAGGCGGTTATGGCGTGGTATTCGGCAGTGATCTTGACAGCGAGAAGCTTGCCGGCCTGAAAGATATGATAATGTCGCAGCCGAGAAGATTTATCGCGCAGGATGTCATAGATTTCGTTGATCTGCCGACACTCGACGAGGGACAGACAGTAATGCGCAAGGCTGATCTGAGAGCGTTTGTGCTTTCGGGAAAAACAACAAGAGTCTGGGCGTCAGGGCTTACGCGCTTCTCACGGAACCCGGATTCATTCGTGGTCAATTCATCACAGGGAGGAGGCTTCAAGGACACATGGGTACGATCTCAATAGAACACGGCAATAATCTTTACTGGCTCGGAAGATATACCGAACGTGTATTCACGACACTAAAGGCTTTGCAGGAGACCTATGATAAAATGCTGGACGGCGGTGTCGGATACCAGGCTTATCTCGGCTACTTTGATCTACCGGATATCTACGGCGACAGCAAGGGCTTTTTCAGGAGCTTTTTATTCGACAAGGACAACTTCAGTTCCGTGGCATACAGCCTTGAACGCGCCTACGACAACGGGATAGTGCTGCGCGAGGATATTTCGAGCGACGCGTTCTCGTTCCTGCAGATAGCCAAGGACACGCTTAAAGGTGCGAAGGGCTCGGAAAACACACGGTTCGCGCTGCTGCCGCTGGAAGATGTGCTGTACGGCTTCTGGGGCTGTATAGCGGACAACATCTACGATGAGGAAACCAAAAATATCATATACTGCGGAAAATCAACAGAACGGCTCGATCTCTATCTGCGTATGAAATATCCGTATGAGGAGGTACATAAGGAATTTGAGCGGCTTTGCATACGCCTCGGACGCGTGCCGAAGAACACCCCGTACCGCTATAACACAAGATTTCTTTCCGACCTTGTGGAGATAATCGGCGAGGAAAACGAGTATGATCTGAGAGCGGGCGCGGCGGTAGCAAGTCTTGAAAGGCTGTTTGAAAGCGCATAAATGGTATAATTATGAAAAAGATAAACTTTTATTTTTCCACAAAACTTACTTTTGACGACTATGTGCATGAGCATTCATTCGCGCTTCGGGTGATACCGCCCGAAACACCGGCTCAGCACATCGTCGGCTGCGAGCTGAGCATATCCCCGATAACCGCCGTCGATCACAACATCGACGCATTCGGCAATAACGTGACGGCAGGCTATATCAAGGGCGACCACCGCTTCCTCGATTTCGAGATAAAGGGTACCGCCGAGACCGACTGCACGAAATACAGAACAGACTATATGCCGTGCTATATGTATCAGTCGGCATTCACAAAGCCGTCGGAAGCGCTTGCTTCGTTTCTGGAAACACTTTCCGATGATCTGTCGGAGGCGTCGGTGTCGGAGCGCGTACAGACTATCTCGTCGAAGCTGTCCGAGGAATTCACATACCGGAAGGACGTGACAACATCGCACACGACAGCCGCGGAAGCGTTCGAGATAAACGCGGGAGTATGTCAGGACTTCTCGCATATAATGCTGTCACTGCTCCGGCTGAACGGCATACCATGCCGGTACATAGCGGGGCTCGCGTTCTGTGACGGCGAGACCCACTCATGGATAGAATACTTCGAGGACGGTGTATGGAAGGGCTTTGATCCCGCTAACGACCGTCCTGTGAACGAGGACTATCTTGTACTTTCGCAAGGCCGCGATTTCGCCGACTGCGCGATAGACCGGGGCGTGATGTTCGGCAGCTACACCAGACAACTGACACTTGTACGCTCGGTAATGCAGCAAGGCTATTAATATATAGGAAAACTGGTGATAAAAATGGTTCAGACAGTCGCAAAAGCCGCTCTCGGGGTAAACGAGCATCTGATAATTCAGAAGCGGCGTATAACCCATGGCAGCGGCTCAAAGCGAATAAGCATAGTCACGGGAACTCACGGCGATGAGCTTGAGGGGCAGTACCTCGCTTACCGTCTCGGCAGGTTCCTTAACGACAATCTCGGTAATGTAAACGGCACTGTCGATATATACCCCGCCCTGAACCCTATGGGCATCGACTCCATAAGCCGCGGCATACCTATGTTCGATCTCGATATGAACCGCGTGTTTCCGGGGTCGAAGGACGGTACAATGGCAGAAGTGCTGTGCGCTTCGATCGTTGAAGACCTGCTCGGCTCCGATGTCTGCATTGATGTTCATTCGAGCAACATTTTTCTTCGTGAGATACCGCAGATACGCATAAGCGTACCGACTGCGGAGACTCTTGTTCCGTACGCGAAGCTGATGAATGTTGATCTGATCTGGGTGCATGAATCCGCGACTGTGCTTGAATCCACACTCGCGCATACGCTCAACACTCGCGGCGTAAAGACGCTGGTTGTGGAAATGGGCGTGGGAATGAGGATAACGCAGGAATACGGCGAACAACTGTTTATCGGCGTGCTGAATCTGATGAAGGAGCTCGGGATATGGACAGGCAACGTTTCCTCGGTAAGAGAGCCTGTCGTATCAATCGGCAGAGAGGTCGGTTTTGTCAATTCCGACGCTGCGGGAGTATTCGTACCGCGTGTGCATTTCGGCGACACAGTGCATGATGGTGAATGTATCGGCGAGGTGCTTGACCCGCTCAACGGTACGGTCGCTGAGTATGTCGGCGCCGTCAGTGACGGGCTTGTTTTCACTCTGCGCGAATATCCGATAGTTTACGGCGGCTCGCTGCTTGCGAGAATACTGAAACCCGAAAAAGAGGTGACTGCCGTATGAAAAAGGAAGTTTTGTATTCACTTCGTTCACCGTACCGCGAGCAGCTCGACATTATCGGCTACAAGTTCGGAAGCGGAAAGAAACTCGCAGCAATTGTAGGCGCTCTGCGCGGCAACGAGATACAGCAGATGTATGTTTGCAGCCGCATGATCGCGGAGCTGAAAACTCTTGAGGAAAAGCACTGCATAACAGACGGCATCGAGATCATGGTCGTGCCGTGCGTGAACTGCTACTCAATGAATATCGGCAAGCGGTTCTGGGCTATGGACAACACGGATATAAACAGAATGTTCCCGGGATATGATCAGGGCGAGACCACTCAGCGTATCGCAGACGGCATATTCCGCAATTTACAGGGCTACGAATACGGTATGCAGCTTGCGAGCTTCTATCAGCAGGGCAATTTCCTGCCGCACGTCAAAATGATGGACACCGGCTTCACCGACCCGAAGCTGATGCAGAAATTCGGTTTACAGTTCGGCATAATCAGAGTTCCGCGCCCTTACGATACCACCACACTCAATTACAACTGGCAGGTATGGGAAACGAAGGCATTTTCTGTCTATACCAACTCGACCGACACGATAGATGAGGAGTCTGCGGATGAGGCTGTCTGTGCTATGCTTCGTTTTCTGGGCAGCGTGGGTGCGCTGATCGTCAATGTGCGTCCGGGCTACAACACGCTGATAGTGCATGAAGCAAACACGTTCAACGTGCAGTCGGAGTCCGCCGGGATATATATAGGGGCGGTGAAGATCGGAAAGACCGTGGCTGTGGGCGACCTGCTCGGCAAGGTGACCGACCCGTTTGAGGGTACGGTTAAGGCGGAGGTGCGCTCTCCCGTTCCCGGGATAGTTTATTTCGAGTATAAAAGTCCTCTCATCAACGAGAAGACTGTCTGCTGCAAGATAATCAGATAAAATGGTAACATTGAAGAAGCTGCCGCCGATAGGCGCGAGGATAATCAAATCGGCGCTTGCGGTCATGCTGTGCATGGCCGTATATTTCATCCGTACTCTGCTTCCCGTAGCAAACGGAATACCGTTTTACAGCGCACTTGCCGCGCTCTGGTGTATGCAGCCGTATGCCGACAAGACCAAAAATAATGCATGGCAGCGTTTATCCGGAACGATAATAGGCGCCGTGTTCGGACTTGCGTTTCTGATAGCCGTAAAATGTCTCGACTTGCGGGAGCCGACACTCGTATATCTGTCCGCAAGCGTCCTGATCGTTCCGGTGATCTATTCCACGGTCGTGCTTGATAAGCGCACCGCGTCATTCTTTTCCTGTGTGGTATTCCTGAGCATCGCGCTGACCCACTCCTTTGACGAGGATCCGTATATCTTCGTTTTCAACAGAGTGATAGATACATTCATCGGCATACTGATCGGTGTTGCTGTGAACGACTTCCGACTGCCGATAAGGTATCCCGACAGCAGAACACTTTACATAAGCGGTATAGACGATGTTCTTGTT
Source organism: uncultured Ruminococcus sp. (assembly GCA_902780695.1). Classification (GTDB taxonomy): domain Bacteria; phylum Bacillota; class Clostridia; order Oscillospirales; family Ruminococcaceae; genus Ruminiclostridium_E. The sequence continues at coordinate 1,746 of CACZGM010000085.1, read as the reverse complement.
TCATCGGACTCTCACACGGCATCGTTCAGCAAGGTGGAACTGAACAGGCTGATAAAAAACGGTATAAAGTTCACAATATCGACAGTCCGCACGCCGGCAGAGCTTATCTCCATAATGAAAGGAGTCGAGCTCGAACTGCCGGTCATTGTTATGGACGGCGCCGCTATCTACGATATAAAGGAGAAGCAATATATAGAAACGGTCTTCCTGCCGCAGGAAATCTGCGCCAAAGCCGAAAGGATAATAGCCGAAAGCGGTCTGCACTGCTTTGTGAACACGATGTATGACTCGACTCTGCTGATCTTTTACGGCGAACTAAAAAACTCCGCGGAAAAAGACCTTTTTGAAACTCACAGACATTCGCCGTTCAGAAACTACATCAGGTCGTCATACCGACACAATGACGGCTCGGAGAAAGTCCTGTACCTGACTGTGCTGGCAGAGGACACTGATATTTCCGGACTCGAAGAAAGACTGCGGGAAAAACTTGGCGATACGGTCAAGATAACGGTCTCACCGTCGGAATACAGCGGGTTTTCGTATCTCAAAGTATTCTCGGATAAGGCTTCAAAGCAGGAAATGATCAAAAAGCTGAAAGAGTATGTCGGCGCAGAAAAAACTGTTACCTTCGGAAGCATTGAGGGCGAATATGATGTATATGTCGGTGACGGCGGCGGAAACGCGACAGTAAAGCGGCTGAAAAGAATACACAGGAGCGGATTTCTGATCAGATAAATATACGAGGTAGAAACATGGATAAATTGAAAAAACCTTTGATAGGAGTTACGCCGCTTGTTGATATACAGCGGGAGAGCCTCTGGATGCTGCCCGGTTATATGGACGGGCTATTACAGGCGGGAGCTGTACCTGTCATGCTTCCGCTTACAAGCGACCGTGAAATACTGACGCAGCTTACCGAACATCTCGACGGTTTTCTGTTTACCGGTGGCCAGGACGTTTCTCCCGAGATATACAAAGGAATAAAGCTCAACATCTGCGGTGAGTGCTGCCCCGAGCGCGACAGCATGGAAACCGAACTGCTGAATATCGCAATGGACACCGACAGACCTGTTCTCGGCATTTGCAGAGGAATACAGTTTATAAATGCGGCGCTTGGCGGGACGCTGTATCAGGATATTCCGACCCAGCTCCCTTCCACGGTTGAGCATCATCAGAAGCCGCCGTATGACCGTCCATCGCATGAGGTCAGGATAATAAACGGGACTCCGCTTTATGACCTGTTCAGAAGAGAACATATAAATGTCAACAGTTATCATCATTCGGGAGTATGTGAGCTCTCCCCGCGCCTTAAATGTATGGCACTATCGGAGGACGGACTGGTCGAAGCTGTGTACTGTCCTGAGCAGACGTTCCTCTGGGCCGTACAGTGGCATCCGGAATTCTCGTATAAAGTAAGCGAGGAGAGCAGAGAAATTTTTTCTGCTTTTGTGAGAGCTTGCAGATAATATAATAAGGCATATAAAAAAGAACAGTAACGCTTCTTCGCTTATGAGGAACTTGTTACCTGCTTTGAACGAACGAAGCTGTCCGGTGCATTTGCCCAGTTTACAAAGCAAATGCGACACATACGGACGAATCCGGTATTCTCTGATACCGTCTATCAGACGAGCCGCCTCTCCAATGGTTAGCATTCTGCGCTTGTTGTTTTCCATAATGGAATCCTCCTTTTCAAAATAAAAAGTCCTGCCGAAATGACAGAACCTTGCCTAAATATAAAAAGCCGTT
>CACZGM010000084.1 GCA_902780695.1 uncultured Ruminococcus sp. | reverse complement strand
CCGCAATGCGGATTTAGGAAAGCCTTGAAAATACACTTTCAGCGTATTTTCAAGGCGGACACATTCCTTGATGTCAAGCTCATTCCGACCTACGGTCGGTTGATGAGCAGACATTAATAAAATACTGGGATGTTATACCCTGATAAAGCACATGAATTGATACAGAGGTATCGCAGATATGGAATTCTTACAGGAACAGCAACTGAATGTTATGCTGATACTCAGCGGTGTGTGTTTCTCCATTGCAATAGGCGGTATTTTTTCCTACACCTCAAGGCGGAGAAAATATTCCCTTTTCCTTATGGATATTTGTGCGGGACTGCTGATGTTGTTTGATCGTTTCGCATATATATACAGAGGCGATATGAGCCCGACAGGCTTCTGGATGGTAAGGATAAGCAATTTCATGGTTTTTTTGCTTGTACTCATCATTACCATCTGCTTCAACGGCTATCTTATGGAGATATGCCGGGATAACCGGTTCATCGGATATGTTCCGCGGCGTCTGAAAATAAACGTGGTGATACTGTCCGCAGGCATACTGGTGCTTATTGTTTCGCAGTTCACGGGTCTGTTCTATTCGTTTGACGAATTCAACCGCTATCAGCGCGGTGAGGGCTTTTTCCTGTCGTGGCTGATACCGCTTTCCGCGTGGATAATCTGCTTCTCGGTGCTGATACAGAAGCAAATCGGCTTTGACCGGCGTATCTATGTTGCGCAGATACTGTTCTGCATACTTCCGGTCGCCGCATCGGTCATTCAGATCTTCTGCTACGGTCTGTCCGTGATGAATATCACAATAACCATGATCGCTTTCATACTCCGCATTTTTGAGCTTATCGGAGCGAGAAACGAGCTTGAGCAAGCCAACAAACGGGAAAAGGAGCATACGATCAGGGAGCAGGAGCGCCTGCACCGTCTTTTCGAGCAGACCGCCACCGCGCTGGTAAATGCGATAGATGCGAAGGATACATACACACACGGTCATTCATCGAGAGTAGCCGAATATTCGAGAGCGCTTGCCCGTATGAAAGGAAAGAGCGAGCAGGAATGCGAAGAGATATATTACACGGCACTTGTGCATGATGTCGGAAAGATAGGCGTTCCCGGAAGCATAATAAACAAGGACAGCCGCCTTACCGATGAGGAATACGAGATAATCAAGCAGCACCCGGTAACGGGTACGCAGATACTTGAAAGCATAAGTGAATTCCCGACTTTAAGCATAGGCGCACATTATCATCACGAGCGCTACGACGGAAAGGGTTATCCGGAGGGTCTCAAAGGAGAAGAGATACCCGAGATAGCAAGAATAATCGCGGTCGCGGACGCTTATGACGCTATGTCCTCAAAGAGAAGCTACCGCGACCCGATACCGCAGCAGAAAGTCCGCGAGGAGATAGTCAAGGGAACGGGAACGCAGTTCGACCCGGAATACGCAAGGCTTATGCTGCATCTTATCGACGACGATCAGGAGTATCAGATGAGCGAGCGTGAGGAGATCAGAGCCCCTGACGGCAAGAACGAGATCGTGATAGGTGAATACAGGAGCAAGGTCTCGGAGGGCATACTGCTTACACCGTGCATGACGACCATAACACTGTCGATAATGTCCGATGAGGAGGCAACGGGCGGGTTCCCGGCTCCTTCGATCCTGCTTTTTGACTCTCTCGACGGTAGGGTGCATACGAACATAAAGGAAATAAATGATATGCACTATTTTGAGTACGGCGAGATAACCTATGATCTGAAGCCCATAACCGCCGGAGCGAGAAAGATAACGTTTGAGATGAAGGACGAAGGCGTACCGGAGCTCAGATACAAGGGCGAATTCAGGATAGATGCGCTTAGGATAAAGGATCACGCACTTGTCCGCATTTACGGAAGAAAGAGGTGTGCGGAGTTCGTTATTGCATTGCCGGACAGCACAAGATATCTGTATATGGGACTTACGGGTGAGCACTGCCGGTACACTGATGTTAAGACGGTCAAGTCCGAGAGCGAGGCTCCGCTGGATTATATCCCGAGGATAGCCGAGGAGATCAGCTATATCAACGTTCCGGCGGGAGACATCCCGAACGTACAGATTGACGGATACCGCACCGCCCATTCCGAAGGCATAGAGATAAAGGACGGTCTGAAGATAACGTTCCGTACAAAGTGCCTGCCGACCGCGAGACTTGTGTGGCACTGTCCGTTCATTGATATTTTCTGCTCGGACGACGGAAAAGTGAACGGCAGCACCTACCATGACCTTGCGTTCATGCGCTTCGACGGCGAGTGCTGGGAATGCGACCCCGGCTGTCATGCCGACCTCGGTTCTATCAAAACCGGAGACTTCGTCGATTGGGATACATGGAAGCGATTCAATCAGGACGGTTATGATGTCGAGGTAAGATTTGCTGTCGAAGGCAATAAGATAACCGTAATGACCGAGAATGCCGGGATCTCGGTAAGGAACGACTTCACACTGACCGGTATAGACAAGACTGTATATGCGGCAGTAACCGGAGACCAGGTCGCGATAACGAATATAAAAATTCACAATTCATAATTGATGTGAGGTTTTGCCGCTTATCCGTGTGAGATAAATCATAATATAGACAGAACAATGCTTTCTCCCCTGCCGGAGGCGGGGGAGAAAGCAAAATAAATAGAAATGATATTGGTATAATGAAAGAGGTGTCGTTTAACAGACACCTCTTTTTTTGCTGTATTAATTACTTTATCGTGTTTTTGAGTGCGCTGCGGGCTTTCTTGACGTCGATGATGTCGTTGGAGAGAAGCTCCTCGATCTTGGTGAGCATATTGTCAACATACTTGTTCGTCATATCGCGCAGCTCCTTGGTCTGCTCCTGTGCAGCCGCGTTGATCTCATTCGCTTTTGCGGTAGCCTGACGGACTATCTCCTGCTGTGCTACCAAAGCCGCCGCACGCTGCTCGGCTTTTGCCACAATGGACGCGGCCTCGTTCTTGGCATCATTGAGGATTGTCTTGCGGTCGTTCACAAGATCGTGTGCCTGCTTGATCTCGCGTGGCATATTGAGACGTATCTCGTCTATCAGCTCACGCATCTTGTCCACATCGATCAGCGACTTCTTGCTCGAAAACGGCATATTCACCGCCTTGTCGAGCATATCGTCCATCATTTCGAGAATTTCATCAATACTCATTTCTGTTGTCCTCCTGTTGTTCCGGTAGTATCGAGTCTTTTCATAATATCTTCTTTTATAGAGTCGGGTACGAACGGCGAGATATCGCCGCCGAACACCGCTATCTGCTTGACCATGCTTGACGAGAGGTAAGTGTTCTCGTTATCCGCGCACAGGAACACCGTCTCTGCTCCCGGGCAGAGATGCTTGTTGACGTGCGCCATCTGGAACTCGTTTTCAAAATCGGACATCGCACGAAGTCCCTTTACAATGACATCGCACTCATGCTCCCTGAAATAATCCACGATAAGTCCGCTGCAGCTGTCTATCTGCACGTTCGGGATATCGTAGCAGACACGCCGGAGCAGATCGGCGCGTTCTTCCAGTGTGAAGCTCGTTTTCTTGGACGGATTTACGGAAATCAGCACAATAAGTCTGTCGAACATTGCCGACGCGCGTCTGATTATCTCGTAATGACCGTTTGTGACCGGGTCAAAGCTCCCGGGGTAGATCGCTTTTTTCATTCAGTCTCCGTTTCTTCGCTGTTGTCCCGCTTATACACGGTCAGCGCAATTTTACCGTATTTGTATTTTCCGGATATCACAAATCCGTTCACTTCTTCGGGAAGCCTGCATTCCTTCTCGTGTTCGCAGACGATGATCCCGTTTTCGCTCATTATATTGGTGAGCGCCGGCAGCGACCGCTGTATCAGGTCTTTGCCGTATGGCGGGTCGAGAAATGCTATATCTATCTTCTCCCGTGCCGTGCGCAGAAATGCGGAGTTCGGCATATTGATTACCTGAGCCTGCTCTTCGAGCTTCGTATGCGCGAGATTCTCCTTTATCACCGCAACAGAATCACGGCTGCTGTCAACGAAGTACGCCTTTTTCGCGCCGCGGCTGAGCGCCTCTATGCCGAGCTGTCCGGACCCTGCGAAAAGGTCGAGCACGACGGTGTCCTCGTCGATGTCGAACTGCACGATGCTGAACATTGATTCCTTTCCCGCGTCGGCAGTAGGTCTTATGATCTCGGTACCTTCGAGCGATCTCAGCTTCATTCCGCGGGCTTTTCCCGTAATTACTCTCATTATATAACCTTCCGATCAGTTGTTTTTCCTGTTTCTGTGTTTATTGGCTAAAAGGCATCCTGCACGAAAATGTACAGCTCTTCGGCAGTTTCGCGGTTTATCTTCGCGGTCTGCATCAGCTGTTCCACCGTGGCGGCTTTCAGCCCTTGCTTTGTCTTGTATTCCTTCATAAGCGCCAGCGCCTTTTTCTCGCCTATGCCGCCAACTCTTGTGAGCTCCAGCTCATACTGCGTCATCTTGTGCTTCCGGCGCTGATAGTTTATGGAGAACCGGTGAACTTCGTCCTGTATCTCGGTAAGCAGTCTGAACAGGTTTCTGTTAGCGTTGACCTGTATCTCGCCGCCGTCAGCGGCTATCGCGCGGGTACGGTGCTTGTCGTCCTTGACGAGTCCGAAAAGCGGCACATCTATGTTCATTTCGTCAAAAACTTCCCTTACCGCAGCAACATGACCCTTGCCGCCGTCGAGCAGTATCAGGTCGGGCCGCTCCGAGAAGCTGTCGTCCCCGTCGAGGTAGTGTGTGAAACGTCTGCGCAGAACTTCCTGCATACACGCGTAATCGTCCACTCCCACAACGTCCTTTATATTGAATTTCCGGTAGCCTGCCTTGTACGGTCTGCCGTTCTTGTATGTTATCATACCGGCGACTCTTGTCTGTTCGCCCATATTGGATATATCGTAGCTCTCTATAAGCACGGGTATCTTTTTGAGCCCAAGCAGCTTCTGCAGATCCTGCAAAGCGGTGATCTCACGGCTTGTCCTGCCTACCCGCAGGGCGAGGTATTCGTCGGCGTTGCTTTTGGCAAGCGTTGTGAGAACGAGATTTTCTCCGCGCTTCGGTACGGCAAGTCCGACTTTGTGACCCGCCAGCTTCCGGAAGTATTCTTCGAGAAGTGCATTGTCCTCGGTATCGCCGTCGAGCAGTATCAGCCCCGGTATCTCTCTGCCGTTCTCATAATAGCGCATTAGGAACTCGCTGCGCATGAATTCGGGCTCGCCCTCGTCGCCTATGAAGTAGTTTTCCTTATCTATGAGCTGTCCGTTTCTGTACTTTACCACAGCTGCCGCGGTGAGACCGGTGTTATGGGACAGCGCGAAAACATCGCAGTTTATATCTTTTCCGGAACGTATTGACTGCACTTTCGCGGCTCGTTCTATGGCGGCTATCCGGTCGCGCAGCTTTGCCGCCTTCTCGAATTCGAGGTTTTCCGCCGCTTCGTTCATTTCTTCCGTGAGCCGTTCTACGCTTTCCTTGCTGCCGTTTCTGATATAATCGACTGCCTGCGCTATCATTTCGCCGTACTCTTTCGGTGAGATACCGCCTCTGCATACGCCCATGCAGCGTTTAATATGATAGTTCAGACAGGGGCGTTCCTTGCCTATATCGCGCGGGAACTCCTTATTGCAGGTGGGGAGCATGAATATCCGGTTGCATTCCTCGCAGGTCTGCTTTACCGTCCATGCGCTCATATAGGGACCGATGTATGTCGAAGCGGGGTCGTCGTTACGGAATGAGTGTGTGATGCGCGGGTAATCACCGCCGGTGATACGGAAATAGCTGAAACCCTTATCGTCTTTCAGCAGGATGTTATATTTCGGGCTGTGCAGCTTGATTAGGCTTGCTTCGAGCACAAGTGCATCGAGCTCGGTATCGCAGACGATGAAGTCGAAATCGTAGATCACCGAGACGAGCTTATAGGTTTTGGCGTTATGTACTTCGACAGCGTGGAAGTAGGAAGTCACGCGGTTTTTGAGGAGCTTTGCCTTACCGATATAGATGATCTTTCCGGACTTATCTTTCATCTGATACACACCCGGACGCATAGGCAGCTTGTTTGATTTTTCCCTTAAATAATCGAGCCTTTCAAACAATCGAAACACCGCTTTTCCCGTTCAGCATTACAGATACATACATAATAGCATATTTTTCCCGATTTGTCAAATGATATTCGTGTTATGCCGACACACGGCTTGTAGTGCTTCGGCCGCTGCGCAAAAATATATGAATTATTAATAGTGCAAAAAAAATGCTTGCAAAATGTGACGAAATGTAGTATAATATGATTGGTATATTATTTTTTGCGGCTCGTGCCGTGCTTTGGAAGGTTATTTATGGCATTCGGTCTTTATAATTACAGAAAAACGGGCAGCGGTGTGCAAAAGGGCGGCCCGAAGAAAAAAGCGTTTTTCCTTTTCTGGGAGTTGTTCGGTGAGAAGTTCTGGAAGTTCTTCCAGATAAATCTTATATATGTGCTGTTCTGCATTCCGGTAGTCACGTTCGGACCCGCTACAGCCGCAATGACACAGGTAATGCGTAAGTTTGTGATAGGTGAGCCAATCTTCGTGTTCCATGAGTTCTTCGAGGCTTTCAAGAAGAATTTCAAACAGGCTGTCATAGTCGGTATAATCGATATCGCTCTGATATTCATTCTCGTTTACAATCTCAACTTCTATTCAATGGCACTGATGAATACTTCCGAGCTGCAGACAAAGATCATTCTCGCGCTTTCCGTCGCAATGGGTTTTTTCGTGATAATGATGCACTTCTACATCTACCCGCAGATTGTAGCGCTCAATCTTAAGCTCCCGCAGATCATCAAGAATTCGTTCATTCTCATGGTAGTCGGTTTCAAAAGAAGTTTTGCCGCATTCTTCGCATGGTTCGCAATAATCGTGCTGATGATGCTCGGATTCCCGTACACAATGCTGGTGCTCCCGCTGCTGCCGTTTGCGTGGCTCAATTTCATCGCAACGTTCTGCGCGTACCCGGTAATACAGAAATATATAATAGACCCGTTCTACGAGTCAAAGGGTGAGAAAAACCCGGAATATTCCCGCTACGAGACGGAGGAAGAAGCCGTCTTCGAGGACAGGGGAGGATTCGAGGAGCCCACAGAGATACCGAAAGAGAACATCAGGAGCCATGCCCGCGGAGGCTCCGTAAAGGTAAAGACAAAAGGAAAGGTCATAAAGTAAGGAACGGCGGAAACGCCGCAAAACAAGCTGCGCCGCTGTCTCTGATTTGCTTCGCAGGGCGCGTATGAATGATAAACAGGAGAATTGTCATGAGAGCAGATTTACATTGCCACACCACACTATCGGACGGTTCGCTCGGTATCGAGGAGGTCATAGCGCAGGCAAAGCGCAACAGCATCGACGTACTTTCGATAACTGATCACGACAGCCTTGCATCTACCGCAAGAGCCGTAATACTCGGGCAGAGATATGGTATCAGAGTGCTGCCCGCGGTTGAGATCTCCGCTGTTGACGGCACAAGAGGCAGAAAGGTACATATTCTGTGTTATATGCCACATAAGCCGGACAGGCTTGAGGGACTCTGTCTGCGCACTACCGAAGCAAGAAAGCGCAGAGGCAAGGAAATGGCACTCAAGGTCATAGAACAGTACCCGATAGCGTTTGAGAATATACTCCGTTACGCAGCGGGCGGCAAGACTATATACAAGTGTCACATAATGCACGCTCTCATGGATTACGGCTATACTACCGACCTTTACGGCGATGTATATGACAAGCTGTTCAACGCGCAGACGGGTCTCTGCGCGGCGGAGGTGCGCAAGGAGACGGAACACAATCCGGATGTCCGCTTTGCGCTGGAGCTGATACGTTCGGCAGGCGGTACGGCTGTTATCGCGCACCCGAAAGTATATAACAGCTTTGAGCTTATAGAGGAGCTTGCGGCACAGGGCAAGATAGACGGCATAGAGGTGTATCATGAGAGTGCCGACGAGACCGAGGAAGAACAGCTTCTCGATCTCTGCCAGCAGTACGGACTACTGCCGACCGGCGGCTCAGACTTCCACGGATTCTACAATCACTACGCTATTTCGCTGGGCTACAAGTTCACTCCTGAGCAGTCCGTCCGCGCGATAATCACCCGCGGCGAGCACTTGAACGTATAACGCGACTGTTTAATTTAGCAACGGAGTTATCGCCAACCCCACTGCGTTTCAGTCGGATGAAGCCCATAGCAGAAAACTCTGAAATACAGCATTTATTTAGGGGGTCAAGCCACCTTTTTTAAAGGGGGCTTGCGGGGTCACAGGGGCAGCGCCCCTTCTCTCTAATCTCTCTTAAAGTCTCTCTTTTAAAAACGCGTCTTTGGATCCAAGGCGAAGCCTTGGTCGAGTCCGGGGTGTCTCCCCTTTAGGGGAGGTGGCACGAAGTGCCAGAGGGGCTGACCGACAGACTCGACGCTCCGGCGGGGTTTGGGGCAGAGCCCCATCAGCCGAAGGCAGCAGGTATAGAAGAGACTTACAATTGGCGCTCCAACATACGAAAGCATTTTGCGATTAAAATAAAAATAAACAAAACGGAGAAAGTTATGGACATCAAAGAAGAAGCACTCAAAAAACACTACGAATGGCAGGGAAAGATCGAGGTCATTTCCCGTGCGCCTATCAACACCCGCGAGGATTTGTCCCTTGCATACACACCCGGCGTTGCGCAGGCGTGTCTTGAAATTCAGAAAGACCCGTCTCTTTCGTACAAGCTCACACGCAGAAAGAACCTCGTTGCGGTAATAACCGACGGCACTGCTGTGCTCGGACTCGGAGATATCGGCGGACTTGCAGGTATGCCGGTAATGGAGGGCAAATGCTGCCTTTTCAAGGAGTTTGCGGGAGTTGACGCATTTCCGCTCTGCATCAAGAGCAAGGACGTTGACGAGATCGTTCATACTATCGAACTGCTGTCCGACAGTTTCGGCGGTATCAACCTCGAAGACATCGCGGCTCCGCGTTGCTTTGAGATCGAGAGAAAGCTGAAAGAGCGGCTGGATATCCCGGTATTTCACGACGATCAGCACGGAACGGCCGTGGTTGTCGGTGCGGCGCTGATAAACGCGGCAAAGTGCGCGGGCAAGAAGCTCTCCGATATGACGGTGGTAATAAACGGTGCGGGAGCTGCAGGCATCGCGATAGGAACATTCTTGCTTAGCCTCGGAATCGGTGACCTTATAATGGTCGATCTCTGCGGTATCATCAATCGCGAGGAAAATTACGATAACCCGGCGCATAATGATATAAAGAACAAGTCAAACAGAAACTGCCGCAAGGGCAGTCTCGCCGATGCTATGAAGGGCGCCGACGCTTTCATCGGAGTTTCACGTCCGAACCTCGTTTCGGAGGAAATGGTGCAGAGCATGGCTGATAAGCCGATCGTATTTGCAATGGCGAATCCCACACCGGAGATAATGCCGGACAAGGCAAAGGAAGCCGGAGCGTTCATAGTAGGAACAGGAAGAAGCGATTTCCCGAATCAGATAAACAACGTCCTTGTATTCCCCGGACTTTTCAAGGGCGCTCTTTCCGTGCAGGCGAAGCGCATAACCGAGGAAATGAAGCGCGCGGCGGCTTACGCGATAGCTTCTATAATCCCGGATAACGAGATAACACCGGAAAACATAATCGCAAGCCCGCTTGACAAGCGCGTCGCGGATACCGTGGCAAAGGCGGTCGCGGATGCGTACAGAGAATAAACGTACACATTTGGAGATAATATGAAAATTGTATCTGTGGATTTCGGCGACAGCCACACCGGCATCGCGGAATGTGACAGGCTCGAAATGATAGCCACGCCTGTGTGCATCATCGACGAAAAGCGTTTTGAGGTGTGCGCGGACAAAGTTGCGGACAAGATAAAGGAACTCGGAGCTGAGCTTGCCGTGGTCGGCAACCCGATAAATATGAACGGAACGAGAGGACCGCGCAGCGAGAAGTGCTGTGAGTTCGCGGAGCTGCTGCGGGCGCGGCTCGATATCCCCGTTGAGATGTGGGACGAGAGAAGCTCGACGGTCACTGCGCACGAGATCATGAACGAGCTGAACAGGCGCGGCAAGAAGCGCAAAGCGGTGATAGACTCGGCAGCCGCGGCGATCATACTTGAAAGCTACCTCGCGTACAGGAGAAACCGGAATGTATAAGAAGAAATATGATCCCGAGGAATCGAGAAAGCGTCTGAAACGCACGATGATACGCAACTGGATAATAATGTTCGCATCACTTGCGCTGATTGTCATCTGCTATTATTTCGTAAAGTAAAACACAAAAATAATATCCGAAAGGAAAATGTATAATGTATATCTACAATTCGGCTTCAAGAACAAAAGAAGAGTTTGTGCCGTACACCGAGGGAAAGGTGAAAATGTACACCTGCGGACCCACGGTGTATCATTATGCGCATATCGGCAATCTGCGCACCTACATCATGGAGGACGTGCTGGAAAAGTATCTGCGCTTCACGGGGCTTGACGTTACCCGCGTTATGAACATCACCGATGTCGGACACCTAACAAGCGACGGCGATACCGGCGACGACAAGATGCTCAAGGGCGCGAAGCGTGAGCACAAGACCGTTATGGAGATAGCGAAGTTCTACACCGACGCATTCTTTGCGGACTGCGCAAAGCTCGGCATAAAGACACCGGACGTTGTCGAACCCGCTACCGGCTGTATCGACGAATTTATCCGCGTTATAAAGTCGCTCATTGAAAAGGGCTACGCTTACGAGGCTGGCGGAAATATCTACTTTGATACCTCGAAGCTCGATAAATACTATGTATTCAACGACTTCACCGAAGAAGACCTTGCGGTCGGCGTGCGCGAGGGCGTTGAAGCCGACGAGAACAAGCGGAACAAGGCGGATTTCGTTCTCTGGTTCACAAAATCCAAGTTTGAGGATCAGGAGCTGAAATGGGACAGCCCGTGGGGCATAGGCTACCCCGGCTGGCACATCGAGTGCTCGTGCATCAGCATGAAGCATCTCGGTGAGTATCTTGATCTGCACTGCGGCGGCATAGACAATCAGTTCCCGCATCACACGAACGAGATAGCGCAGAGTGAAGCATATCTCGGTCACCAGTGGTGCAAATACTGGTTCCATGTTCATCACCTCAATACCGGCGACGGCAAGATGAGCAAGTCAAAGGGCGAGTTCCTGACCGTTTCGCTGCTTGAAGAAAAGGGCTATGAACCGCTTGCGTACCGCTTCTTCTGCCTGCAGTCCCACTACCGCAAGAACCTTGTGTTTACATGGGAGAACCTTGACAACGCGGCGGAAGCATACAAGAAGCTCGTTGCGCGTGTTGCAGCGCTGCTTGACGGCAAGGGCGGGGAAGTGAACAAAGCGAAGTATGACGAGTTGAAAGCCGCGTTTACGGAGGCTCTTGACAACGATCTCAACACGGCGCAGGCTGTGACTGTAATATATGACGTGCTCAAATCGGACGCTGACAATGCCACGAAGCTGGCGCTTATCACGGATTTCGATACTGTGCTGTCTCTCGGTCTTGTACAGGCGGCGGAAAAGCTGTCCGGGAAGAAGGATGGCGGAGAGCTGCCCCCCGAGATAGCGGAGCTTGCGGAAAAGCGCGCGGCTGCGAGAAAAGCAAAGGATTTTGCCCTTGCGGACGAACTCAGGAAGCAGATCACGGATCTCGGCTACATCGTTGAGGAAACGAGACAGGGAACCGTCATCAGAAAGGCGTGACGGTATGCTGAAAAAGATATTTGCGGGTGCGGCGCTTGCCGGAGTTATGCTGCTTTCGGGCTGCTCCCTGTTCGGCAATACCGACGGAATGACCCGGAACCCGCTGTTCACCTACGATTACAGCAATATGCATCTCGTGCAGCTCGAAGAGCCGAAAGAGGGACAGCAGACTGCCGTTATAGAAACGACTGCCGGAACGATAACCGCGGTGCTTTATCCGGAGTACGCTCCGAACACAGTGCGGAATTTCGTGAACCGCGCAAATGAGGGCTATTACAACGGCAAGGACATTTACTGCGTCATCGACAAGTCGATCTTTATGTCGGGCGCGTATGACGAATCGAGGAATTCCGGATTCACCGACGACGGAAAGCCGATAGACAACGAGTATTCCGTCGATCTGTGGCCGTTTAAGGGAGCAATATGCTCGTTCAGCGGATATACGGGCTGCGGTGACAGCCGCTTCATGGTGCTCAATCAGAGACCGCTCTCGGAGCAGGACGTTACCGATCTTCACAATTTCAAGAACGAGAACGAGGAGCAGTTATTGCCCGACAGGCTCATAGACGCGTTTGTGGATAAAGGCGTTATAATCGACTTCTGCGGCGCTTATACGATCTTCGCGCAGACAATAGACGGTTTTGACGTTATCGAGAAGATATGCAATGCCGAAGTCGGCGGTGAGCTGTCGATACCGGTTGAGCCGATATACATTAACAAGGTGACTGTTACAGAGTATCACAAGTTTGATGAGAAGTGAATAACGAACAGTGAGCAGATGTAGAGTTCGCTGCGCTCACATATCCGGATCGTGACGAGCCACGATAACTGTTTCGTTATCCGGTATATTTCTTTCTTTCGGAGATGCTGAGTTATGATAAGAACACTGAAAAGAGTTGCTGCGGCAGTTATGACCGCAGCGCTGATAATAACGGCTTCCGCCTGCGGAGAAGAGCCTGTAACGGGCAATCTCGGTGAAGTGGCGCTGGAAGAGAACGATATGTATGCCGTTATAACCGTTCGTGATTACGGCGAGATAACCGCAAAACTGTTCCACGGAGCGGCTCCGAACGCCGTAGATCGCTTTGTGGAGTACGCAGACCGCGGTTACTACGATGGCACCATTATCCACAGAGTTATCGACAAATACGTCATACAGGGCGGCGGCAAGCAAAAAGGGCTGCTACGCGCAGTTCTACATCGTCGATAACGATGAGCCGCAGGATATCGACGCTGTCATAGACAAGCTCACCGAACAGCTCGGCGACGAAACTATCGCGTCCCGTCTGCTCGAAGAGGACAAGACCAAATACCAGGAATATCTCGATAAGCTGAAAGCTATACCGGAAGAAGTCCGGGAGAAATACAAGCGCGAGGGCGGACTTTACGAGCTTGACGGCACAAGCACCGTGTTCGGACAGGTCATAGACGGCTATGATGTTCTCGATAAGATCACTTCCGTCGAGGTCGTTACCGGAAATAAGGCGGACGATAAGCTGGGAATGCCCTCAAAACCGCTCGAATCCATAATCATCGACTCGATAAAGATAATAAAGATCGAGCCGGAAGTCACCGAAGTCACCTCGGAGACCAAGAAGACAGCCAAGCCGAAGAAAACCACCGGTGACGAGGTAGTTGCGGAAACGCTGCCAACCCCGCCTTCCGACAGCGATACAACGGTAAGCCCCGATGAAGCGGCTGCGGAAAACACCGTAAGCGATGCGGGCGGTGAAACCTCACAGACCGCCGGCGAAGCCGAAACGCTGCCCGAAGAACCGATGACGGAAGAACCGGTGACGGAAGCAGCTTCACAGAATAATGACGAAGGAAACATCGAACCCTCTTATGAAGCCGATTCTCTGCCGGATGACGATGATGAAGTCGTTGTTATCGAGGAATGATTGTGCATAATAAACAAAAATGTGAATAAATGGTGTTAAGAGCGTGAAAAGCGCTTGCAGTGGGCTTTTCCCGCTTGAATACACAGTAAATGCGTAATTTTGCCATGAATAATAAAACGGCTTCTGTTAAAAATATATGTTGAAAATGTAGATTTTCTCCAAAAAGGCTTTATTTTTGGAAGAAAGTATGCTATAATCAATACATATCGCCGCCGAGGACTTCGGCGGAGGTGTGCTTCGTTATCGGAACGGATTCCGATATATACCGATCCCTTTCCTGGTGATAAGGAACCGGTATAACTCCCAAAGCCCTATCGCGTACCGCGGAGCGGTCGCTTCAGGTTCATTGGGCATTCCGTTATGGCAGGTACTGCCGCAGCGCGTGTGTCCAAAATACCGAACAAGAGGTTAATATTTTGGAGAAATTTATAATAAACGGCGGAAACAGACTTACGGGTGAAGTAGAGATAAGCGGTGCAAAGAATGCCGCAGTTGCGATCATACCTGCTGTTATCCTTGCCGACGGGCCCTGCGTGCTCGAAAATGTTCCTTCCATAAACGATGTTACGATAGATCTTCGTATCCTGCGCGAGCTCGGCGCGGAGATCAGATTCATCAATAAGAATACGCTCGAAATAGACCCGAGACCTATCAGGGATATGCCGGTGCCTTACGAGCTTGCGCGTTCCATGAGAGCTTCGTACTATTTCCTTGCTACGCTGCTCAGCAGATTCAGACACGCTCAGGTTCCGATGCCGGGCGGCTGCGATCTCGGTGACAGACCTATGGATCAGCATCTGAAATGCTTCCGTTCCCTCGGAGCAAAATGCTCGATAGTACACGGTATCGTTGATATCAAGGCTGATTTCCTTTTCGGAACGCAGATCTATTTCGACAAAGTCTCCGTAGGAGCTACCATAAACGCTATGCTCGCCGCTGTCAAGGCGGAGGGTCTTACCATACTTGAAAACGCCGCCAAGGAACCGCACATTGTCGATCTCGCGAACTTCCTCAACTCCATGGGCGCAGATATAATGGGCGCCGGTACCGACGTTATCAAGATCAAGGGCGTGAACAGACTCCACGGCACAGAGTATTCGATAATCCCGGATCAGATCGAGGCAGGTACGTTTATGATGGCGGTTGCCGCAACAAAGGGCGATGCGCTTATCAAAAACGTTATCCCGAAGCATCTTGAACCGATAACCTCAAAGCTGCGCAAGATAGGTGTTGTTGTTATGGAATATGACGACAGCATCAGAGTCATCGGACAGGGCAGCTATGACAGGATCACTGTCAAGACAATGCCGCATCCCGGTTTCCCGACCGATATGCAGCCACAGCTCGGTGCGCTTCTTACTCTTGCAAAGGGGACAAGCATCATAACCGAGGGTATTTTCGACAACCGTTTCAGATATGCCGACGAGCTCCGCAGAATGGGTGCGGATATCTCGGTTGACGGTAAGGTTGCCGTGATCGAAGGTGTTGACCACCTCACAGGCGCTCCCGTAAAGGCAACGGATCTGCGTGCGGGCGCGGCGCTCATAATCGCCGGTCTTACAGCGGAAGGCGTTACGGAGATAGAGGACATCTACCACATAGAGCGCGGATACGACAATATGGATCTAAAGCTCCGTGCAATGGGCGCGGATATAGTCAAGAGAACAATGCCGGAGAAGATCAGGCAAGCGATATAAACAAATTCAGAATTAAGAATTGGTTTTTCTGTAACAGAAAACAGTCTCCCGTACAGGTATGTGCGGGAGATTTTTGTGTTTGATATAAAAGTATGTCTGTCCTGTCAAAAAAATTATCAGATTTGAATACAAAAATGATAATTTTACTTGATTTTTTTTAAAAAATGTGGTAAAATCAAATAAAATGCGGAATAATTTCCGAGAAGGAGCGCAGCAAATGAAAACATCAATTAAAAAACGTCTTCTGAGACTCGGTATATTGTGTGCTGGCGTAGCTTCGTTCGCAGTCGCTTTATTTGCGGCGGCTACGATAAATATCGTTGAGAGCAAATTTGCCGATGTACTCGGTAATGCTGTTTTAGGAAGCGTTGACAGCTCTATGCATGAGGAAATGAGTTTCCTGCCGGGCGGTCTGAAAGACTCGGTCCCCGGTGAGGATAATGATATATACGAATCGGTGTTCGCTCTCGGAGATGCAAGAAGTTACGACTACAAAGATTTTGAAAACGAAGCCAGAGGGCTTGCCGCGAATGCCTTGAGCATAACATATCTGCCTTCTCATGACGTTTACCTTGTGGCATACAACCGCGGATCAGATATCATTGTCGGTGAACTTGTCGGTACATATTTCGATTATGCTATCGAGATAATGAAGGGCGACGGAATGTGGGGCTATATTGTCAACACAAATACAGGAAAAGTAATGATCGCCACTGATAAAAGCAAGATCGGCACCAGCATAAGCGGAGACAAGACCTACGCCGGACTCCTCTCAAAGCTGCAGTCCGGGACCGCTGCGCACGAGGGCAATTCTATGACCGCTAACGTAATATATGCGTCCCCCGTGAGCGATCATAAAGATGTCAGCATTTTCTTTGCTTCCGATTCCTCAAACATATACTCCGGCGGAAAGATCGCGGTTCTTATTCTGCTTCTGTGGGCTGGTATTCTTACAACTATCGGTACGGTAGTTTCCATAGGTGTTGCAAAGAAGATAGCTCAGTCGATAACCGGAACTACCGAGTGCCTCGAAAAGTTCTCGCGCGGTGAGATCGATACAGGGTTCAGGGCAAATGACCGCGGCGACGAGACGGAAGTGCTTTCGCAGGCAATGGAGAGAACTATCGTCAACCTCGGTTCCTATATCAAGGATATAGATTATATGCTCGGTGAGATATCCGGCGGTAACCTTACCGCAGAGAGCAGCGTGGAGTATGAGGGCGAATTCAACAGCATCAAGTCCTCGCTCAACAACATCTCCGACTCGCTCCGCAGTACTATCGAGACGATAAGAGCTGCGGGAGATCAGGTAAACAGCGGCGCGGGATCGCTCGCTGTCGGAGCCCAGAGCCTCGCGGACAACTCCACTACCGAAGCCGGTACGCTCAAGGAGCTTGACAGCCTGATAAAGAACATAAACGACAACGTTGCCGCAAATGCGGAAATGACAGACAGAATGAGAAGCCTGTCCGAGATGACAGTCCGCAACGTAGAGACCGGCAACGAGGATATGAAGAACCTGAGCGGCGCTATCGAGGATATCCGCAAGGCTTCCGAGGAGATACAGTCCATTGCCAAGCTGATAGACGATATCGCATTCCAGACCAATATCCTTGCGCTCAACGCGGCTGTTGAGGCTGCTAGAGCGGGTGACGCGGGCAAGTGCGAGCAAGTCGGCGGAAGCGGCAAAGAATGCGGTGCAGGTAATAGGACGCTGCGTGGCAGCGGTCGATCAGGGTGTACAGCTCAACGAATCTGCGAGCCGTTCGCTCGATCAGGTCAGCGATTCCGTGCGCGAGTTCAGTTCGCTTGTCGGTATGGTCGCCGATTCCTCACGCAAGCAGGCAGCGGATATCGGAACCGTTACCGGTGGTCTGAACAGCATCACCGAGGTGGTACAGAGCAACGCGGCGACTGCGGAAGAATCCGCGGCAAGCTCGCAGGAGCTTGCAAGTCAGGCTCGTGTGCTTGAACAACAGTTGAAGAATTTCAGAATCTGAGCCAATATGAACAGCAATCGAAACAAAGGCGGAAACGGCGAATGAGGTTTGTGATACAGCGTGTCTCGCACGCGTCGGTGACTGTTGACGGAAATACCGTCGGCAGCATAGGCAAGGGGTTTATGGTGCTTATCGGCATATCCGACAGCGACACGAGGGAGACTGCGGACAAGATGCTGCACAAGATGCTCGGTCTGCGGATATTCGATGACGAGAACGGCAAGACGAATCTGTCACTTTCCGATGTGAACGGTGAGCTTCTGCTGATATCGCAGTTCACGCTTTATGCGGACTGCCGCAAGGGATTCCGTCCGTCTTTCGTAAAGGCGGGAGCCCCCGCACTCGCAAATGAGCTGTATGAGTATATCATATCGGTCTGCTCGGAGCAGTTCCGCACGGAGAAGGGAGTTTTTGGCGCCCACATGAAGGTTGAGTTGCTGAATGACGGACCGTTCACGATTGTGCTTGACAGCGAACAACTGAAATAATTGTTTCTCCCCCGCGAAAAACGGGGGAGAAAATTATGAAATACGCTTCCCGGTCAATTGACGGCTCAAACAGTCGAAACAGGGAAACGGAATGCAAAATTGTAGATGAAATGAGGAACAGGAAAATGGATTTCGGAAAAATCAATTTCGGTGTTGACGGCGACAGCATAACCGCCGGAAATCAGTGGTCGTGGCACGTTTTCAACGAGCTTGGATTTGCATCGCATCACAACGTGGCGGTCGGAAGCTCGGTATGGTACAAGAGGACGGTCGAGGTCGGCGGCACAAGTGTTACTACACAGGACTACGGCAGCCCGGATTTTGCCGGGATCAGCGACGGCTGGCTGCCTACCGAGGATCCCGCAGAGATGCAGAAGAGAGTAAATAACTGCGCGATAGTTCATGTGCAGCATTTCCTGTCTGATGTAAAGAACGGTACAGCGGCGGCTCCGGACATATTTGCGTTTGCAATGGGTACGAACGATGCCACGGATATGCTTGGCGATGCCGAAAAGGCGTGCAGCGGAAAGTCCCTCACGGATAATCCCGCTGTAGATCTGTTCACGGAAGCGGGAGCCATGCGCTGGTGCATACAGACGATCTCGGAGAATTTCCCGGACGCGCGTATATTCGTGCTTACGCCTATACAGGCAGCCGATCCGGCACACAACGCGAAGATCGAGCGGCAGATAAGCGAAGTGTTCACGAAGGTGACCGGCGCTATGAGCGTGCAGCTCATTGACTGCTTCCACGGCTGCGGCATCTGTGAGAAGTTCGAGAACATAGGCGGAGAGGGCAGATATCTGCGTGACGGACTTCACCCCAAGGAGAACGGACAGGCGCTTGAAGGCGCGTTCGCCGCTTCGCAGATAAAAGCGAAGATGTTCTGACAGCTTTGAGATTATAAGAGTCACATCAGCAGGCCGCTCCCCCAAAAATGTATTGGGATTGGCAGAGACTCCGATTTCTATAATAGCAAAAAGTGCACAGATTGCCAGTCTGTGCGCTTTTTTGTTACTATACATAGCAGAGAATAACTAACCGAGGAGCGGCGCGTCCGCCGCATTAACCACTTTCATACGCATTGAGCATATTATCCGCAAAAACCGCGTATCCCATAGCGGAATCGTTGACGAGAACGTGAGTTACCGCTCCGACGAGCCTTCCGTCCTGTATTATCGGACTGCCGCTCATGCCCTGAACTATACCGCCGGTACGGGCAAGAAGCTCATCGTCCGTGATCCGGATAGTCATATTATGCGCCGGAGACGTGCTTTCACGGTCGATAGTCACTATCTCTATCGCGTACTCTTTCGGCATCATTCCGCCCGTGGTCGTGCAGATCACCGCGTTTCCTACCCTGACTTCGCTTCGTTCCGCTATTTCTGTCGGCTCACCGAGTACAGGCGGTTCCGGGCATTCCCCGAAAATGCCGAAATCGCTGTTGAGCGTCAGCTTCCCAAGCTCCACACCCGACATGAATGCACCGCACAGCTCACCTGGAGACCCTGCCGAACCTCGCACAATGTCCGTGATCGTAACCGCCGTGACCTCACCGCTGAGCAGGGGCAGCCGTACACCCGTCACGGAGTCGCTCACACCATGCCCCAATCCTGCGAATACCTTTGTTTCCGGGTCATAGTACGTCATAGTACCGATGCCCGCTACGCTGTCTTTTGTCCACATTCCGAGTTTGTATTCACCGTCGGACTGCGATTCTATCGCGTTTGCCGTGAATGTCATCGGTTCACCGTCCCGCATCACCCCGATAGTGCAGACAGGATCGCGCTGTATCGCCGCCGCGAGTGCCGAGCTGTCATTTATCCTCATACCGTTCACCGATGTTATAATGTCGCCCTTGCGAACACCGGCTGCTTCTGCGGGGGACTGCTGGCTTATCCTGCCGTTCACAGCCCCGAAATCCGTTACAACGACGCCCTCGGTAAGCATTTTTATCCCGAACGGATTGCCGCAGACTATCACTTTTTTCCGTTCCGTGTATTCCGTATATGCGGCGGCTGGGCGAGCCTGTGATGCTTCGCCGTAGGCTGCGGTGCCGATGAACAGCAGAGAAGCGAGGAGCGCCGCCGCTATGTTTATGATTCCCGAAATTTTCCTCATTTTTACAGTTCTCCTTGTTTTCATAATGCAGATATACTATCTGCAAAAGTCCGCAATATATCAGTGGTATTTTTTACGGCGGCGA